>JAHECN010000173.1 GCA_024641735.1 Gemmatimonadota bacterium | reverse complement strand
GTCGCGGGTGATCGCCATGGCATTGCGGAGTCCGGTCGAGAATCGGGACCCGGTCCACTCGCCGCCCACCTTGGTCGGGGGTGCGAAACGCCAGACTCCCGCTCGCGTCGCGAGCTCCGGACAAGGCCAGAGACCAGGCCGCGCCGATACCTCGGCGCCGCTCTGGCAATTGTCGCTCCCCGATCCGATTGAGACGTACAGTGCCCCATCGGCCCCGACCGCGATCCCTTTCATGTAGTGCGCCCAGCCACTTCCACCAGCCGGGAGTCGCTCGATGATCCACTCCCCAGTCCCAGTCGGCGCCCGAGCGGACGCGGGCCAAGGAATGCGATAGATCCCGATATCGGCCGCGAAGTAGAGCCATCCGGCATGCCACGTGACGCCCGTGCCGCCTTCCCCCGGCCCAAAGCGCGTGATCACGTCTGCAATGCCGTCCCCACTGGTATCGGCCAGCGAGACCAGTCCCGGCCCTACCTTCGTGGCCGCGACCAACACCCCGGTGGGGTGCACCACCAGATGCCGGACGGGGCCAACCTTCTCCGCGAAGGGCCGCACACAGAACTCGGCCGGGACGACCAACGGCGTGTAAAAGCCGTCACAGTCCTTGGCCTGGGCGGCCAGTGGAGCGGCGAGGAGGAGCAGGAGGAGGAGCGGCATCGTGGTCCGGAGTCGTGAGTCGTTGGTCGTGAGTCGCGAGAGGGAGTGTCCCGTGGAGAGGATCCCTCTCACGACTCCCCACTCTCGACTACTTTCTCTGCCATGAGCCATCAATACATCTTCACGATGCGGGATCTTCGCAAGATCGTCCCCCCCCAACGCGAGATCCTCAAGGGGATCTACCTCTCCTTCTATCCGGGCGCCAAGATCGGCGTGATCGGCGCCAACGGCAGCGGCAAGTCCTCGCTGCTGAAGATCATGGCCGGTGTCGATCAGGACTTCTTGGGTGACGCGGCGCCGGCCGAGGGCGTCCGCATTGGGTACCTCCCGCAGGAACCGGTGCTCGACAATACCAAGGATGTCCGTGGCAATGTCGAGGAAGCACTCGCCGACGTGCGAGCGCTGCTGACGCGCTTCGAAGAGATCTCGATGAAGTTTGCCGAACCGATGAGTGACGACGAGATGACGGCACTCCTCGACAAGCAGGCGGCATTGCAGGACAAGATCGACGCCGCCAACGCCTGGGATCTGGACCGCACCCTCGACATCGCGATGGACGCACTGCGACTCCCGCCCGCCGACGCCGCCGTGGACACGCTGTCCGGCGGTGAGAAGCGGCGCGTGGCCCTCTGCCGATTGCTGTTGAGCAAGCCCGACATGCTCTTGTTGGACGAACCGACCAACCACCTCGACGCCGAGTCGGTGGCGTGGCTGGAGCGGTACCTGACCGAATTCCCCGGGACGGTCGTGGCGATCACCCACGATCGCTACTTCCTCGACAACGCGGCCGAGTGGATTCTGGAGCTCGAGCACGGCGCCGGGATTCCCTGGAAGGGGAACTACTCCTCCTGGCTCGACCAGAAGGACAAGAAGCTCGCCGTGGAGGAGAAGCAGGCCTCCGCACGCAAGCGGACGCTCGAGCGCGAACTGGAGTGGGTACGGATGTCCCCGAAGGCACGCCAAGCGAAGAGCAAGGCACGGCTCCAGGCGTACGACGTGCTGGTCCAGGAAGAGGCGAAGGCTGATGCCATCGGGCACGAGATCCTGATCCCGCCCGCACCGCGACTCGGTGACGAAGTCGTCATCGCCAAGAAGTTGACCAAGGCGTTCGGCGACAAGCTTCTCTT
Source organism: Gemmatimonadota bacterium (assembly GCA_024641735.1). GTDB lineage: Bacteria > Gemmatimonadota > Gemmatimonadetes > Gemmatimonadales > GWC2-71-9 > Palsa-1233. Next base: position 3,418 of record JAHECN010000173.1, on the reverse strand, counting down.
CGAGAATCTCGAATTCTCGCTGCCGCGTTCCGGGATCGTCGGCATCATCGGCCCGAACGGCGCCGGCAAGACGACGCTCTTCCGGATGATCACGGGGCAGGAGCAGCCGGACAGCGGCGAGTTGGTGATCGGCAAGACGGTGGAAACGGCCTACGTTGATCAGTCGCGCGAGGCACTCGACCCGGACAAGACCGTCTATCAGGAAATTGCGGGCGACTACGACGTGCTCCAATTCGGCACACGCAGCATCAACTCACGCGCGTATTGCGGGTGGTTCGGCTTCAAGGGCTCCGACCAGCAGAAGAAGGTCGGCCTGATGTCCGGAGGAGAACGGAACCGGCTCCACTTGGCGAAGCTGCTCAAGAGCGGCGGCAACGTCCTCCTGCTCGACGAGCCGACCAACGACCTCGATGTCGACACGCTCCGAGCGCTCGAAGATGCGTTGCTGACGTTCTCGGGCTGTGCCGTCGTGATCTCCCACGATCGCTGGTTCCTCGACCGCATCGCGACACACATTCTCGCCTTTGAGGGTGATTCCGAGGTGGTCTGGTTCGAGGGGAACTACGAGGACTACTCGGCCGACTACAAGCGACGGAAGGGCGTGTCGGTCGATCAGCCGCACCGGATCAAGTACCGGAAGCTGACGCACTAGCAGCGCAATCAGCGCACCGCGCGGCGACCGGGGAATCAACCCTCGGTCGCCGTGCGGCGTATTTGGGGGTAGTTTTTCTGCTTCCCCTGTTCCTGCCCCAGACACCCCGGAGTCCTCTCGCATGCGCGATTCCCTGATCCGCGCGAGCCGCCCGTTGGCCGCTCTCTCGCTCCTTGCCCTGCTCACCGGCTCGCTGCCGGCGCAGGGATCGACCCAGAACGCCCCCCCGGCCAAGTCCGCCGTGGACGAGGCGATCACCGCGGAGCGGTATATCACGCCACCCGCCGACATCGCCCGACTCGTGACGGCGCCACGGGAGTCGAACTTTTCCTACACGACCCCGAGCCCGATGTCACGGCGCTGGTTCCTGAGGAGCATCGGAGATGGGATGCCATCGTTGGCCCTCATGGGGAAGCCCTATCACAATCTGGCAGGCTGGCAGGTGGACATCGCCGGGAACCGGAGCCGGACGCTGACAACTCGCAGCAACACCGGCTACGAGCTCTATGATCGGACCACTGGCAAGACCACGCCGATTCAGGTGCCTGCTGGCGCCCGTGTGGGAAGCGCGGTCTGGTCGCCCGACGGCGGGACGATCGCCTTTCTCGCCCTCTTCGACGCGGCGACGCACATCTACCTCGCCGACCCGCTCACGGGGCGGAGCCGCCCCCTGACGCGGACCGCACTCCTCGCCACGCACGTGACGTCGTTCGAGTGGACCGCCGACAGCAAGACCATCATCGCGGTCCTGCTCCCGGAAGGACGCGGGGCCGAGCCCAAGGCGCCGCCGATTGCGACCGAACCAATGGTCCGCGTCAATGAGGGGGTCAAGCTCAAGACGCGCACCTACGCCGACCTGCTCGAATCCAACCACGACAAGGCGCTGGTCGAGTATTACAGCACGGGCCAGCTCGCCACCATCGACGTGCGGACCCGGGCCGTCACCAAGATCCGCGCACCGGGGATGATCCGCGCACTCAACGCCGGTCCCGATGGTCGGCTCTTTCGCGTGACCTATCAGGAGAAGCCCTTTTCCTACTCGCTGCCTGTGTCTTCTTTCGGGAGCCGAGAAGTGATGCTGGACGCGACCGGCAAGGTGGTCGTGGAGTTGGCGAATCGACCGATGCGTGAAGGGGAGTCCACCGACAGCATCGCGGCGCGTCCCCCGACGCCGGCCGCCGGGGCGGGTGGCCGGGGCAATACGGCGGATTCCGATACTGCCAAGCGGAGTCTGACGTGGCACCCCACCCAAGCCGGTCTCACCTATTTGCAGCGCGTTCCCGCCCCAGCCAGGCCTGCACGCCCGGCCGGCGACAGCGCCGCGGCCCCGACCGGGCGTGGCGGTGCGGCCGGTGGCCGAGGGACAAATGGTGCCGCACCAACAACCACGACCCAGCGCCCGGATCGCCTGCTCCATTGGCGCGCGCCGTTCGATTCGACGTCTGCCAGTGTCATCTATCAGGCGGAGAATCCGATCACGAATGCGCGGTGGTCGGAAGACGGCACCATCCTCTTCACCACCGAGACGACATCACGCGGCAGTTTCGAGTATGCCGTCATGCTGGCCGACAGCAATCGCAAGGTGACACTGGTCTCGCCTCCGGCACGCACGACGGGAGACAGCAGCGCGACGCCAGCCGCGGGTGGCGGACGCGGCGGACGGGGGGCCGGCGGACCGCAGCTCGTGACGCGCGCCGGATCCCGTGGCATGCCAGTCGTGATGATGTCAACGGACAAGCACGCCGTCTTCGTGCAGGGAAGCACGACCGACAGCGTGACCAAGATCGTCCGGCCGTGGGTCGAACGCGTCGACTTGGCAAGCGGTGCGCACACGCGGCTCTACGAGGGGAAAGGCGACGTGACGGAGTCGATCTCGTCCGCGCTCGATGACGACTTTACCACTGCGGTCATTCAGCGTGAGTCACCCTCGTTGGTGCCGCAGTCGTTTGTGCTGACCCTTGCCACGGGTGCCGTCCAGCAGCTCACGGCAAATCAGGAACTGGCGCCGGAACTCACTAACGCGATCAAGAAGGTCGTCATCGCAAAGCGGGCCGATGGGTACACCTTCCGGGTCAACGTGACGCTTCCCGCAGACTACAAGGAAGGGACACGCCTCCCGGCGATGTTCTGGTTCTACCCGCGCGAGTATGCCACCCAGGAAGCGTATGACCGCGGCAACGCCAACGCCGATGATCCGCCGACACGCTTCCCCTCCTTTGGGCCGCGTTCGATGGCATTCCTGACCACGGTCGGCTACGCCGTGATCGAGCCGGACGCGCCGATCTTTGCGACGGAAGGACAGCTCCCGAACGACAACTATGTGGTGGACCTGCGCAACAATCTCGCCGCCACGATCGACGCCCTGGACACCCTCGCCCTGATTGATCGCCAGCGCCTCGGCATCGGCGGCCACTCCTACGGTGCCTTCTCGGCAGTGAATGCGATGGTCCACACGCCGTACTTCAAGGCGGGGATCGCCGGCGACGGCGCCTACAACAGAACCCTCACGCCGAATGGTTTCCAGAGCGAGGGTCGCGACCTCTGGCAGGGGCGAACCACCTACCTGGACATGTCTCCGCTCCTCTACGCGGACCAGCTCAACGGTGCCCTGTTGATGTATCACTCGACCGACGACCAGAACGTCGGGACCAACCCAACCAACTCCATTCGGCTCTTCCATGCCCTGCAGGGCCTCGGCAAGACGGCCTCCCTGTACATGTACCCCTACGAGGACCACGGCCCGATCGCACGCGAAACGGTGCTCGA
>JAHECN010000032.1 GCA_024641735.1 Gemmatimonadota bacterium | reverse complement strand
CGACTGCTCACCTTCACATACGCCGGCGGCGGCGCGGACCTGCCCATCACGCCGACTGGTGCAGGCGCACCGTTCAACGTCCTTCTCGATGCAGGTACCATCGGTGACGTCGACGGACTGGCAGGATTTTCCAATCCGTCGAACGCCGTGGTGCGATCGCAGGATGGTTACCAGTCCGGCGACTTGGAGTCGATCGCCATCGATGGCAACGGTGTTGTCACTGGCTTCTTCACGAACGGTGTCACCCAGGCGCTGGCGCAGATTGCGCTCGCCCGCTTCAACAATCCGTCGGGCCTGCTCCGGCAAGGCGACAACATGTTCACTGAATCGGCGAACTCGGGTCTGCCTGTGGTGGGTTTCGCGGGGTCGAGTGATTCGTCCAGTATTACGCCGGGCGCCCTCGAAAACTCGAACGTGGACCTCTCTCAGGAGTTCACGTCAATGATCATTACGCAGCGTGGCTTCCAGGCCAACGCGCGCGTGATTACGACGTCGGACGAGATGCTCAACGAGCTGGTCAACCTCAAGCGCTAAGTCTCCAGCGCGTGGAGAGGGGCGGGGTGACCGGGTCCAACCGGCCACTCCGCCCTTTTTCTGTCCGGCAACTCTGACCGCCCCGGCGGCAGTCTCTTCCCCACGGCCGGTATCCTCGCGAGTGCGGTGGTGGCAGCGACTTCGGTAAGTGCTTCTCCTGCATGTGTTTACGCGCTCCTCCGAGACCGTGGCATCGTGGTTGCCATACAACGCGCGCGACAGCCCGTGTCTCCCCGAGGAGTGCCCCATGTCCGATCCGACCAGCGAAGTCGAGTCTCCCCCTTCCGCCGGGCCGATGCCCCTCATCGCGGCACTGGTTGCCCTCGTTCTAGGCGCGGCGGCCGGCTTCTTCGTGGTGGCACCGAAGCTGGCTGGTGGCGGCGCCCCCGCGGCGGCAGAGGCCGATGGTCTGGTGGATGATGGGCACGGCAACATGGTGCCCGCCAAGGGTCATTATTTCGATCTCAGCAACGTCATCGTGAATCCGGCCGGGTCACAGGGCTCGCGATTTATCGTGGTCACCGTCTCGTTCGAGGTCCCGACGGAAGCGATCCAGCTCAGCCTCGCCAACGCGGAAACGCGGCTGCGGGACGGGGTTGGTGGGATACTGGAGCGGAAGAGCGTGGAGGAGTTGCTTGCGCCTGGCGCGCGAGACGCGCTGCGACTGGAATTCGCCGAGCTCGCCAAGCCGTACCTGAAGGGCTCCAGCGTGACAGTGTACATCCCTCAATTCCTGATTCAGTAGCCGTGGACGGACTCACGCAGCAGGACGTGGATTCGCTCCTGAAGGGAGGAGCCAAGGCCGAGGTCGAATCCGAAGTCGTTCCCTACAACTTCCGCCGTCCGCCTCGGATCTCGCGGGAGCGCCAGACGGTGCTCGATGCCATGCACGAGCAACTCGCGGTCGGCGTGCAGGGGCTGTTGTCGACGCGATTGCGCCGCAACATGGACGTCGGTGTGGTGAGTGTCGTGCAGGCAACCTTCGGTGAATTCCTCCTGGCGCTCGGCACGCCATGCGCGTCGTTCGTCATCGATCTGGGCGACGAGCGGAGCTCGCAAGCCGTGCTCGATTTCGACCCGGAATTGGCGGCCTACCTTGTCGATCGCCTCTTCGGCGGAACGGGCGAGGCGCCGGGACCACGTCGTGCCCTGACCACGCTGGAGCAGGGGGTCTTGGGCGACCTGGTCGATCGGATCCTCGGTCAATTGAAGGCCGCCTACAGTGATGTCGTGCCGGTGGTGCCCGAGCGCGCCGATTTCGAGTCGGTGGCGGAAGCGCTGCAGATCGGTGGCCGTGGCGACAACGTCCTGATCGTGATTCTCGAAATCAAGGGCGGGCCGTCGACCGGCTATCTGACGCTCTGCGTGTTGCTGACCGCGTTCGAGCGTTTTCTGCACGAGAAGACCGGCCCGCAACTCGCGACGCCCCGCGGCCGCCCGGAGGATATCGCGCAGGCACGCCTCTATATCGACGGACACGTCCGCGCGGCCGGAATCCCGGTGGCCGTCCGCCTCCCCGAATTCCGCATTTCGGCGCTCGATGTCGCGCTGCTGCGGGAAGGGACGCTCCTCGAGACCGGCCACTCCGCCACGAGTGAAGTGGAATTGCATGTGAATGGTCGTCCGCTCGCGGTCGGTCATCTCGGACGCCAGCAGGGGTATGTCGGCCTCCGCGTGACCAACTGGGCCCCGGCGACCGAGCCAACCCCTACCACCAGCCCCTCACGAAGGAAGCGTCCCGAATGACTGGACCCACCACGCCGACTCCATCGCCCGCAGCGCTCGACGAACTCGGGCTCGGTTCCGCCGTGCCGGCGGGCGCCAAGCTCGATTCTCTGCTCGACATGGAACTCCCGGTGGCGATCGAATTCGGTCGTACCACCATGGCGATTCAGGAAATTCTCGACCTCGGTCCCGGGTCGGTGATCCAACTCGATCGGATGGTTGGCGAACCGGTCGACATCTTCGTCAGTGACCGTCGTCTCGCCGAGGGCGAGGTGGTGGTGGTTGGGGAGCACTTCGGGGTGCGCATCACGCGCGTCCTCTCGCTCCCCCGCGACTCCGCTCCCCGCGCGACGGGTCGCTAGCACGTGCTTGGCGCAATTGCGGCACTGGCGATCACTGTCGGCCTGATGATTCTTGCCCTGCGGCTGCTGGGCAAGATGCAGGGCGTGACCTCCCGCGGAGATCAGCACGGCGCCTTGCAGTTGCTGGATCGTGTCGCGACGGGGCCCCGGCAGGGCGTGGTGTTGCTGCGTGCTGGCGAGCGCGTCTTGATCGTCGGCGTGGGCGATGGGCATACGCTGCTCGGTGAGTTGGAGCCCGACGAGATCGCCGCCCTCGCCGCGAAGCGTGAACGTCCCGACCGGCTGCGTGCCGACGCAGCGCCCTGGCGCAGTGCGCTGACACGAATCGGGCTCGCGATCGCGTTGCTTGCCATGCCGACGATCAGTTCGGCGCAGGTGGTCAACGCACCGCCTCCGGTCGCCGGCACCGGCGGAAGGGCTGTGGGACCGGCCACCGTGGGCGGGCCGTCGGTGCGCGCGCCCACCGTCCCCACGATGGATGTCCGACTCGGCGATGGCGCCGACGAGCTCCGACTCTCCGGTGCCGTCGGCGTTGTCGTCTTGATGGGTGCGCTGACGCTGCTCCCAGCCGTGTTCATGTTGATGACCGGCTTCACGCGCATCCTGATCGTGCTCTCTTTCCTGCGCTCCGCCTTGGGAACTCAGGGTGCACCGCCGACGCAGCTCCTCGTGGCGATTGCCATCATCCTGACGGGGGTGGTGATGCAGCCGACGCTGACGGAAGCGAATCGCGACGCGCTGCAGCCCTATCTGCGCGGGGAGATCGGACAGGTTGAAGCATACCAGAAGGCGATTGTTCCGATGCGGCACTTCATGCTGGCCAACACGCGCGACAAGGATCTGGGTGTCTTCGCCGAGTTGAGTGCCGTGCCGGATTCTGTTGCGGTCGAGGATCTCCCGACCGCCACGGTGATGTCGGCGTTCGTCACGAGCGAGCTGCGGACCGCCTTCCAGATGGGCTTCGTCATTTTCCTGCCCTTCCTGGTGATCGATTTGATCGTGGCGTCGGTCCTGATGAGCATGGGCATGTTCATGCTTCCGCCGGTGTTGGTCTCCTTGCCGTTCAAGCTGTTGCTCTTCGTACTCGCCGATGGCTGGTCGCTCGTGATGCAAAACCTCGTCGCATCGTTCCGGCCCGGTTGAGATGACTCCGATCCTGGCCGCGGACCTGTTGCAACGTGCGCTGACGCTCGTCCTGACCGTCGGTGGACCGATGCTGTTTGCGGCACTGGCCGTGGGCATCATCATCTCCTTGATGCAGGCCGTCACGCAGGTGCAGGAGCAGAGCCTCACGTTCATTCCGAAGCTGGTCGTGGTCGGGCTCGTCTTCATGATCGCGTTGCCGTGGATGATCCGGGCGATGGTGGAATTCACGGTCGGGATGCTGCAGTCGCTACCGCAGGCGGCGCAGTGAGCGGGCCGTCACTGGTCGAAGCGCTGCAGCCGATGCACTGGCCAACCTTTGCGTTCGTCAGTGCACGCGTTGCCGGCATGGTGTCGGTCGCGCCGCTCTGGTCGATGACGGTGGTTCCCGGCAAGCTGCGCGGGGCGATTGCCGTGGTCTTGACGCTCGCGCTCCTCCCCTTGGTGCCGCCCGTCGACATCCCCATCGATGTCGGCACGATGGTCGTGCCACTCGCCACGGAGCTGCTGCTCGGTCTGGCGATCGGACTCTCGGCCGCGTTCTTCCTGTACGGCGTGTCGGTTGCCGCCGAGGTCGTCTCCCTCCAGATGGGACTCTCGCTCGGCGCGGCGATCGGGGGGATGACGGACGTCGGCTCACCTGGTATCGGACAACTCAAGGGACAGTTCACGTTGGTCGTCTATCTCGCCGTCGGCGGACATCTCGTGTTGCTCACGGGACTCGCGCGCTCAGTGCTGGCGATTCCACCAGGATCCGAGATTGACCTCGCGCAGGGCGGGATCGCCCTGGTCGGCCTCGCTGGGAGCGTGTTCACGACCGCGGTGCAGGTCGCGGCCCCAATGATGGTGGCGTTGCTGGTGACCAACCTGGCGCTGGCGGTGCTCAACCGCGCTGTCCCCCAACTCAACACGATGATGGTCGCTGTGCCCGTGACTGTGGCCGTCGGTCTCGTCACGATCGGGGCGACGCTGCCACTGCTCGGCGGCTTTGTCGCGGATTGGGCGGTCGGGCTTGGCGCCGGATCGGATGCCGTGATTCGGGCCTTTACCGTGGCCGGGCGGTAGTCATGGCCGAAGATCAGGCGCAGGAGAAGAGTGAACTCCCGACCCCGCGGAAACTGGAGAAGGCCCACGAAGAAGGGCAGATCCCGAAGAGCCAGGAACTGTCCACGGCGATTGTCCTGCTCGCCGGGGCGACGGCGCTGGCGGCGTTTGGCGGGAGTGCCTTGGGGAAGGGAACGAGTACGGTCCTGCGTGCAGCGGGCTCCGCGCTCTCCGGACCCGAATTGACCGAGGCCGGTGCCACCGTCATGCTCCGCGTCATTGGGCAAACGACGCTCGTCGCGCTGGTGCCCTTCCTCCTTGCCGTCGCAGTGCCGGCGCTCGTGGTGAATGCGATCCAAGCGCGTGGCGTCCTCTCGCTCAAGCCGATCACGCCCCAAATGTCACGCATCTCGCCCATCGCCGGACTCGGGCGCCTCCTCTCCATGCAGTCGCTCTTCACGTTGGCCAAGGCCATCGTCAAACTCGGTGTCCTCGGATTGGTGTCCTGGATCGCCCTGAGGCAGGCGTGGCCGGAATTGACCGCGCTGACCGGCGCCAGTGCTCCCGCCGTTCTCGCCACGACCCGCTCGGTCACGGTGCGGCTGGTGCTCTTTGCGGTGGGGGCCTTCCTGATGGTCTCCGCCGCCGACTACGCCTTCGAAGTCTGGCGGCATTCCAAGCAGTTGCGGATGACACGCCGCGAAATCTTCGATGAACACAAGGAGAGCGAGGGCGATCCGCAGCAGAAGAGTCGGATGCGTTCCGTGGCGCAGTCGCTCGCGCGGCGGCGGATGTTGCAGCGCGTGAAAGAAGCGGACGTCGTGATCGTGAACCCGACCGAAATCGCGGTGGCCATTCGGTATGATGGCCGCAAGTCCATCGCGCCGGTCGTGGTGGCGATGGGACAGCGCAAGTTGGCGGAACGCATTCGCGCCATCGCACGGGAGGCGAACGTGCCGATCGTCCGCAACGTGCCAGTCGCGCGCGCCTTGCTGGCCGGCGCCAAGGTCGGCCATCCGATTCCGGCGGCGCTCTATGCTGCCGTCGCCGAAGTGCTCGCATTCGTCTACCGAGTGCGTGGTCGACTGCCGCAGTACCTCGCTGAGGCTCGCGGACAATGAGCGCGGTCGGCGGGGTAACGACGGTCGTGGCACAGCCCACGGAATCCGGGGTGCGGACGGGGGGCGCCCCGGTCGTGGCGTCGCGTGGCGGCGGCTCGGGTGGGCCGACGATCCTGCAGCGCGCGATGGTGAGCGAGGGATGGCTCGCCGGTGCCGTGATCCTGATCGTCGCCTTGCTCGTGGTGCCGCTGCCACCGATTCTGCTCGACGGCCTGCTCGCGCTGAGTATTGCCCTTTCCATTCTCGTGCTGCTGGTGACGCTGAGCACGGTCGACCCGCTCGATTTCAGCTCCTTCCCGTCGCTGTTGCTCCTGCTCACGCTCTTCCGACTCGGCCTGAACGTCAGTACCACACGGCTGATTCTCGCCGATGGGTATGCTGGCGAGGTGATCAACGCCTTCGGCAACTTCCTGATCGGTGGGAACGTGGTCGTGGGCTTGGTCATCTTCCTGATTCTCGTCGTCATCAACTTCATGGTGATCACCAAGGGCGCCGGCCGCATCGCGGAAGTCGCGGCGCGGTTCACCCTCGACGCCATGCCCGGCAAGCAGATGGCGATCGATGCAGACCTGGGCGCCGGACTGATTGACGAGACCGAGGCGCGTCGTCGCCGGACCGAAGTGGCCCGGTATGCCGACTTCTACGGCGCGATGGATGGCGCCGCGAAGTTTGTGCGCGGCGATGCGGTCGCCGGACTGATCATCACGGCGATCAACCTGATTGGTGGCTTTGCCATCGGCATGGCGCAGCAGAGTCTCAGTGCGGCGGACGCGATCGCCACCTACAGCGGACTCTCGATTGGTGACGGATTGGTGAGCCAGATTCCGGCACTCATCGTCAGCACGTCCGCGGGTATCATCACGACCTACGGCGCCTCCTCGAAGGGAGTGGGCCAGGCACTGGGACCCCAACTCACCCGGAACGCCAATGCGATGGGGATGTCCGCGGCCGTCCTGGTGATGTTGGCCATCCTGCCGGGCCTGCCGGCGTTGCCCTTCCTCGCGCTCGCCGGTGCGGCGGGCGGACTCGCGTGGCGTGGCCGCCGTGTCACACGGCCGGTCGTCACGCCGGCGCCAGGCACCAGTACCGCGCAGCCAGCCCTGCCAGCGGCCGCGCAGATGCGGGAGTTGCTGCAGGTCGAGCCGATTGAAGTCGAACTCGGCTACGCACTCATTCCGCTGGTCGACGAAGCACAACAGGGCGACCTCCTGCCGCGGATCGGACTCATGCGGCGGCAGCTCGCCACCGAACTCGGCATCATCGTGCCGCCGGCGCGCATCCGGGACAACATCCAGTTGGCGCCGACCGAATACGCGATCCGGTTGCGCGGGGTTCGCGTCGCCGGCGGCGAAATCATGCCGCGCTATCTCCTCGCCCTGGATGCAGGCGGGCGCGGGCTCCCGTTGGACGGGATCAAGACGACCGATCCGACCTTCGGCATTCCGTCGCTCTGGATCACACCGGATCGCCGGATCGAAGCGGAAGCGAATGGCTACAGTGTGGTCGAGGCACCGACGGTCCTCGCGACGCATCTGATGGAAACGATCCGCCGTCACGCCGGCGACATTCTCTCACGTCAGGATGTGCGGGAATTGGTCGATGGCCTGCGCGAAACGCATCCCGCACTGGTGGATGATCTCGTGCCGGCAAAACTCCCGTTGGGCGCAATGCATCGCGTGTTGCAGCGGCTGCTGCGCGAGGGGCTCCCGGTACGTGACCTCGTCACCATCATGGAGACGCTCTCGGACGCTGCGGACCAGAGCAAGGACCCGGAAGTCCTGACTGAACATGTCCGGCGCGCGCTGTCCAATGTGGTGGCGCAACTCTTCGCCGACGCCGACGGCACCGTGCGCGGGATCACCGTCGGGCCTCGGCTCGAGTCGGCACTGATGCAGCTTTTCACACCGCGTGCGGCGCGCGACGGGCAGATGCTCGAGCCGGATCAGTTGACCGGCCTGTTGCGCGCGCTCAATGAACTTGCCGCGACCGCCCGACGCGATGGCCGTGCGCGACCGTTGATTACTCCCCCGGCGCTTCGTGTCGGGATACGCCGTCTCGTGGAACCGATCCTTCCTGATCTGCCGGTCGTCTCGCTGGGCGAGCTGCCGCCGCAGATTCCTGTGCAGAGTCTCGCGATGTGGGAGCTCCCCCGTGCCTCTTGAGACCTTTCGTGGGACGCATGTCCCCTCCCTGTTGCAGCAAGCGCGGGCCGCGCTCGGTGCCGACGCGACAATCGTGGCAGTCCGTCGCGAAGGTCGCACCTTCACTGTGGTGGCAAGCGATGCACCGGCCCCGGCGAATCCGGCCCCCACTCCGGAACCGGTCGAGTTCGGGGAGTTGATGGCGGCACACGTGCCCGATGTCGTGGTGCGCCCTCGTCCGTCCCGCCGCCGTCGCGGCACCGGTCCGCGAATCATCGCGCTGGTGGGGCCGACTGGATCAGGGAAGACCACCACGCTCGCCAAAATCGCCACGTCGGATCTGGGTGTCGCCGACCAGCGCGTCGGATTCCTGGGGCTGGATCACTACCGGATCGGTGCGGTGGAGCAGTTGGCTGCATACGCCGATCTGGCGGGCCTGCCGATGGCAACGGCACACTCCTCGGCAGAACTCGGGAGCGCCATGGCGCGGCTCTCGGATTGTGATGTGATCCTGGTGGACACGCCGGGCCGGAGCCCGCGGCAGGTTGATGATCTCGCTGAACTTCGCCGCTGGTTGCTCCACCTGGTGCCCGACGAGATCCACTGCGTGATTCCAGCGGGGCTGATGCCGCAACTGGTGCGACAGGTCGTGGCGCAGTACGCGGGATTCGGGCTGACGCACCTGCTCGCGACCAAGCTGGATGAGTGCCCGGTGGAGAGCCGACTCTTCGACATCGCCGCGGCGGATCGGCGGCCGATGCGCTGGTGCACCGACGGTCAAGAGGTTCCGCGGGATCTCCACCGGGCGGAGGCATGGCTCGCCCCGGCGATCGCGCGCTATGCCGCCCGGCAACTCTCCGCGAGGGAGGTCGCATGACCGATCAGGCCGCTGTGCTGCGCGAAATGAAGCGAGACCCGGTGCGCTTCCCGGTGTCGGTTCCGGACGGTGACACGCCCGCCGTGGTCGTCGGGAGCGGCAAGGGGGGGGTCGGCAAGTCCATCGCAGCGGTCTCCTTCGCGGCCGCACTGGCGGCGGCGGGACAACGCGTCCTGTTGGTGGACGGGGACCAGAACCTCGGCAACCTGCATGTGCTCCTCGGGGTGCGGCCCCCCCTGACCCCCGAGGCCTTGCTCCACGAAGAGTTGAGCCCGGCAGACCTGGTCGTGCCGGTGGCCGAACGCCTCTTTCTCATGCCGGCAGACTCCGGGACCGATGCGGTGCAGCGACTCGGGCCCACGGACCGAGCACGGCTGCAGCGGCGGGTCAGTGGAATCTTCCGGGAGTACGACATCGTCATCGTCGACTCCGCGGCAGGGCTGGACAGCGCCCTTCGGTGTGCCGCACTTCACGCGACTCGCCTTGTGGTTCTCACGATGCCAGAGCCGACCGCACTGACCGATGCGTATGCCCTGATCAAAGTGGTCCACGGCCACCTGCCGAGATTGCCCATGGATGTCGTCGTGAATCGGGTGCGATCGGCGGAGGAGGGCGATCGTGCGTATGACAAGCTGCGTGCGGCCGCAGCGCGCTTTCTTGGCCGCCCGCTTGATTTTCTTGGCGCGATTCCGGAGGACCTTGCGATGCGTGACGTCGCCTCCGACCCCGCGCGACTGATCCAACCAGGACGCGGGACGGAGGCACAGCGAGCTTTCGCTGTGCTTGCGGAGCGATTTATGCATCGGCAGGCGGTGACTACTTCCCGAGGCTGACCGACGCGTGATGTCCCCGACCGAAACTCTTTGGCAACAATGGCGGGAGGATGGCGATCCCGAGGCGCGTGCCGAACTCCTGTCACAGCACCTCGGGCTGGTCCATCACACGGTACGGCAGATCGCGGCGCGGGTGGGTGATAGCGTGGCCTTCGAGGACCTGGTGGGCGCCGGGATGCTCGGGCTCGTGCAGGCCTTCGAAGGGTTCAACCCCGATCGCGGGGCCGTGTTCAGCACCTACGCCACGACCCGGATTCGCGGCGCGGTCCTCGACGAATTGCGTGCGGCCGACTGGCGCCCTCGCTCGGTGCGAACCCGGGCGAGGAATTTGCGCGAGAAGAGCGCCGAAATTTCCCGGGAAACGGGCCGCGCCGCGACACCGAATGAAGTGGCCGAGGCGCTCGAGATTGACCTCCCGACCTACTGGCGGTGGCATGGAGACGGCGAACAGGCCGTCATGGTGCCGATCGACGCCCCCCTCGAGTCGAGCGTACGCGGCGGCGTTACGCTCGGTGACTTGATCCCCGACAGCGATGCGCCCGCGCCCGATGCCCCCATTACCGAAGACGAGGAACGGAAGGCCGTCCGCGAAGCGATCGAGTCGCTCCCCGAACAACAGCGGACCGTCCTCGCCCTTTGCTATTTCGAGGAGCTGAGCCTTCGGCAGATCGCAGAAGTCCTCCATGTCACCGAGTCCCGAATCTCCCAGGTTCGGACTGCTGCCCTCAAGACGCTGCGGCAGCGTCTCGTCGCGGACGGCGTCACCTTTTAGCGGTCCTCCCCGCCCGTTGGCACGGCACGAGTTGCCGGACGGATCTGCCGCACCTGCGACGCGGCCCAGCGTCTCCTCGCTATCTCCTTTGATCACAACGACTTGGAAACAGCCTTCTGGCGGCACACCGCTTGCTCTTTGCACGGGGTAGCCTGAGGAGGTTCCATGACGCTGCCCGCCATCGTGTCGACCGCACGTACGCTGGGCTATTACAGCCGGGCGCAGGAAATGACGGCGAACAATCTCGCCAACGTCAACAGCGATGCCTACAAGGGTGATCGGATCACCGCCCAGTCACTGCCTGGGGGGACACATCCGGTGCCTGTCCATCAGCTCGATCTCCGGCAAGGTTCGCTTCGGGATACCGGGCGCGCTTTGGATGTCGGTCTCGAGGGCGATGGATTCCTCGTGGTCCGGACGCCGCAGGGCGAGCGACTGACTCGCGGCGGGAGTCTCGACATCTCGCGGGACGGCTTCCTTGTCGACCGCCACGGCGATCTCGTCTTGGGCGTCGATGGGCCGCTGCACGTGGCTGGCAATCAGATAGTCCTCGAAGCGGACGGCACCGTGATCGTGGATGAGGCTCGCGCGGGGAGGCTCCGGTTCGTGACCGTGCAGGATCCGACCACGCTCTTCAAGGAAGGCGAGGGGCGCTTCCGAACCGACACCGCCATCGCGGGGGCACCGGCCATGGAGTTGCGGCAGGGCGCCATCGAAGAGGCGAACGTGAGCCCACTGCTCAGTACCATCGACATGATCATGATCCAGCGCGCCTACGCCGCCAATACCGAGGCACTCCGTGCCATGGACAGCGTGCTCAGCACCATTACCAGCGATGTCGGGCGTGTCTAACGCGCTGATCACCGTTCTTTAGGGGGACCGAATGAATCCAGGGATGCGGACGTCGGCGAGCGGCATGATCGCCCAGCAGAAAATGGTGGATGTGATCGCCAACAACTTGGCGAACGTCAACACGACGGCCTTCAAGCGCAGCCGCGCCGCCTTTGAAGACGTGCTCTATGAAACGATTCAGGGCCCGCGCTCGCCCAATGGCGAGGCGGTGATCGGCGGGATGCAGATCGGCCACGGCGTGCGCCTTGCCGCCGTGACGCGTGTCCATGGGCAGGGTGGACCGGAGACGACCGGCCGGCCATTGGACATCGCGATCGAAGGGGAAGGTTTCTTCCAAGTGGAGCTGCCGGAAGGAGAGATCGCCTACACGCGCGACGGCTCCTTCACGCTCTCGGATGGTGGCCAGTTGGTCACCAAGAATGGCTACGCGGTGATGCCGGGCGTCGTCATCCCACCGGACGCGACGGTCGTGACGATCTCCTCCACCGGGATGATCTCCGTCAACATCGGCAACGAAACACAAACCGTGGATCTTGGTCGGATCGAGCTGGCGCGATTCGCGAACCCGACCGGACTCATGGCGACCGGTGGAAATTTCTACGTGGAATCCACCGCCTCGGGGACGCCTCAGACCGGGTTCCCCGAAGAGGGGGGATTTGGTCGAGTCCTGCAGGGGACGCTGGAGTCGAGCAACGTCGAGGTGGTGCAGGAGATGACCGACATGATTGCTGCCCAGCGCGCCTATGAGATCAACGCGCGGGCCATTCGTGCGGCCGAAGACATGATGCGTTCGATCGATGATCTCATCCGCTAGTCTGTTCCTGCTCGCACAACTCGCGGCCCCCGCCTTCCCGGCGGTGCCGGGCGTGTTGGTGTCTCGCGTGGAGGAGGCCGTTGGCGTGCAGTGGGGCGTCGCACCCTCGGCGGTCGTGTTGGAATGGGGTGCGCTCCCGACGCTTCGTGCCGAGGATCTCTCCGCGCCGATGCGGATCGGGCCGATCAGTCGCGAGGGGTGGTTCGCCGTGACCGTGGACCCACCGACGCTGGCGCCGCGTGCCTTTCGGGCACGCGCTGGCGTCGAGATGCCGCAGCCGGTCGCCACCCGGGCACTCGCGGGCGGGACCATCCTGGCCGCCGACGACATCGCATGGGAGCAGCGCACCCGATGGGGGGCGCCAGACACCACGCGCGCGCCAGTCGAGGTGGGCTGGGAGATCCGTCGGGGCGTGCAGGCGGGCGAGGTGCTCGCCGGGGTCGTGGTGGCTCCACCCAGGGCCGTCGGTCCCGGAGATCCGCTTCGCGTCTTTTGGCGACAGGGCGGCGTGGAGATCGAACTGGAAGCGGTGGCGCTCACCGGTGGTCGCGTCGGGGACCGCGTGCAGGCGCGGACGAGTACGGGACGCATTTCGGCACGACTGACCGGAATCGGCGTCGCTCATATTGAAGGAGGCAGCCCATGAAATCGGTAGTCTGTGCGATCGCGCTTCTCGTTGGTGCCGGAAGCCGATTGCCGGCACAGGGCGCCACCCCGCCGGACACCGCGTCCGTGCGCGCCGCCGCTCCGGCACCCGCCGCGCGGAGCCTCGGGTGGACGTCTGATCGTCGCCCCGTGCGTGTCGGGGATCTGCTGACCGTGGTCGTCGACGAGCAGACCTCGGCGAGTGAGCGGATCACCACGCGTGCCAACAACGATCGCAAGCAGGGCGGGAGCGTCGACTTCGAAGGTGCGCCGAGCGCGCTCAGCTCCGTCGGGATCGGCTATGGCGCGCGGTCGGATCAGACCGGGCGACTGGATCGGAGCGGTGATCTGGCCTCGATGCTCACCGTGCGCGTCACGGCGATCGAGGCGGGAGGCACGCTGCGCATCGAAGGCGGCAAGATGGTGGAAGTGGATGGGCGCAAGCAGGAAGTTCGGCTCGCGGGGCTCGTCCGGCCGGAGGATGTGACCGCCGGCAACGCCATCCTCTCGACGCGAATCGCCGACGCGACCATCAGTTACAAGGGGAAAGCGATCAGCCCGAAGACCGGGATCTTCGGCAAGATTCTCGGATTGCTCTGGCCATGAGGCGACTCCTCGTGGCGCTCGCGATGCTCGCCCCAGTCGCCGCCAGCGCGCAAACGCGGGTCGGTGATCTCACGACGCGACCTGGGGAAGTCCCCGTTCGGCTCGTTGGCTATGGATTGGTGGTTGGCCTCGATGGCAGCGGCGATCGCTCCTTCGGGACGTCGAGCGGTTCGGTGCAAACCGTGCGCTCGGTCGTGAATCTCCTGCGGCGCTTCAACATCGAAGTCCCGCCGGAACGGCTGCGCCTGCGCAATGTGGCGGCGGTGCTCGTGACGGCAGAGGTCTCTCCGTTTCTTCGGCCCGGCGGACGATTTGAGGTGCAGGTCGCGTCCATGGGCGATGCAACGTCACTGCGCGGTGGTGTGCTCTGGATGACGCCGCTCGTCTCCGATCCGGATCAGCCGCCCCTCGCCACGGCACAGGGCGCGATGCCGGTGCAATTGGAAGGGAGCGGGCGCTACAGCTCGCGCGGTGGATCCAGCAGTCGGATTGTGGATGGCGGATTGCTCGAGGTGGCACTTCCGCCCGTTGCTCAGGTCACCGATCTGCAGCTCTTGCTCCGGAATCCCGACTTTCCGCTGGCGGCACGCGTGGTGGAAGCGATCAACGCGCAATTCGGCGACAGCACCGCCACGGTGATGGACCCCGGGGCAATTCGACTCAGAGCCCCGGCGACTGCGACCGATAACATTCCCAACTTCTTGGCGGCCGTGGATACCGTGCCCGTGACGGTGCCGTCCGTCTCCAGGATCATCATTGACGCCAGAAGTGGCGTGGTGGTGGCAGGAGGAGATGTCCGGGTCGGCACCGCGGTCGTTTCCCTGAAGGGGATCACGGTCCGGGTTGGCGAGGCACCGGTGGGGGCTCCACTCCCCGGTGTCGTTGCCCTCGGTCCCGGGGCGACGGTGCGGGATATCGCCGCGGGGTTGCAGGCCATCGGCGCAGCACCCGGGGAAGTGGCCGCGGTGTTTGATGGATTGCGTGCCGCCGGCGCGATTACAGCGTCGGTGGTGGTACGATGACCGGGGTCGGCCCCGTGCAGGGGGGACCGACAGTTTCTCCTCGGGAGCAGCTGAAGAAGGCGGCGCAGGAGCTCGAGTCGGTCTTCTATGCCCAGCTTTTTCAGGCGATGCGGGATACCATTCCTGCCGAGGGCGGTTTGCTGGAGACGTCGCAGGGCGAGAAGATGTTCACGGCGATGCTCGATGAACAGGTCGCGCAGGTCGCCGCACAGCACAGTCACAGTGGACTTGCCGACGCGCTGGCGCGGCAATTGGGCCGTCACCTTCCTCCCGAGGGTGCGGCAGAATCGGCGGCTCCGGCCGCAGGGAGTGGGGATGTCCGAGGTCGCTGATCCGGCGCCGCTCAGAGCGCACCAGATCCTCGCCGCCATTCAGGCGGAGCACAGCCTGCTGGGCGAGCTGCGCGCTGCGCTGGAGCGCCAGCGTGCCGGCATCGCCGCGGACGATACCGCCTCCATCGATAGCGCCACCCACGAAGTCTCCCGCGCCGTGCTGACGCTGGACGAGGCACGGCGGCGCCGTGAGCAACTCGTGCAATTGGTCAGCGGCGGGGAGCCCGTCGGCCTCGAAGGCCTCGAGCGATTTCTGGGTGAAGTACCCGGACTCCGGGAGGCGCGACGCGCAGTGCGGGCTGCCGCCGAGGACACCGTGCAGGCGTTGGCGCTCAATCAGGCGATCCTGCGCCGTGCCATTCATGCCGGGGATGCGTATCTTCAGGCTCTGTTCTCGTCGGTCTCCGGTCCGACGTCCCATTACCTGACGCAGGGCGGCGTGGTGGACACGCCACCGCCCAGTGGCGTTGTCCTCGACGCGCAGGCCTGATCATGTCGCTGACCTCACTCCTCTCCATCGCGCGCAGTGCGTTGACCACGCATCAGCGCGCCCTGGACGTGACGGGGCACAACATCGCCAATGCGACGACGCCGGGCTATACGCGCCAGCGTCTCGAATTGACCGCAGCAACGCCCTTTCGTACGCCGCTTGGCACGATTGGTCGTGGCGTCACGGATATCGGGGTCTTCGCCCAGCGCAATGTCTTTCTCGACGCGACGGTGCGACGCGAGCAAGGCAATCTGGGGCGCGCCGACTCGCTCCGCACGCTGCTCGGCGAAGTGGAGGCGATCTTCGGGGAGCCATCGGATTCCGGGCTCGGCGCGATCCTCGACCAGTTCTTCAATGCCTTTGGCGATCTTTCCAACGATCCCTCGTCGCTCGCTGCCCGGAGTGTGGTGCGGCAGGCCGGATCGTCGCTGATCCAGCAGGTCGGAGTCATCGCCGGTCGGCTGCAGGACGTCTCCGTGGACACGCGGGCGCGGACGGAACAGACTGTCACGCGGATCAATGAGTTGGCGGTCCAGATCGGCGATCTCAATCGCGCGATCGTGGTCCAGGGCGGCGTCAACAAGACGGCGCCGGATATCGCCGACCAGCGTGGTCAGCTGCTCGACGAGCTCTCCACTCTGGTGCAAGTCCGTGTGCTGGATCGCAGCGACGGGAGCGTGGGTGTCATCGCGGGAGACACCCTGCTCGTCGACGGCAAGTTTGCTCAGCAGCTCGAGGTCCGGCCGCTCGTTGGCGGCGGGATCGGTGTCGGCGCGATCGGCAGCTCGCGACTCATTGACCCGGTGGGTGGCGCGCTCGCCGGACTGACGGCGCTCGGGCAGCAGGCGATCCCGAGCATCCGCAGCGAACTCGACCGCTTGGTGGCGGGCTTGGTCACAGAGGTCAATGCGCTGCATGCAGGCGGCAACACACTCGGTGGGACGACGGGGATCAATTTCTTCGACCCCGCCGGTTTGACCGCCGGCTCGTTCAAGCTTTCGGTCGATGTCACGGCGTCGGTGGCCAATGTCGTGGCCGGCACCACAGCGAATGCCGGGGACAATGCCGTCGCGCTCGCCATCACAGGGCTTCGGAATACACCGATCGGGTCACTCAACAGCAGCACACCGAGCGAGTTCTACACCGGACTGGTCACAACGATCGGAGCGCTGGTCCGGGACTCGGATCGGGATGCGTCGGTCGCCGAAACCCTGCTCTCGTCTGCGAGTGCGCGGCGGCAGAGTGAGACCGGTGTTTCCACGGACGAAGAGATGGTGGCGCTCATCGTGCAGCAGCAGGCCTATGCAGCCGCCACGCGGCTCGTCACGGTGGCGAACAGCATGATGGACGACCTGCTCCGGATGGTCTGACGATGCTGGTGCTGAATCGGCGCCCGGGAGAGGCCATCGTGATCGATGGTGGGATCCGGGTGGTGGTCCTCTCGTGCGATCGCCGGGGAACACGGCTCGGCATCGAGGCACCCAAGGAAACCGGCATTCTGCGCGAGGAGTTGGTGCAGCAGGTGGCCTCGGAAAATCAGCGCGCGGCGGCGGCTGGCGAACACACGCTCGCCTGGGCCGCGCAACTGCCGCTACGGCGCGAGGCGAGCGGTGGCGGCGGCGGAGCGCCGCCAGAGTAGCAGGTCGATCACGAACGTCGCCCCCTGCCCGACACCCTCCTCCAGACGGACGTCACCACCATGTGATCGCACGAGGTGGCGCGCCACCGTCAGTCCAATCCCGCGCAAATGCTGTGAGGCCGAAGGTGCCGGGAAGGCCTCGAAGAGCAGTCCGCTCTCTCGCAAGATGTCCGGAATCCCCGGCCCATCATCCGCAATCCGCAAAGCGATCGCGTCGCCGATGACTGTTGCCGACACGACGATGCTGCCCCCTCCCTGAATCCGCAGCGCCTCGACGGCGTTCACCAGCACTGCGTAGCACGCTTCCGAAATGTCGGCCGCGATCCCCACGGCGGGTGGGAGTGCGCGGGAGACTTCAACTGCGATGGTGGTCGGCGTCGGCCCGACCGCACGTCGGGCCAGACTCGCGGCGACCTCCACCACGTCCGCCACCGAGAGTGGCGTCACCCGATTCCGATCGGCCAACGCGAACGCTTCCAGCACCGTGACCTGTGCCATCAAGGACTGGCGCAGTCGCTCACATGCCGCCGCGTGCGCACGCGCGGCGTCCTCCGCGTGCCTCGCCCCGGTCAATTCGATGCGGTCGACAATCTGTGAGACATCCCGGAGAGCGTGCGCGACACTGCGCGCCAAGACCTCCCCGATTCGTGCGCGGTGAGCGCTGCGCATCAAGGCGAGGTCGACCAAGACGGGATACTCGGCTGGTGGGCTCAGGCTGGGCGGTCTCCGGTCTCGTGTGTCGCAGCAGCTGTCGTTCTGCTACTCGCTGGATGGTCGGATCGGCACGCCATGCACGACCGGATCGGAGCCGTGGCGCCGGCGGATCAGCTCCAGTGAAGGCCCATTGAGGACCGATCCCCCGGAAAGGAGCTTCACCCCTGACGCAGTGTGCAGGTCCGCCGCGAGCACCATTCCTTCCCGGAGTCGATGCACCGGGACGAGTTCCTGGTGCGCGAGCCAATTCGGGTTCGTCTCCATGGAGACGAGCACCTCCAAGGACGCCAACACAGCCGGATCATACCACGTGCCGATCCGGGGTTCCAGCACCTGCATCGCCTCCGCGAGCGGAAGCCGCGTCGCCCCGCGACTCGAGACGGCCAGCAGATCTCGCACGGCACGGAGGATCCGCGAACGCATCGGGATCTGGCCCTGCTGCAAATCGGTGGGCGATCCCGAACCGTCCCAGTTTGCCCCCATCCCTTCCAGCAGGGTGGCCGCCTCGGCGAGTGCCGGGATCTCCCGGAGCAGCACGGCGCCCGCCAGGGTGACATCCCCAGGCAGGGAGAAGGCGCGCTCCCCGGATTCCGGCAGCATGACCACGGCAATGCGGCCGATTTCATGGAGGCGAGCCGCGTATTCCATGGAGGGGAGGAAGTCGCTGGGGACCTCCAACTCTCGGGCCACGGCAAGCGCTCCGGTGACCAATTCGTCGCCACGCCGCGCAGAACCGGGAATCGCGGCGTCGAGCGTGGTCGTGAGCAGACGGACGAGCGGGGCGATGCTGACGTCAGCCGTCTCGGAACGGACACGCCGCGCGCGTTCGGCCGCGCGCCGTTCCAAGAGGACGACGAGTGCGCCAGCCACGTCTGCGGGGTCGGCCGGCCAGGTCAGGATTGCCTGCACACCTTCCCGCCATCCCGCAATGCGAATCGTGACCGCATCATGGGCCGCAAGAATGACGGCCGCCACTTCCTGGCGTTGATCCTCGCTGTGCAGCGCGCGCAGCATCGCCAACCCATCCAACGTGGGTGGCGCATGAACACCCACCACCGCGTCCACCGGCATCGTCGCCAAGATCTCCAGGGCGGCGTCCAGCGAGCGGACGCGCACCACCTTCAGCCCGCCCAACCGAATCAGGTCCGCGGCGAGCACTTCCGTGTCGGCGGGGTTGGCCTCGATCAGGAGGACCGTGCGGGCCGGCGGACGACTCATTGCAGGCTCTCCGGCGAGAATGAGGCACCATTCAACTTGACTTCAATCGTGACCCGACGATTCTGCGCCGCCAACGGGTTGTCGGGGACACGCAGCGAACGATCCGCGAGACCGCGCACGGCGAGCGTCTGCGCCTCCTTGAGTCCCCCGGCGATCAGCAGGCGCCGCACGGCGTTGGCGCGATCCGAACTCAATTCCCAGTTGCTGTACCCCGAGCCATCACCATAGGGACGTGAGTCGGTGTGTCCTTCGATCACGACGGGAAAGTTGGCGCGACCGAGGAGCCCCCCGAGGGCGCGAAAGATCGGTTCGGCCACGCCGCGCGGCGTGCCGACGCCCGTGGGAAAGAAGACCCCTGAGGAGTCTTCCAGCAGGGAAATGCGCAAGCCGTCTTCGGTCACTTCAATGATCAAGTTGTCCTTCATCTCCCCCGTCATCAGCGAGTCGCCAATCGCCTCTTTGACGGCGCGACTCAGCGCCAACAAGTCCGCACGACGCCCCGCGCTGGGCGAGACTTGCGGGGCGTTTGGTGTCGGAATCAGCGGGGCACCTTCCGTGGGAAGGAACGTGGTGCCGAACGAATCGCCGCGCCCGAGTGGATCCTGGAAATATCCCGCGATCGCGCTCCGGACTTCCGAGCTCTGAGTGACCAGCCAGAGCACCAGGAAGAGAGCCATCATCGCCGTCATAAAGTCGGCGAAGGCCACCTTCCATGCGCCGCCATGGTGCCCGCCATGTTTGACGACCTTGCGGACGATGCGGATGACTTGTTCGCGATCCGACTTCACGCGGCTTGCCTGGTCGACTTACACGCTTCTTCCATTGTCCCGAAGTTGGGACGCATGTCGGCGCTGATCGCCTTCCGCGCAAATTCCGCCGCGATGATCGGCGGCAAGTTCTTGGCGAAGGCGACGATCCCGGCCTTGAGGACCAGGTAGATGCGGTGGTCCTCCGAGTTTTGCGTGTCGACGGCAGTCGCGAGCGGAGAGACGAACCCATACGACAGCAAGATTCCGAGGAACGTCCCGACCAGCGCCGAGGCGACGTGGTGGCCGATTTCCTCAATCGGTCCGGCGATCGACTGCATCGTCACCACGATGCCGAGCACGGCCGCGACGATACCGATGCCGGGGAGTGCGTCGGCGACACGGTTCAGGGCCGCCACCGGCTTCGCGCTTTCGTCATGGTGGACTTCGATTTCCGCTTCGAGCATCGCCTCGAGGTCGTAGGCGGGCACGCTGCCGACCAGCACGGTCCGGAGGGCGTCACAAAGA
>JAHECN010000172.1 GCA_024641735.1 Gemmatimonadota bacterium | reverse complement strand
CCAATGGCCGGCCGCCGGCCAGCGTTGAAAAGCTATCGGCGCTGACCAGTTTTAGCCACTGGTTATTTGCGGAAACAGACGGCCAGCCACTTTTCCTGACGGAGACCCTGAAGGCGCCGGTTGAGGACGGTCTGGTCCGGCCGGATACGACCTCAGCCGTCTGGCAAGTTGACTGGTCGGAGTTCGACAAACAGGTGCTGGGGTCGAGCGGACGGGTTTTTCCAGGGGCGCGGGACATCATCCGGGGTTGGCTGGACCGCATCACCGCCCCGGCCGGCGAGTTACTGGCGGCGGCTTCCGTCCTGGCCCAGGCGGCCACTTTCGACCACCTCTGCCGAGTGACCGGGCTTGAGGAAATTCAGGCGATGGCGGCTCTGGATGAACTGCTCAGCCGGCAGTTGCTGCTGGAGGCGGATGAAGCGTTGCCGGCGCTTGGTCGTGACCCGGTTTACAGTTTCTCCCACCAAAAGGTTAGCGAGGTGGTCTACGCTGAGGCCGGGACAGCCCGGCGGCGGATGCTCCACCGGCGGGCGTTCGAGGCGCTACAAGCGACGGCGGCGCCACCGGCCGAATTAGCCCACCATGCCCTCAACGCCGGCCTGGTGGCTGAGACCATTCAATATAGCCTCGTCGCCGGCAACGAAGCGATGGGTCTCTTTGCCGTCCGCGTGGCCATTACCCATTACCAGATAGCCTGGCAGGTGGCCGAGCAAAAAGGCTGGCCGGAGGACATTTCCGGCGCAGACAGGCAAGCCCTCTATGCCGGTTTGGGTCGGGCCTACGAACTGGTCGAAGCCTGGCCGCAGGCGCAGGAAACCTACCAGGCCATGATCGCCTATGCCCGGACGATTGGGGCCGCCGCGATGGAATGTCTGGGCTTAAATCGCCTGGCCGCGGTTCATATCAATAGCTCCAATTCAGAAGTGTGACCACCTCGCCGCGCATCATGAGGTGACAGCCATGCTGCTCGATCAGTTGAGTGGCGCGATGCCGGTCTCCGGCCAGCAGGGCACGCGGGTGGTCGGCCGCGTCCAGGTGCGGCTGCATATTCATGAAACAGGTGTGCATAGTCAGCCCCTGCCCCCAACCTGCCTGCCGGTACGCCGCGCCAAATTCCAGGCCGGCCCGGAAGGGCTCCACCGGGTCACCCCCTCCACCCCAGGCTCCACGCACGATTTGAAACACGTGGTGGAGGCGCAGGTGATTGAGCAAGTCCCCAAGGAGGTAGCTATCATCGGTGATGCTGGCTTTGGTGGCTTGCAGAACTACTACCCAGAGCGGCGTATCGGCACACCCCATAAAGCCAGACGCAATCACCCCTTGAACCCTGACCAGAAGCTCGCCAATCGTGAGTTTTCCAGTGTACGCATCGTGGTGGAGAATACTCTGAGCCATATGAAGCATTTCAGAGTGTTAGCCCATCAGTTCCGACATACCGTTGCGCTGTACGATGACGCTTTTCGTGCCGTAGTCGGTATCATCAACGACCGCATCGACCGCCGCCTGAATCTATCAATCGCAGCATAGGCATATCGCACTGGTTAACTGACGGCGATATGCTCGTTTAAGACGTTAACACGCATTATTGTGCAACGAGTCTACTAATATTCTTTGGTGACCACAGTGACGGTCGGTGAGTATTCAGACACGCCGTCTGCATTCAGAGCCTGGATGCGGTAGGCGTAGATGGTGTTGGGGTTCAGACCGGTATTCGTGCACATCGTCGCGCCAGCTTCCACCTGGGCTATCCTGTTCCACCAGCCGCCGTTAACCCAGCGCTCAATAGTAAAGCTTTGCTCGCCGGCAGGATTATCCCGCCAGCTGAGCGTGACAGTGGTACTGGTGACCTGGCTGGCCGTCAGGTTCGAGGGTGCCTCAGGCAGCTCGCCCGGCACGACAACCGTGCCCCGATTCAAGCGCAATGGGGTGCCATCGGCGCGGGTGCCGCTGCATTCGATCCGGTAGCCCTCAGAGGTGTCCAAAGGCCCCTGCGCATAGGCTACCGGCATGCCACCAGTTGACATCGTCACCCCAGAAGCCACGACCAGCGCAGCCAGGAGAGCCACAATCTTGATTGTCCACAATTCTTTTTTTAGCATCGCATCTTTCCTTACCAATCCTGAGCAGCTAAACATACACGATTAAGCAAGCTTGCGTTAGAAGCAGATACCCCTGCCCCCAACAACAATTGGTTCTCGACGATCAGAACACGTTGCACAACGGTTCCATTGTGTCTCTGGTCTATAGCGAGCACTCGCAAAGCGTTTCTCGAAAGAGTTTGCTTTGGCCATGGCTTCGCCGACAAAGGCAGCTTCTTCCAGGATCTCTTTCTGGCGGGAGTCAGGCTCGAATGGGTTGCCCTCCTCGTGATAGACTTCCCTGGCCTGTCCGGCCAGGACAGGCAACGGGCCAGCGATGGCGGCGGATGCGTGTGATACCAACGGATTGCCAAATCAGGCGATTCGAGTTGTAGAAGCTGGGCGAGTGGGACAGGTCGGGCTGATTGAAGTTGATGACCAAGCGTTGCTTGCCGAAGTTGTAAAAGTGCTGCAAAAGTCGTGTCATTGTCCCCACGCCTGCAACTCGTAGCGGGCAGCCTGCTGATTGTGAGTGTCCACGCATATGCTAAAGCTCAGCGCCTCATCGCCCACCACTAATCCCGGGGTTGGCACGTCCAGGATGTCGTAGTTGATGACCTTATCCTCACTATTGTACAGGGCAGCCGAGATCACCAGATAGTCTGATAATTCGCCGCCCGGGTTGCGCAACTTACCGGTCACGCAGTAGCTGTCGTTTGCACTGGATGTAGCGACTCCCACAAACTCGAAGTCCTGGCGCGGAGTCTCACCAGTTGGCTGAGAGATGACCTGCAGGTCGAAATCCGCTGCGCTTTGAATGTCGTACACGGCCAAGTCAAAGGGCATGCGTCCTCCTGGGGGCACCACCTGGGTGGGCCAGAAGTCGTAACCGTCGTCCGGGCCCGCGATCACCTGGCCCTGGCCGTCGTAGAAGGTACCCACCACTTGAGCCAGTTGCTGCGAGGAGCCGGTTTGATTGAGCAGGTCGCCGTAAACAGTCAGACCGTCTTGATCGGTGGCGGATCGGACACTGGCAAACGTCCACCCATCTGTGGCAGCCACCGGTGTCACCGCATGGGTAGCCGTCGGATACGAGGTTGGTGTCGGCCTCGGGGTGGGTATGGTTCTGGCCGGATTTGGGGCATATGCGCCGCTGCTCGAGCCAGCCACTGGCGCCGCGGCGATGGCCTGAGCCGGCGTGGGCAGCGCCGGGGAGGGCTGCTTGAATTTGATGTAGAACCACTTCGGGTTGTTCGGGTCGGTGTTGATGGCCACATCCTCCGAGAGGCGCGTGCCATTTGGGTCCTCCAGGTGAATGAACCAGGTGCCGGCCTGGATGGCGCCCGGCTCGAACTTGACGCTGGCCGTCTTCATCACCACGCTGGGCGCTGTGCGCGCGTCGAAGAACCACTGGGAGAGCGGGCTCTCGTGGCGCTGCCCGCCCGGTTCAAAGACCCCCACCGTCTTGACCCCGCCGATGGGGATCTCCTGAGCGTTGACAATGGCGATGTAGCCGGTCAAGAAGGGGTTCGAGGTGTAGTCCTCGTATACCTCAAGCATCCGGTAGGCAAAGCCGGGTGTCGGCGCCAGCGTGGGGGCGGGAGTAGGCGTAGCCGGGGGGTGGGCCAGGGCGACCGTTGGCACGGCCTGAGGCGTCGCCGTGGGCGGGGGTGCCAAGGTGGGGCTGGGCGTGGCGGTCGGGATCGGCAGCGGCGTGTCGGTCGGGGGGGGCACGCTGGTGGTCGTAGCGGTATCCGCTGGCACCAACGTAGCCGAGGGCGTGAAGGTCGGCGTGGGCGTGGGAGAGGGGAAAGGTGTGGGCGTGAAAGTCGGCCAGGGCGTGCGCGTGGCCAGCCCGGCAGGGCGAGGCTCCTGAGCCAGCACCAGCGGCTCCAGCCGCCGCGCCAACCCGGCCAGCGAACAGCCCAAAGAACTGATCAGGAGTATGATAGCCACCAGGATTGGCCAGCCTCGTGATACGCGCTGCCCCTCTTGGGCCCTCTGACGAACCATAGTTATACCTCTCGTTCTGGAATCCATGAAATCACTACTACATACTCCATTATTGTGTGTGGTACACACGTCACTCCCCGTAGCGCCTCCGCTCCTGCCGTCGAGAGATGGCGGCGGCGCGCGTTCTGCGGGCCGCGCCGCCACCGTGGTTACACAACTACGCGAGCGTCATTTTTGTTTTTGCACGCATTTGTTCCCTTTGCCGTTCGCGCAGGCGCCCTTCAGGATCCACAGCGACGCCAGGTCCTCGTCGGTGATGTAGACCTGGTTCAGCGCCCGATCGGTGGTGATGGCGTCGAGCTCGACCGCTCCCGGAATCGTGAGGGTCGCCTTGATGGTCATCGTGTTCGGATCGATCAGGCTGACGGTGTTCTGCTCGGAAACGACGTACAGCTTTCCGCGCCCAAGCGCCATATAGGCAACGTTGTTGGCGGTGTTCCGGAACACCACGTTCGAGTCGTCCGGGACCGACTGCTCGCAGTCGAATTCGGGGATCTCCAGCACCTTGACGACCTCATCGGTCGCGCCGTCGATCTTGGCGACACGATACCGGTCGTCGATGACGTAGACGTTGCCGTCCGGATCGACGGCCATCTTGTCGGCTTCCTCCGCCTCGTCGTCGATTCCATGGCACTCCGACAGCTCCGGCCACAGCGACAGATTCGTTCCCTGTCCTCGCTGTCCGCAGTAGTTGTCTTCGTCACATTCGGGTTCCCACCAGCCATCGACGGGCTCCCCGCCGATGATGGTGCTGAGCACCACGGGCGGAGTGATGCTGCCGTCGCCGTTACGGACCGCACCCTGGGCGACGGTGACGGTGCCGTCGTCCTCGTTCGACGCGTACACCTTGCCGGTGGCCGCGGCGAACACGACCCCCTCCGGATCATCGCCGGTCAGGAAGTACGAGACGACCTGGTTCGTGTTGCCGTCGATGACGAAGACCGGGCCAGCGTGCCAGCAGTCGAGCTCCTCCTCGCCGGGCGGAGCCTCGTCCGATGGCAGTTCGCGGATCGCCTTGCACCCGTACTTCCCGTTCGCATCTGGGATCAGGGCGTTGGGCTCGGGCTCGGGGGACTTGGCCCCGACGTAGATGATGTTCTGCGCCTCGTCGACGGCGATCTGGTACGGCACGGTCGGGCCTTCGGGGATGATCAGCGGGATGAACGTGACTACGGTGTTGGTCGAGCCGTCGATGACCGCAAGCTCGCTCGTGCCCTCGCTGG
>JAHECN010000171.1 GCA_024641735.1 Gemmatimonadota bacterium | reverse complement strand
GCGAGGTACTTCTCCATGATCACGTCGTCATGCTCGACGGCGGCTTCAATCGCGGCATGCCGCGCCTCTTCAACCGCGTCGGCATACTCGGCCGGCACGTCGACGACCTGGAACTTCTTGCCCATGGTCGAGTCATCGAAGATGTACTGCCGGCGCGAGATGACGTCGATGTGTCCCGTGAACGTCTCGCCCGTGCCAACCGGCAACTGCAACGCGTAGGCATTGCGGCTCAAGCGGTCCTTGATCATCGCCATGCAACGATCAAAGTTGGCGCCGACCCGGTCCATCTTGTTCGCAAACACCATCCGCGGCACGAGATAGCGATCGGCCTGCTTCCAGACGGTCTCGGTCTGCGGCTCGACACCGGCGACCGCGTCCAGCAGGGCAACCGCGCCATCGAGCACGCGCAACGACCGCTCCACTTCGACGGTGAAGTCGACGTGGCCCGGGGTGTCGATGATGTTGATGCGGTACTCAGCGCCGCTGCCCGACACGTCGGACTCGCCATGGCGCTGCCAGAAACAGGTCGTCGCAGCCGAGGTGATCGTGATGCCTCGCTCCTGCTCCTGCTCCATCCAGTCCATCGTCGCGGCGCCGTCATGAACTTCGCCGATCTTGTGGCTCTTTCCGGTGTAGTAGAGGACACGCTCAGTCGCAGTCGTCTTCCCGGCATCAATGTGGGCCATGATGCCGATGTTGCGATAGAACTCAAGCGGTGTATGTCGACTCATACTGCCATACTCCCAGCGAAAAAGCGGGGCGACCGGACCGGGCCTAGGCCCGCGGTATCGCTCCGCGCCATGTCCGGGCCTTTCGCCCGAGACAGGGACCCCCATGGGGGGCCCCGGCGTAATTTCAAAGGTCCAGAGGTGGGTCGGGGTCTTTCCCCGCTCACGTTGACCAGATGTTACAAAAGCAGTCCAGAGAGGCGAGTCGGTGGTCGCGAGAGCTTTCTCACGACGCACGACTCACGACTGTTGACTACCTACCAGCGATAGTGCGCGAACGCCCGGTTGGCTTCTGCCATGCGGTGCGTGTCGTCCTTCTTCTTGATCGTGTTCCCTTCACCCTTCGAAGCGAGGATCAACTCTGCGGCAAGCCGCTCGGCCATCGTCTTCTCGCCGCGCGAGCGTGCGAAGGAAATCAACCACCGCATGGCCAGCGCCGTCCGACGCTCGGGCCGAACTTCAACCGGCACCTGGAGCGAAGCACCACCGACGCGGCGGCTCTTCACTTCCACGGCCGGCTTTGCGTTGTTCACAGCCTGCTTGAACACGGCAACACCCGGCTGACCGGTACGCTCTTCGATCATGTCCATCGCGCCGTAGAAAATGCTCTCGGCCAGCGACTTCTTGCCGTCGTACATCAGGTTGCTGACGAACTTCGACACGGTCTGGCTGTCATACCGCGGATCTGGCGGAACGATGCGCTTGACGGCCTTGTTGCGGCGGCTCACTTCTTACCTCCCTTGGCGGCCGCTGCTCCCGGCTTCGGGCGCTTGGCGCCGTACTTGGAGCGGCTCTGCCGACGATCGTTCACGCCCGCGGCGTCCAGCGTGCCACGCAGAATGTGGTAACGCACACCTGGCAAGTCCTTCACACGACCACCCCGAATCAGGACGATCGAGTGCTCCTGCAAGTTGTGCCCTTCGCCCGGAATGTACGCGATGACTTCGATGCCATTCACGAGACGCACCTTGGCCACCTTCCGGAGGGCCGAGTTCGGCTTCTTCGGGGTGGTGGTGTAGACACGGGTACACACGCCGCGCTTCTGCGGGTTCCCCTGGAGGTGCGGCGCCTTGCCCTTGTAGACGGGGGTGTGGCGGCCGTGACGGAGCAGCTGATTAATCGTTGGCATCGTGTTCCGGTCATACAGTCAACGGATTTAGCCGAAAAAGGGAAAAACGCCCTTTCGGAGACAGACCCCCAAGATACCGGCACCGCACAACCCGGTCAAGGGCGAGTATTGGTCGGGGTGAGGGGTGAGGGGTGAGGGGTGAGGGGGAAACGGGAAACGGGGAACAGGTTAGCCCCGTTCCCCGTTCCCTATTCCCGCAGTGACCCGACTAGAGGTCTGCTTCGACCAGTGCCGGTACCAAGAGTCCGTCGGAAACCGGGGCCTCCTCCACCACTTCAACCGGTGGAGGCGGTTCGAACCCTTCGGGAGCCTGAATCTCGAGATCGACATATCGATAGTGACCCGTACCTGCCGGGATCAGGTGACCGATAATGATGTTCTCCTTCAGACCCTTCAGGTCGTCCTTGGCACCGCGGATCGCCGCGTCGGTCAAGATCCGGGTGGTCTCCTGGAAGGAGGCCGCCGAGATGAACGACTGGGTCGTCAACGACGCCTTGGTAATACCGAGCAACACCGGTTCGGCGTTGGCCGGGGCACCCTTCTTCCGCAGGACCCGCTCGTTCTCGTCCCGGAAGGAGAGGCGATCCACCGTCTCCCCATCGAGGAACGCGGTCTCGCCAGGATCCGTGACCCGCACCTTTTGCAGCATCTGCCGGACGATGACACCGATGTGCTTGTCATTGATGCGCACACCCTGGAGGCGATAGACCTCCTGGACCTCGTTCAGCAGGTACTCCTGCACCGCGCGCGGACCCTTGATGCCGAGGATCTCATGCGGCGACACCGGGCCTTCCGTGAGACGGTCGCCCGCGCGGACGCGGTCGCCCTCGTGTACCCGGAGGTGCTTGCCGGCCGGCACGTCATAGAGACGCGCCTCGGCGCCTTCCGGAATCAGCCCATCGGGGCCGAGCGGATAGACATAGATCTCGCGCTTGCCGCGCTTGATCTCGCCGAACTTCACCACGCCGTCGATCTCCGCCATCGTGGCCGGATCCTTCGGGCGACGTGCCTCGAACAATTCCGCAATCCGCGGCAGACCACCGGTGATGTCGCGCGTCTTGTAGGCCTGACGCGGAATCTTGGTGATCGTGACGCCCTTGCTGATCTTGACCGGGGCCGAGAGGAAGACCGTCTTGTCCTTGCTCTCCTTCTTGGTCTTGCTCGGCCAGGCCTCGTTGATCGGGCACTCGACAACCTTGAACTTGTCTGACCACGGGTTGACCGCATCCGGCAGCGTCATGGCCCGGGTAACCGGGTCCGTCGGCGAGCCGAGGATGATGCGTGACCCTTCCGCCAGAGTGTACTCCTGCGGGTCCTTGCGGTTCGGCAGGTAGACCAGCACCGACGGATGCAGTTCCCGATCCGGATCGGTGACGACGACGACGGAGCGGAGTCCGGTGCCTTCGTCCAGCTCCTCGCGGAGCGTGACGCCGGGGACCAGGTCCTTCCAGCGCATCTCACCATCCGACTTGATGATGCTCGGATCGTTGTACGGGTCCCAGGTATAGAGGATCGACGCCCGCTTCTCGGTGTCGCCCTTGTTCGAGAGGTCCCCTTCCTTGACCTGGAGGAAGGCGCCTTCCGGCACGGGGTAGCGGTTGAGCATCCGCTTCGGGTCCTTCGGATCCACCAGGACGATGCCCGCCTTGGTCTCCTCGGTCGCCGACTCGGTCTCGCGCGTCAGCGCGATCCGCACCGTGGCCTTGATGCCGTCTTCATATTCGACCGGCACGTCCGCCCACTCGAAGTCCTCGGTGTACGTCACCAGGCCCTCGGTCCGCGCGCGACGCTCCGCCTCTTCGGCGATACGCGAGGAGGTACCACCGATGTGGAAGGTCCGCAGCGTCAGCTGCGTGCCCGGCTCGCCGATCGACTGGGCGGCGAGAATACCCACCGCTTCGCCGAGGTCGACCATTTCCATCGTGGCGAGGTTCCGGCCATAGCACATCCGGCAGACGCCACGCTTCGACTCACACGTGAGCACCGACCGAATCTTGACCTTCTCGATCCCAGCGTCATCGATCAGGACCGCGACTTCCTCGTCGATCAACTGGCCAGCCTGCACCAGCAGATGCGAATCGCCAAACTCGTCGAGGACGTGCGGATCCACGACATCGTCGGCGGCCACGGTGCCGAGAATACGATCACGCAACGGCTCGATGATGTCTTCGCCTTCCTTCAGCGGTGACATCTCCAGCCCCATCACGGTCCCGCAATCCTCTTCGGTGATCGTGACGTCCTGTGCCACGTCGCACAGGCGGCGCGTCAGGTAACCGGCGTCGGCCGTCTTCAAGGCGGTGTCGGCCAGACCCTTCCGGGCACCGTGCGTCGAGATGAAGTACTCGAGCACCGTGAGGCCTTCACGGAAATTCGACTTGATGGGCGACTCGATGATTTCGCCGATGCCACCCGTCAGCTTCTTCTGCGGCTTCGCCATCAGGCCGCGCATACCGGCCAGCTGACGAATCTGGTCACGCGAGCCACGGGAGCCGGAGTCATACATCATGTAGACCGGGTTGTACCCGCCCCGTGACTTCCGCATCGCCGTGAGCATCGCCTCGGCCACGTCGTTGTTCGCGTGGGTCCAGGCGTCGATGACCTTGTTATACCGCTCGCCGAACGTGATCTGTCCGGTGTTGTACGCCTTCTGGAAACGCTCGACGCGCTTCTGCGCTTCGGCAAGGAGCTCCTGCTTCTCAGCTGGAATCTCGAGATCCTCAATGCCGATGGAGACACCTCCGCCCGTCGCGAACTCGAAGCCGAATCGCTTGAGGCGGTCCAGGAAATCGACGGTGTCGCGCAGACCCGCCCGACGGTAGCTCTGTAGCACCATCTCGGAGAGCTGCTTCTTCTTCATCAATTCATCACGGAAGCCGAGTTCCGCGACAACCTGCAACGGCAGGATGTTGTTGAACAGCACCCGTCCGACGGTCGTCTTGACCCAGCGCGGATGGGCATCGGCCGACTCGATCGGCGGCACGAACCAGAAATGGATCGCATTCTGGTGCCGCAGCGTTCCGTGGAGGAGCGCCATTTCGAGTTCTGCAATTTCCGCGAAGTACGGTGCCCCAGCCCACAGCTCGGCCTTGACGGCGTCGAGCTTGTTCGCGGGCACGCGCATCTTCTCTTCGAAGCCAGCCGGCAACTTGGTCAGGAAGTACGACCCAAGCACCATGTCCTGCGACGGCTCCGCCACTGGGCGGCCGTCCGACGGCTTCAGGATGTTGTTCGACGAGACCATCAGCACACGGGCCTCGAGCTGCGCCTCGAACGAGAGCGGCACGTGCACGGCCATCTGGTCGCCGTCGAAGTCGGCGTTGAACGCGGCGCAGACGAGTGGGTGAATCCGGATCGCCTTGCCCTCGACCAGCTTCGGCTCAAAGGCCTGAATGCCGAGTCGGTGCAGCGTCGGCGCCCGGTTCAGCAACACCGGATGGTCCTGAATGATCTCTTCCAGGATCTCGTAGAC
>JAHECN010000031.1 GCA_024641735.1 Gemmatimonadota bacterium | reverse complement strand
GAGAGCACGCCGCGTGGCGTGGCGCTGCTCGATGCGCTCGCGGAACGCGAGATCCCCGTTGAGCGGATCACCGACGAGGAGTTGGAGGCAGTGGCGGCGACCGAACACCCACAGGGTGTTGTTGCCGTCTACGCGCCGGCGGAATGGGCCTTCGCGGATCTCCGGACCGGAGCGCGGCACCCCGTCGTCGTGCTCGATGGGGTCCAGGACCCAGGAAACGTCGGGACCATTGCGCGGACAGCGTTGGCCTTCGGTGCTGCGGGGATCATCGCGCTGCCTGGCACGGTGGACCTGACCAATCCCAAGGTTGTGCGCTCGGCGATGGGTGCGCTCTTCCGGCTGCCGCACCTGCACGCGGATGATGTTGCGGCGTTCGAGTGGTTGCGTGCGAGCGGAGTCGCCGCCTGGGTCACGGCGATGGATGGTGAAGAAATCCTGGGATCGCCCGAGACTCCCATTGCGTTGGTGCTCGGCAATGAAGGTGCCGGTGTGCGCCCTGAGGTGCTGCACCTCGCCGCGCGGCAGGTCACCATTCCGATCCAGCCTGGAGCGGAGTCGCTCAATGTGGCGGTGGCGGCCGGGATCCTCCTGCATCAGGTGACGCGATGAGCTTCTTCCCTCCCGGCGGTGAGCCCTACTGGCCCTTCGTGGCGTTCGCTGGTGCGTTCGGATTGCTCCTGGGCTCGTTCCTGAATGTCTGCATTACACGGTGGCCTTCGGAGTTGTCGGTAGTGCGGCCACGCTCACGGTGTCCGCGCTGCGAGACCATGATCGCCTGGTACGACAACATTCCGGTGGTGTCGTGGCTGGTGCTCCGCGCCAAGTGCCGTCACTGCGCGCTGCCGATTCCGATCATGTACCCGCTCGTGGAGCTTGCGGTCGGCGGGATCTGGGCCGCTGCCATGTGCTGGTATGGCCCCGACATCGAGGCCTTGCGTGCCGCCACCTTCGGGACACTGCTACTCGGCATCGCGATGACCGATGCGCGCGAGTACATCATCCCGGATGAGTTCTCGATCGGCGGTACGGTGATTGGCCTCGGCTTCGCCTTCGCAGGCGGTGCACTCGGTTGGCAGCACGCGCTCCTCGGGGCGGCCATCGGCTACGCGCTGCTCTGGGTGATCGCGGTCGTCGGCACCAAGGCGTTCGGGGAGGATGCCATGGGTGGCGGCGACATCAAGATGATGGCGATGCTCGGTGCGTTTCTTGGATGGCAGGGCGTCCTACTCTCGCTCTTCTTGGGTGCGCTGATCGGCACGCTGATTTTCCTACCGA
Source organism: Gemmatimonadota bacterium (assembly GCA_024641735.1). GTDB lineage: Bacteria > Gemmatimonadota > Gemmatimonadetes > Gemmatimonadales > GWC2-71-9 > Palsa-1233. The sequence continues at coordinate 19,529 of JAHECN010000031.1, read as the reverse complement.
TGAAACTGGCGGGGAAGGAGAAGCTGGTGCCGTTCGGAATCTTCCTCGCTATCGGCGGCGCAGCCCATTGGTTGATGGGTGATGCGATGGTGGCGTGGTACCGCATCAGTATTCTGGGGGTCTCGTGACCATGCGATTGTCGTTGCTCCTGCTCCTCCTGCTGACCACCGCCTGCCGCGGCGAGCCGGTCGTGGACGCACAGTCCCTGGACGAGCGCCAGCTCGCCGCCATGGTGGACTCCCTGATGCCCACCGTCGCGACGGCGACCGGGATGACCTTTAAGCGCACCCCCAAGACCGCAGTACGGACACGAGCACAGGTTGGGGCCTACCTGTTGGCGAAGCTGGAGCAGGAGCTTCCCCCCGCGCGGCTCGATGGCATTGTCACGACGTACCGATTGCTCGGGCTCCTCCCCGACACGCTTGACGTCAAGAGGCTGTTCATCGATTTGTACACCGAACAGGTGGCCGGCTTCTATGACCCGGACTCCTTGCTGCTCTTCGCGGTGGCGGGCGGCGACAAGACACAATTGCGATTGGTGCTGGCACACGAGTTGGTGCACGCACTGCAGCACCAGTACGCACCACTCGACTCGATCCTGAAGGACAACTCCGACGCCGATCGGCAGGCCGCCGCGCAGGCCGTCTTGGAGGGGCAGGCGACCCTCGCGTCCCTCGTGGCGTTGCTCCCCGGTCAGGACCTGATCACGGATGATGGATTCTGGGAGACCTTTCGCGAGCAGCTGCGGGTCGGCCAGGCGGGGATGGATGTCTTCGCCAAGGCGCCGCTGATCTTGCGCGAAGGATTGACCTTCCCGTACGTGCAGGGCGCGGAGTGGATGCGCTGGTTCATGCGGAACCGCATGGGGCAGCAGCCATTCGGCAAGCTGTTGCCGAGTTCCACTGAGCAGATTCTCCACCCCGAGCGCTATGCGGCCGGAGACGTTCCGCTGCGGGTGCGCTTCCTCGAGGACTCGTCGACGGTCCTCCACGAAGACACTTTCGGTGAATTCGAGATCGCCGTGCTGCGGTCCTCCCTGGTCGGCATCAACGAGGTGCCGACGCAGGTGCCGTTCGGATGGGGAGGGGACCGGATGCGTCTCTACGCCAACGATGGCGGCGCCGCACTGGTCTGGGTCTCTGTCTGGGATGAGCCGCGCTCGGCCGATCGCTTCCGGACCCAGATCGCCGATCGCCTCGCCAAGGTTCCGCGGGCCGGCTACCGGACCACAGTGGAATCGATCATGGTCGGTGAGAAGTCTGCCGTCCACATCGTGATTGCGCCGACGGATTGGGTGCGGTGGAACGCGTTGCCGGGAGTGGAGTTGCGCTGACTGGTGGCGCGTTGGCGCAGGGGAGGTGGTGAGATTGGGGCTGTGACCGCATCAGGGGTCGCAGCCCCTTCTGGTGTCGGCGTCTGGGGATGGCGCGAACACGTGGTTAGTGCCATACTTAACGCCATACCTATTTTCGAGGTCACAATGCGCCCATCCCACCGTACCCCGCCTGCTGCTCAGCCGCGGTCCAGGCGCCGAGCAACCGGGGCAGACCCCCTCAGGAAGTTGAGTCTGCGGCTGCACGCGAGCGTGGCGGACGCGATTCGCGCGTTGGTTGACGCCGGCGCGGCTCCGAGTGCCGACGCCTTCATCGAAGCCGCGGTCGTGGCCGAACTGCGGGACCGGCGGCGCCGGACCGTCTATGCAGCGTACGAGAAGGCAGCGGCTGATCCGGTCTTTGTTGCGGAGATGGGACGAGTCGCCCGCGAGTTCGATGGAGCCGTAGGTGACGGCCTGACACCGGACGGCAACTGACCCGTGGCGTACATCGGACCAGTGCGACGCTGGGACATTTTCTGGGCCGACCTCGAGCCCGCCGTCGGTCACGAACAGCGCGGTGCTACGCGACCGGTGGTCGTGGTCTCGAACGACGGCTACAACGCCGCGTTCCGAATGGCCACCGTGATTCCGGCGACCAAACTGGAATCAAAGCGGCGTGCACCCTACACTTTTGAAGTCTCGCTGCCGCGAGGTGCGGTGACCGACAACCACGCGACCCTTCTCATGCCCAATCAGATTCGATCGATCTCGACGATTCGACTGCTCGACAAGATTGGCGTGCTGAAGAACCCGGAGGCACAGCGGCAAGTGGAAGATCGTCTGCTGGAACATCTTGGCATCGCGTTTGAGGCCGAGGGACTCGACGGCTGACGCGCTATAGAAACCGGGACAACGTGTAGATCGTCAGCCCCACCGCACCACCCACCAGCGTACCGTTGAGCCGCACGAATTGCAGGTCGCGGCCCACGGCCAACTCGATGCGCCCAGCGGCAACGGCCGGATCCCACTCCTCCACCGTCGCGGCGATCAGATCCGCGATCTCCTGACGGTGCTGCTCCAGGAGCGACGTGATCACCTCGCTCAGGAAGCCATCGACCTCCCGACGGAGCTCCTCGCTGTTCGACAGCGAATCGGCGAGCCCGGCCAGCATCTCTTCCAGCGGCTCCAGCGAAGTCCCCTCGGGGTCGGCCCGGAAATCGGACGCCGCCAAGCGAGTCTTCTCCCAGACAGACGCCACCAATTCCTCGACCACCGGATGTCCGATCAGATCTGCCTTCATCGATTCGATCTTGGCGATCAACTCCGGCGACGTCTGCATCCGATGGATGAAGTCATGCACCAGCCCGTCGAAGCGCTTCCGCATCGGGTGCAACGGGTCGGCCAGCATCTCGGTGATCAACCGCTCCACCCCACCGATCAGCCGATCCGCCACGGCGTCGCGCAGTCCCAGCGGCACCCATTTCGGGCTCTCGAGCCGCACGCGCTCGCGGATCGAATCATGGCCATCCTTCAGCGAGGCGGCGATCAGCTTCATGACTTCGTTCAGCAGTTCCTGCGGCCGCCCTCCGGCGGCGGCCACCGTCATCACTTCGGAGACGAGCGGGGTCAGTTGCACCGACTCCAGCTTGGCGGTGGCGCTCCGCTGCACGAACTCGCGGACCCCCACTTCGGGTAGCGCCTCGACGGCCCGTGCCAGTCCACCCGCCATCTGTTTGGCGAGCCGGCGACGATTGACCTCGTCCCGCATCCAATCCGCCCCGCGCTGCGCGGGATGGATCCCCGCGAGCCGAGCTTCGAGCACCGTCCGCGAGAGGAAGTGGTGCTGGACGAAGTTCCCCAAGATCCGGCCGACCCGGTCCTTCTGCTTCTGCATGATGGCGGTATGCGGGATCGGGATCCCCAGCGGGTGGCGGAAGAGGGCCGTGACGGCGAACCAGTCCGCGATCCCGCCCACCAGCGAAGCCTCCGCCGTGGCCCGCACGTAGCCGAGCCAGGGATAGGCGCCCTCGTAGACCCGGGCGACCAGAAAGACCACCAGTGCCACCACCAGGAGCCCGGTCGCCGCCAGCTTCATCCGGTTCATGGCGGCGAGCCGCTCGGCTTCGTCTGGGCGGGGAGGGAAGGGGGAAGGGGACGGAGATGGCATAGGCAAAGAAATGTACGGGTGCCGGGACCGCTCAGTTTCATGGTGAAACAGACCGCGAGATAGGAGAGAGGAGAAAAGAGACCGCTGGGACCCCTCTCCCCTCTCTTCTCTCTTCTCTCGGCTCTCCTCGTCTCTTCCCCTCCCCCCACCCCTGCCCTATCTTGGAGGGCTATGTTCGATGAGCTCTCCTCCAAACTGACCGATTCCCTTCGGCGCCTGACAGGCCGAGGGGTATTGACGGAGGAAGCCATCCGCGAGGGGCTGCGCGAAATTCGGCGTATTCTCCTTGAGGCGGATGTCTCATTTGAACTGACCGGGACCTTCCTCGCGCGCGTGCAGGAAGCGGCCGTCGGTCAAGAGGTGTTGAAGGCGGTTCGACCAGGGCAACAACTGGTCAAGATCGTCTACGATGAGCTGGTCACGCTGCTCGGCGAGAAGCAGGCGCCGTTGGCGTTCGTGTCGGTGCCACCGACGATCCTCCTGATGGTGGGTCTGCAGGGTAGCGGCAAGACGACGACGGCGGGCAAGCTCGCCAAGCGGTTGAAGGCGGAACAGAAGGCGCCGTTCCTGATCGCGGCCGACGTCTATCGTCCCGCCGCCATCGATCAGCTGCGGACGCTGAGTGAGCAGGTGCAGGTGGGCTTCCATGGGGAGCCCGGAGAGCAGGACGTCGTTGGCATTGTGCGACGCGGGATCGAGGCGGCCGGGAAGGCTCGGGCGCGCACGGTCATCGTCGACACCGCCGGTCGTCTGCAGCTCGACGAGACGTTGATGGACGAGTTGGTGCGACTCAAGGCGGCGATCAAGCCGCACGAGATCCTGCTCGTCGCCGATGGCATGACCGGGCAGGACGCCGTCCGGATTGCGAAGGGGTTTCACGACGCGCTCGGCATTACGGGCGTCGTGCTGACCAAGATGGATGGCGATGCCCGCGGTGGCGCGGCGCTGTCGATCTTCGGGGTCACGCAGGCGCCGATCAAGTTTGTCGGCACGGGAGAACAGCTCGACGCGCTGGAGCCGTTTCATCCGGACCGGATGGCGGGGCGGATTCTCCAGCAAGGCGACATCCTCTCGCTGGTCGAGAAGGCGCAGGCGAACGTTGATGAAGACGAGGCGAAGAAGCTCGCGCGGAAGGCGACGTCGAAGAAGGGCCTGGACCTCGACGACTTCCTCACGGCGATGCGCCAGATGCAGAAGATGGGTCCGCTGAAGAACGTCCTCGGCATGCTCCCGGGTGTGAATCCCGCGATGCTGAAGAACGCCAACGTGGACGACAACAAGATTCGGCACGTCGAGGCGATTGTCCTCTCGATGACGAAGGCCGAACGGAGTGATCCGGACGTCATGAACGGATCGCGCAGGATGCGGGTCGCTCGCGGGTCGGGGCGGACCGTGCAGGAAGTGAATCAGTTGTTGAATCAGTTCAAGCAGATGTCGAAGTTCATGAAAACAGCGGGCAAGCCGGGGATGAAAATGCCCTTCGGCGGAAAGTCATTCCCCCCGCGTTGACCCGCTCCAGGAGAGCATGATGGCCGTTCGTATTCGTCTGCGTCGCGAAGGACGCAAGAAGTTGCCGATGTACCGTATTGTGGTGGCCGACAAGAAGGCCCCGCGTGACGGCGCGTTCATCGCGAACATCGGTTCGTATCGCCCCAAGGAGGAGAACAACCTCCTGACCCTCGACGTCGAAAAGGCGCGCGAATGGGTCGCGAAGGGCGCAGTGCCGAGCGACACTGTCGCCGCGCTGTTCAAGAAGGCCGGTGTCTGAGCTGATGTCTGACGCGGCGGCGCCCCCGATCGTCGTCGGCCGGGTGCGCAAACCGCACGGGCTGAAGGGCGAGCTGGCAATCTTTCCACTCACGGACGATCCCGAAGGGGTCTTCGTGGTGGGACAGCACCTGACGGTGCTCGACCTTCGGGGCGAGCCGGTCGGGGATCTGTCGGTCGAGCAGGCGAGGGTCTACCATCGCGAGGTGCTATTGCGCCTCACGGGGCACCCAGACCGCAACTCGGTCGATGGCTATCGCGGACTCTTCCTCGCTGTGCCGAGGTCGATGGTGGCGCCGTTGGAAGAGGGCGAGGTCTACCAGCAGGAATTGGTGGGCTGGGCCGTCCGCGATGAAGCGGATGCGGCGTTGGGGATCGTCACTGCGGTGTACGACATGCCGCAGGGACTGGTGCTCGAGGTGCAGGGACCGAAGCGGGAGTTTCTGATTCCGTTCCGTGCGGAGGTCGTGAAGGTGACCGATCGTGAGAATCGCCGGCTGGTGGTTGATGTGCCGCCGGAGTTGATGAACTGACGATGTTGACGGTCAACGTGGTGACGCTCTTTCCCGAGGCAATGGCGCCGCTCCTGGCGGCGAGCATTCCCGGGCGAGCGGCGGCAGCGGGACTGGCCGAGTATCGGTTGGTGCAGCTTCGCGACTTCACCCACGACAAGCACAAGACGGTGGATGACGCGCCCTTCGGGGGCGGTGCGGGAATGGTGCTGAAGGCGGAGCCCTTTCTCGAGGCCGTGGAATCGTTGGGGCCGGTGACCGGCCCAGTGGTGGTGATGTCGGCACGCGGCCGGCGCTTCACCCATGACGATGCGGTGCGGTGGTCACTCGGCGAATCGTTGACGATTCTCTGCGGCCACTACAAGGACATCGACCAGCGGGTCGTCGAGCTCCTTGATGCCGAAGAGATTTCGCTCGGCGATTTCGTCCTCTCCGGAGGCGAGCCGGCGGCCCTCTGCGTGATCGATGCGGTGGTGCGATTGCTCCCCGGAGCGATCGGCGACCACGAGTCGGCCAGCAGTGATTCGCATTACGACGGACTGTTGAGTCCGCCGAGCTACACGAGGCCCGCCGAGGTGCGGGGGATGAAGATTCCCGAGGTGCTGCTCTCGGGAAACCACGCGGCGATTGCCGCCTGGCGATTGGACGAAGCGGCACGTATCACACAGGCGAGGCGCCCAGATCTCTGGGATGTCCACTTGGCAACGGAGCGTCACGAAGACGACGCGAAGTCCTGACACTATCACCGGCGCATGCGCGTCTGGGAGCACACGATGGGAATGGAACTGCTGGATCAGGTCTCACACGAAGGGCTGCGCACGGACATCCCGAAGTTCGATGCCGGTGACACGGTCAAGGTGATGGTCCGCGTGCGTGAAGGTGAAAAGGAGCGCCTGCAGGCGTATGAAGGCGTCTGCATCGGCCGTCGCGGCGGCGGCATCAGCGAGACCTTCACGGTCCGCAAGGTCTCCGGCGGCGTCGGCGTCGAGCGTGTCTTCCCGCTCCACGGCCCGATGTGGGCGACGATTGAAGTGGTCCGTCGTGGCCGCGTCCGTCGCGCCAAGCTCTACTATCTGCGTGCCCTGTCTGGTAAGGCGGCGCGGATCAAGGAGAAGCGGGACCGGTAGACTCGAGTCGTGAGTCGTTGGTCGTGAGTCGTGAGAGGGGCCCCGTGGTTGGGGGCCCTTTTGCGTGCGGCGGGTGAGGGGTGAGGGGTGAGGGGGAACAGCAGGGAACAGGGAACAGGACAACCTACGACCTTTACGACCTTTACGACCTCTACGACAGTGAATGAATTGCCCCGGCCGCTTCGATGATCTCGCTCGGCGTCATGGTTTCCAACTCCAACGCCAACAACTTCTCGATCCGCGCGTCCAACGCCTGGTACGTCTCCTCGAACGCCTTCCGGGAAGCTTTCGGTTCGGTCTCGTCGGCGGGGTCGGGGAGTCCCCAGTGCACCTGCGCCTTGGCCCCCGGGAAGAAGGGGCACGCTTCGGCCGCGTTGTCGCAGACGGTGATCACGAGATCGTAGTGCACCCCTTCCACTTCGTCGATTCGCTTCGGGACGCGGTCGTTCCAACTGATGCCGTGCGCGGCGAGCGTCTCCACCGCATACGGATTCACGCGAGGGGCCGGGAGTGATCCGGCACTCGCCGCGCTGATTCGCCCGGCACCTCGTGTCGCCAAGATCGCCTCGGCGATCTGACTCCGGGCGCTGTTCCCCGTGCAGAGTACCAGCACGCGAAATGGCGTGGTCATGCGACTGCCTCTGTCGGGAAGTAGCGGCGGCGCGCCCAGAGCGCGACGTAGACTAAGGCCACCAGTGCTGGGACTTCGATCAGCGGTCCGATCACAGCGGCGAGCGCTTCACCGGACCCGATGCCGAAGGTCGCGACGGCTACGGCGATGGCGAGCTCGAAGTTGTTCCCGGCCGCGGTGAAGGAAACGGCGGCAGTGGTTTCGTAGTTGAAGCCGAGTCGCCAGGAGAGCCAGAAGGAGAAGCCGAACATCACGGCAAAGTAGACCAGCATTGGGATCGCGATCCGCACCACGTCGAACGGTAGCGAGACGATACGGTTCCCCTGCATCGCAAACATCAACACGATCGTATAGAGCAGGCCGAGAAGTGCGGTCGGACCGATCTTCGGGAGGAAGACGGATTCGTACCAGATCACGCCGCGCTTGGCGATCAAGGTCCTGCGTGTGAGGAAGCCCGCTATTAGCGGCACGCCGAGAAAGACGAGGACGGAGACGGCGATCTGACCCATCGAGACGTCGAGCGCGGCGGTGTCGGCGCCGAACCAACCGGGGACCACGGTGAGGTAGAGCCAGCCGAGCACGGAGTAGGTGACGATCTGGAAGACGGAGTTGAGTGCCACCAGGACGGCGGCGAGTTCACCGGAGCCCGACGCAAGTGAATTCCAGATCAACACCATCGCGATGCAGCGTGCCAGGCCGATCAGTACGAGTCCATTGCGGTAGTGGGGTAGGTCGGGGAGAAAGATCCACGCGAGCGCGAGCATCAGGAGTGGGCCGACGACCCAGTTCAGCACCAACGAGGTCGTGATGAGCCGCGGTTCCTTGGTGTGCTGGCCGATCGTTTCGTAGCGGACCTTGGCCAGGACGGGGTACATCATCCAGAGGAGCCCGACGGCGATCGGGACCGAGACGCCGGCGACTTTGACCCGATCGAGCAGGGCGCCGAGGTCTGGGAAGAGTCGTCCGAGGAGGAGGCCCGCGGCCATCGCAGCGAAGATCCAGAGCGGGAGGAAGCGGTCGAGTGTCGAGAGCCGCTTCAGGACCGAGGCGTCATCCGGGTTAGTCATGGCCGTAATATATCAACGAATCTTGGTGTATCAATGGGACGGGGTTCCCTTAGCTTGCAGGCATGCCACTTCTGCACCACGAGCGCGCCGCCTGGGCTACGGACCACCTGCTGATCGGGATCGACGAAGTCGGTCGCGGGCCGTTGGCGGGGCCTGTGGTGGCGGCGGCCTGCTGCTTTGCGATTGGGTCGGAGGCGATCCCCGGCGTTCGCGACTCCAAGTCGGTGAAGCGGCCTGCGGAACGCGAGTCGTTGTCGGCGACGATCCGCGCCGACGCGTTGGCATGGGGATTGGGTGCGGCGAGCGTGCTGGAGATCGAGCGGCTGAATATTCGTGTTGCCACGGCGCTTGCGATGCAACGCGCGCTCGCACGCTGCCGCAGGATCTTGGGTGACGCGCGCGCGTTGGTCATCGTCGACGGGCTCGCTGTGCCGGAGCTCGGCACACCACATCAAGCACTGGTGAAGGGTGATGCGCATTGCCACGCAATCGCTGCCGCCGCGCTGATCGCGAAAGTCGCCCGCGACAAGTTGATGCGCTCGCTCGGGACGCGCCGCCCCGGCTACGGGTGGGAGAGCAACATGGGGTACGGTTCGGCAGGGCACATGGCGGCGATCCGAAGTAGCGGAATGACGCCGCATCATCGGAAGTTGTTCTGCCGAGGGATCGTGGAGCAGGGGGAGATGTTCGGGTAGCGCTCGATTTCGGTGCTCTCCATGCGAGAAGGTGGTGCACCGCTGGACGATTTCTCCGTCGACAGTGCACACGCCGCAGGGCGTCAACTGACTGGCAAAAATCCCTGCCTCGCGTTACGCTGAGAGGGTCCATCCTCCGCACAAGAAGGAGTTTGCATGATCGCTTCACTCGCGGCAGCGCTTTGCGTTGCGACGTTTCCGATGCGGGCGCTCCCCACCGTCACCTGGCATGACAATCTGCAGCCTGCTGGACGCGTCACGGCTGAGGGGGTCCATCTCGATCTGGATATCCAGCGCGGCATGTGGTATCCGAATGGCGAGGATCGCGCGGGAACAGACGTGCTGGCGTTTGCGGTGCGTGGTCAGAATCCCACAACTCCAGGCCCGCTCCTACGCCTTCGGTTGGGTACGCGCGTCACCGCCTCCGTCCGGAATACCACCACGGAAGTACTCGTGGTGCATGGACTCGGCGTGCGGCGAAGCCTGGCCGTCTTCGACTCCCTGGTGATTCCCCCGAGTGCGACGGTACAGACGAGCTTCGTCGCCGACGCCGAGGGGACCTTTTTCTACTGGGGCGCCCAACCCGGCGAGACACTTGAGGACCGGAAGTACGAAGCAGCGCTCCTGAGCGGGGCGCTGGTCGTCGACCCGGCCGTCGGAGAAGTGCCGCCGGATCGGATCCTGATGATTGATGTGCTGGTCGAACGGCTGATGATCGACTCGACGCTGGAGGAAGCTGGCGATGTCCTCGCGATCAATGGGCGCCCGTGGCCGCACACCGAGCGCATGACGCACGCGGTCGGCGATTCGATTCGCTGGCGTCTGATCAATGCATCGCCCCGTTCCCACCCGATGCATTTGCATGGATTCTATTTCCGGGTCGATGCGGCCGGGGATTGGCAGCAGGATACGCTCTTTGATGTCCGCCAGCGCCGAATGGCTGTCACGGAACACATGGAGCCAGGGTCGACCCGGACCGTGGTCTGGTCACCCGACCGACCTGGGGGATGGCTCTTCCACTGTCATCTCTCTTTCCATGCCACGCCGAATGCGCCGCTCGGCAAGGAGTTTCGCGAGAATCCAGACTACTTCCTGAAGTCGATCTTCGAAGACAACCGCGACGATGCGGCGCACCATGTCGAGCACCACATGGGCGGACTGATGCTGGTGACGCGTGTCGAGCCGAAGGGTGGTGTCTACCCCGCACTCCGGCCGGTCGAGCGTACGCTTCGGCTGCAAGTGATCGCGACACCAGACAGCAACATCTTCATGCGTCGCTATGGCTACGGTCTGGTTGAAGGGACCGGGACGGGGGCGTCCTCCGTTGGACCCGCCCCGGTGTTGGTGCTCCAGCGCGGCGAGCCAACCGATGTCGTCATCCACAACAGCACCCCCGAGGCCACGAGCATTCACTGGCACGGCGTCGAGATCGACTCGTATTCCGATGGTGTGGTGGGCGTCGGCGGGTACGCCCACATGCCGACCCCGCCCATCATGCCTGGCGATTCCTTCATCGCACGAATCACGGCTCCCAGAAGTGGCTCGTTCATGTACCACACCCATGTCTCGGACATCCGACAGCAAGGGAAGGGCTTGGCGGGTGCCTTGCTCGTCGTGGATGACCGAGCAGCGTATGACGTCGCCCATGAGCGCGTCTATTTGGCCCAGATGGATCTGAACGAGAAGGGGTCGGATTTGGAGCCTCGCCTCAACCGGAGGTCGGCCGGGATGCCCCCGGATACCGTCCGTGCCCGGGAGACCTACAGATTGCGCCTGATGAACCTGACCTTGGCAGGTGCGGGACTCCGTTTCCAATTTGTGAGTGACGGCGCGCCCGCTGTCTGGCGGATGGTCGCCAAGGACGGCTTCGAACTGCCCGAATGGCAACAGGATGTGTCGGCGTCCCCGCGGGCAGTGTCTATCGGCGAGACGATGGATGTGCTCTGGAAACCGTTCCCCGGATCTTCAGGTTGGTTTGAGCTCCGGAGTGGGGGCGGTGCCCTGATTGTCCGGCAACGGATCGAGGTCATCGCGGAGCGCTGAACGCGGTAGTCACCGTTGGGGGCGCTCCGCCAACGCGCGAGCGCCCCACCGCGTATCTCTCCCAGCGCCCTCTTACTTGTGGGCATTCGCCATTCTACCCTTCCGCGATGCCCACCATGGCTCCTGCTGCACCCGATCAGTCGTCCCGACGCCTTCTGGCACTGCTGCCGCTCTTCATCGCGAGTGGTGCCGCGGCACTGATCTACGAGATCGTCTGGTTCCAACTCCTCGGCCTGGTCATCGGCTCCTCCGGGGTCTCGATTGCCGTGCTCCTCGCCACCTTCATGGGCGGCATGTGCATCGGGTCGCTGGGGCTGGCCAAGCGCGTGTCGTCATCGCGTTCGCCGCTCAAGGTGTACGCGATGTTGGAGCTCGGCATCGGCATCTTCGGGATTCTGGTGCTCCTGATTCTCCCGTACGCCGGCGGACTTTACGCGGCAATTGGCGGCCCAGGTGCACTCGGTCTGATGCTGCGCGCACTGCTCGCGGCGCTCTGCATTCTGCCGCCGACCATCTTGATGGGCGCTACGCTGCCAGCCATCTCGCGTGAGGTGCGCGCGACGCCGGAAGGGATGTCGTACCTCGGGTATCTCTACGGCGGCAATACCCTCGGCGCCGTGATCGGCTGCCTCGCCGCCGGCTTCATCCTGCTCCGCAACTATGACGTGGTCACGGCGACCGGTGTCGCCGTCACGCTGAATCTCCTCATCGCCGGCGTCGCCTGGCTGATGGCCGGCTCGCGTGACGCCGCACCGGTGGTGGCAACGGAGCGGGCGACGGCCGCGTTGCCGAAGGGCTCGTGGCCGATCCTGCTCACGCTCGCGCTCTCCGGCTTCACGGCGCTCGGCTCGGAAGTCGTCTGGACGCGCATCCTCTCCCTGATGCTCGGCCCTACGACCTACACCTTTTCGCTGATCCTCGGTGGCTTCCTCGCCGGGCTCGGTATCGGTTCTTCCGCCGGTGCATTCTTCGCGCGGATGGTGCAGAACCCGCGCGCCGCGCTCGGCTGGTGCCAACTCCTCCTCGTGCTCGCGCTCGGCTGGGCCGCCTGGTCCCTCACTCAAGCGCTGCCGTACTGGCCAATCAACCCGTCGCTCTCAACCGCACCGGAGTTCACCTTCCAGGTGGACATTATCCGCGCGCTCTGGGTGGTGTTGCCGGGTGCGCTGCTCTGGGGCGCGTCGTTCCCGCTCGGGCTCGCCGCGATGGCCTCGGGCGAGGACGACCCCGCGCGCCTCGTCGGTGCCGCCTACGCCGCCAACACTCTCGGTGCGATCGGCGGTTCGTTGCTGACCTCGCTCGTGCTGATCGGAACGATTGGCACGCAGCAGACACAGCGACTCCTGATTGTGGTTGCGGCAATCTCCGCCATGCTCTGCCTGATGCTCGTCGTGGACGCCGCCGGAAAGCTGCGCCTCACCGCGCGTGGGATGATCCTCGCCGGGGGGACGCTCGCCGTGACGATGTGGATCGCCTCTAGTGTGATCCCGATCCCCGGGTTGCTGGTCGGCTACGGCCGCTTCATGGCCTATCGGATCAACGCGCATGGCGACTTCATCTACGTCGGCGAAGGGACCAACTCGACAGTCGCGGTCTCCCAGCTCGACAATGGTGTCCGCAACTATCACAACGCGGGCAAGGTACAGGCCTCGAGCGAGCCGCAAGACATGCGGCTCCAGCGGATGCTCGGCCACCTGACCACGCTGCTCTCACCGGCACCCTCGGACGTGTTGGTGATCGGCTTCGGCGCAGGAGTCACCGCCGGTGCGGTGAGCATCGATCCGTTGGTGAGGACGATGACCATCGCCGAGATCGAGCCACTGGTGCCGAAGGTGGCGGGAGAATATTTCGGGGCGTCGAATCATGATGTCGCGAAGAACCCCAAGGTGTCGGTCGTGATCGACGATGGGCGTCACTTCCTGCTCACCAGTCACAAGAAGTACGACGCCATTACGGCTGACCCGTTCGATCCGTGGACGCGTGGTGCGGCCGCGCTCTCCACATTGGAGTTCTACCGATTGGCGCGCGAGCACTTGAACCCGGGCGGCGTGATCACCGTCTGGTTGCCGCTCTACGAGAACAACGACGCCGCGGTGCGCAGCGAGATCGCGACCTTCCTTGAAGTGTTCCCCAATGGCATCGTCTGGGGAAACACGACCCAGGGGCTCGGCTATGATCTGGTGGTCTCCGGTACGGTCGGTGATGCACCCATCGACGTCGAGCTCCTCGCCGCGCGACTGGATCGGCCGGAATACGGAGAAATCCGACGCTCGCTCGCGGAGATCGGCTTCAATTCGCTCGACGCGCTGCTCGGCACGTATGCGGGGCGGGGTCAGGACTTGAAGCTCTGGACCGCGGGAGCGGACTTGAATCGCGATCGCAATCTGCGATTGCAGTACCTCGCGGGGCTCGGATTGAATCGCTACGATCAGAACGAGATTTATCAGGGAATGTTGCGGTTCCGCCGTTGGCCTGAGGGTCTCTTCAAGGCCTCACCGGAGTGGCTCGACGCCATTCTGCTGCAGATGGGCGGAGTTGGGAGTCGTGAGTAGGGAGTCGTGAGTCGCTAGTCATAAGTCTTGGGTCGTGGGTCGCTGCTCGCCACCTCGTTCCGAGATCTTCGCTGGACCCTCCCGGCAGCCAATCGCCCCCACTATTCTCCGGGGATGATTACCCTGCTGCTCGCACTCGCCGTGACCGCGCCGGCCGACACGATTCCCGCCCAGTGGACGCCGCATCGGGTCTACGACGTCAAGCACAAGCGCTATTCCGATCTTGAAGCACTCGCCATGGAAGCCGTCAAGTACGACGTGGTCTTCTTTGGCGAGCAGCACGATGACGGCAACGCGCACCAATTGCAACGCGGCCTGCTCGAAGCCGTGGCTCGGCGGCGCAGTGACGTGATCCTTTCGATGGAAATGTTCGAGCGTGACGTCCAGCCATTGCTCGACGCCTACCTCGCCGGACAGATGGATGAAGCCGATTTCCTGAAGGCGTCGCGTCCCTGGCCGAACTATGCCAAGGACTACCGCCCGCTCGTGGAGTTTGCCAAGGCGAAGGGATGGAAGGTCATTGCGGCGAACGTGCCGCGCCCGATTGCGAGCAGCGTGGCGAAGGGAGGCCTCGAGCCCGTGATCGCGGCGTTGCCCGACAGCGCCCGATTCTGGACCGCCGGGGCGTTCAGATGCCCCAAGGACGACTACTTCGATCGCTTCGGCGAGGCGATGGGTGGCCATGGCCCGACCGATCCGGCCGCGATCTTCCGCACCTATCAGGCGCAGTGCGTGAAGGACGAGACGATGGCCGAGTCGATTGTTCGGGCCAGAGCAACAAGTGGCGGCAACCCGCTGGTGATCCACATGAATGGATCGTTCCATTCCAACTACGGCGATGGCACGGCAGAGCGAGTGCGCAATCGTGGCACCAAGAAGACCCTCATCATCTCGGCGATCCCGGTCCCGGATCTCGACACCATCAAGCCGAAGGACGATCGGAAGCTTGGGGAGTGGTTGATTTTTACGCTTCGCGTGCCGACCGAAAAGTGACACGCGACCGGGCGCGAGGATGGACGGCAGTAGTGCTGGTGGCCGTGCTCATCCCCGGCTCGGTCCTGCATGCGCAGGCCGGCATGAAGGTGGACTCCGCACTGGTCACCACAGTGCGTGCGCGAGAGGTTGCCTTCGCGGCTACCATGAAGGACCGCGATGTCACCGCGTTCGAATCGTTTCTCGATGACGGCGCAGTGTTCTTTTCCGGAACAACGGCGCTTCGTGGGAAGACCGCGATCGTTGGTGCGTGGCGGAGGTTCTTCGAGGGGCCGGCGCCCTTCTCCTGGGCACCGGACCTCGTGGAGGTCGTGCCAGCGGGCGATCTGGCCCTGAGCTCAGGGCCGGTGCTTGACCCCGACGGCAAACAGATCGGGCGCTTCAACTCGGTGTGGCGTCGGGATGTGAAGGGTGTCTGGCGTGTGGTGATTGATCGCGGCGATCCGCCGCCGCCCAAGCCGCTATGACTCCGCGGTGATCCACCCCGCAACGACCTCTTCCCACTCGGCTGAACGTGACTCCACCACCTGCAGCCCTGCGGCACTCTGTCGCAGGGCTTTCGCGTTCTGTCCGAACGAGGCGTCGCGGTGGTCCGCGTCGGGGAGCGCGTTCAACACCACGCCGAGCGGCGGCGCGCTGGTGAGGGAGAGGGCCATCACGGTGAGCAGAGTGTGATTGATCGTGCCGAGGCGATCGGCACCCACCACGATCACATCGGCGCCGAGCAGGCGGACCACATCGAGGAGAGATCGCTTCCACGTCAGTGGCGCTAACAGGCCGCCGGCACCCTCGAGGAGCGTGAGTTCGGCGTCGTCCGCGATGTCGCGTACTTCCGAGATGACGGCGTCGAGGTCGAACGGGACGTCTTCCAGATCAGCGGCAACGGCCACCGCAACCGGCGTCCGGTAGCGCCTCAGCGCAGCATTCGGGCGAATTTGCTCCGCGGCACGAGCCAGCAGCACGCCATCCTCGCCGCCGGACAAGTCCACCTGCGTGCCGCTCTCGGCGAGCTTTACGGCGCGCACATCGACGCCAGCCTGCTTCAGGTGCGCCGCGAGGCGGCAGCCGACCCAGGTCTTGCCGATCCCCGTGTCGGTGCCCGCGATGACGATGATCCTACCCATCGATCTCTCGGATGCTTGCTTCGAGCGCATCGAAAAGGATGTCGATTTCCTCTGTAGTGATCGTGAGCGGCGGCATCACTACCACGGTGTCGCCGAGCGGTCTGAGAAAGACATTGCGTCGCTTGCAGTCGGTGCAGACACGCATGCCCATGCGTGATGCAGCGAGGAAGGGCTCCCGCGTCCCGACGTCGGCGACGAGTTCTACGCCCAGCGCGAGTCCGAAGCGTCGGACGTCACCGACATGTGGCAGCGCGCATAGCCGTTCCGCACGCTCGGCGAAGTGGGCGATCGTCGCAGGAAGCGTTTCCATCACACCGGGGAGGATGTCGAGCGTCGCGTGTGCTGCTGCGGCGGCCAGCGCGTTGCCGGTATAGGTGTGGCCATGGAAGAAGGTGCGCCCTTCTTCGGGTTTGCCGAGAAAGCCTTCGAAGATGCGTTCCGTGGTGAGCGTGACGGCCATCGGCAGGTAGCCGCCCGTGAGGCCCTTGGCGAGGCAGAGGAAGTCGGGGGTGACTCCCGCCTGCTCACAGGCGAAGAGCGCTCCGGAGCGTCCGAAGCCGACGGCGACTTCATCTGCGATGAAGAGCGCGCCCGCATTCATTGCGGCGTCGCGGAGTCGGCGCAGGTATCCCTCAGGCTGTGTAATCATCCCGGCCGCACCCTGCACTCCCGGCTCCACCACAACCGCGGCGATCTCGTCCGCATGCTCCGCGATCAGCGCCTCGGCCTGCTCCAGGCAGGCGATGCCGCAGCTGCTCCGCTCCAATCCAAGCGGGCAGCGATAGCAGTAGGGCGATGGTGCCCGGATGGTCTGGAAGAGTAGGGGGCCGTAGATGCCGTGAAAGAGATCCATCCCGCCAAGCGAGACGGCACCGACGGTGTCGCCATGGTAGGCGTTGCCGATGGTGACGAAGCGGGTGCGCTTGGCGTCGGCTGGGTTGCCGGTCTGCTGCCAGAACTGGAAGGCCATCTTCATGGCGACTTCAACGGCGGTTGACCCATTGTCGGAAAAGAACGCGCGGCTCAACCCCTTGGGGGCGATCTCCATCAGGCGTGCCGCCAGTGTCACGGCCGGCGCCGAGGCGTTTCCCAAGAAGGTGGCGTGCGCGAAGCGGCCGAGTTGCTCGGTGATGGCCCGGTCAATCTCCGGGCGCCGATGCCCGAAGAGATTGCACCACAGGGAGGCGACGCCATCGAGATAGCGGGTGCCGTCGGCATCGATGAGCCAATGCCCCTCCGCGGCCACCACCATCAGCGGATGCTCGTCCGCGTAGACGGAGTGGGGGGTGAAGGGGTGCCAGACGGAGCGGCGGTCGAGGGTGTGAAGTGATTCGGTCATAGTTGGGATGATGGATGATGGATGGTGGATGATGGATGGTCCCGGACTCGCATGAACGATTTCGTGAACCCCTGATCCGCGGCCCACGATCCATCATCCATCATCCATCATCCTCTTACGCCATCACCAATTCCGCAATGCTAAACCCCGCATCCCGAATCATCTGCAGGTCCGCCTCGGCGCCAGCACCCGGCGTGGTGAGATACCCCTCCACGAAGAGCGAGTTGGCGGGGTAGAGCGCCAGGGCCTGCATCGAGCGGAGATTCACCTCGCGGCCACCGGCGATTCGGATGTCGCGCGTCGGATTGACGAAGCGGACCATTGCCAGCGTCTTGAGACACTCGGCCGGCGACATCCGCGGCTGGTCGCCCATGGGGGTACCGGGCCGCGGATCGAGGAAGTTTACCGGGATGGATTCCACTTCGAGTTCACGCAGCGAGAAGGCCAGCGCGACACGATCGTCCAACGACTCGCCCATTCCCATGATTCCGCCGCAGCACGCTTCGAGGCCAGCCGCCTTGGCGCGCTGCACCGTGCCGACACGATCATCCCAGGTGTGACTCGTGACGACCTCCCTGAAGAACTCCCGGGAGCTCTCGAGGTTGTGATTGAAGCGCGTGACACCGGCGGCCTTGAGTCGCTCGGCTTGCCCCTCTTTCAGCAATCCGAGGGAGGTGCAGATGTTGATGTTGTACTCGGCCTTGATCTGCTCCACGGCGCCGCAGATCACGTCGAGGTCGCGCTCACTCGGGCCACGTGTGGCGGTGACGATGCAGTACTTGACCGCCCCCATCTCGGCCGCCTGCTTTGCGCCAGCGATGATCTCCTCGGCCGTTTGCAGCTTGGAGCGACCAACCCCCGAGTCATAGCGGCTGCTCTGCGAGCAGAAGCCACAATCTTCGGGGCAAGCACCGAGCTTGGCGTTTTGCAGCACATGAATGCGCACGTCGCGGCCGTGGTACTCGCGACGCACACGGAATGCGGCCTCCAGCAGCGGCAACAGCTCATCGTCGGGTGCATTGAGGACCGCGAGTGCTTCGTCGCGCGTGGGGGCATCGCCGGCGAGGGCGCGGGTGGCGAGGTGGGACCAAAGTGTCATAGAGGTCATAGAAGTCGTTGGTCGTGGGTCGCGAGTCGTGAGAGTGGTAGCCTTGGGTCGGTGTCGTCAGGGCGCCTCTTCCCCTATCTTTGCTGCTTGTGATGGGGGTGTAGCTCAGCTGGCAGAGCATCCGGCTTTTAACCGGCAGGTCGTGGGTTCGAGCCCCACCGCCCCTATGATGCAGGTGGCTGGAAGATAGGCCCGTGGCGCAGAAGTCGTGAGTCGCGAGTCATGAGTCGCGAGATCGCCCACCCGGTGCCCTGTTCTCTGTTCTCCGTTCTCCGTTCTCTGTTCTCCGTCACCCTTCGACCCGAGTCCGCTGCCCATGGCCACCACCATCTGGATTGACGGCGAGTACTTCGACCGTGCGAGCGCCAAGGTCTCCGTCTTCGACCACGGCCTCCTGTACGGCGACGGGGTGTTTGAGGGAATCCGAGCCTACGACGGGAAGATCTTCCGACTCCAGGAGCACCTTGAGCGTCTCTATGACTCGGCCAAGGCGATCGCGCTCGCGGTGCCGTTCCCGATCGAGCAGATGGTCGCGATTACCGAAGAGGCACTGGAGAAGTCCGGGATCGGGAACGCGTATCTCCGTCACATCATCACGCGCGGTGTCGGCGACCTCGGCCTCGACCCGCGCAAGTGTCCCAAGCCGACGGTCATTCTGATTGTTGACACGATCAAGATGTTCCCGGCCGAGGTGTTGGCCCGTGGACTGAAGGTTGTCACGGCAGGGACACCGATTCCACATCGCGAAGCGCTCTCACCTCGGGTCAAGTCGCTCAACTACCTCGCGCACGTCATGGCGAAACTGGAGGCCGTGAATGCGGGCGCAGATGAGTCGATCATGTTGGACTCGGCCGGCTCTGTCGCCGAGGGTTCAGGCCAGAATCTGTTTGTGGTCAAGAAGGGGAAGCTGAAGACGCCGCCGCCCTCAGCTGGGATCCTTCAGGGGGTTACTCGCGACGCCGTGATCGAGTTGGCCATCGCGATGGAGATTCCCTTCCAGGAGACGATGCTCAATCGCTACGACGTCTATACGGCCGATGAGGCGTTCTTCACGGGGACGGCGAGTGAGTTGATTCCGATCCGTTCGCT
>JAHECN010000170.1 GCA_024641735.1 Gemmatimonadota bacterium | reverse complement strand
GCGCAGAGCCGCACCCCGCTCACCGGCGCCGACTGCGGCAATCCGCTCGGCAAGGCGTGTGAGCCCAGGATCGTCACCGAGGCGACCTTCGCCTCCCGTCTGCTCCGCTCCGGGAAACCTCCGGCCACCTATCCGCCGTACTACAACGACTCGGAGAACTCCTTCCACTACTCGATGTCGCTCGGACTCGTCGCCCCCGTCGCGCCGAAGATCGGCGTCGGCGGGATCATCTCCGCGGGGCTCAGGGAGGATGGCCTCTACCTCCTCATGGGCCCGCGCGTGCGCTACCACCTCTCGCCGACCACCGCGCTCGACATCACGCCGGGCTACATGCTCGAACGGGATCGGTCGATCGTCGGCCCGGTGATGCTCGACGCCGCCGTCACTTTCAAGAACACCATCGGCCTCTCCGCCCAGCTCTCCCACGGCAACCTCACCTACTGGACCCCGGAAGACCCCGAGGTGACCCAGGGCGTTACCACGCTGCACTTCGGCGCCCGCCTCAGCGGCACCGCCGGACTCTTCGGCATCGGCACCGGCGTGCTCGCGACGATCGCGGCGATTGCGATTCTGGTGGCGGTGGGGGTGGGGAACTGAAAGAGATAGGAGAGAAGAGAAAAGAGAGAGGAGAACAGGCGGTGCTTTCCTAGGCGGGCGGTCATCATCCCGTCGCAGGCGGGACGGGATGTCTGAGCCGCGAAGCGGCGAGTTCTCGTCCCGCCGGAGACGGTGGTGATGACCGCCCGCCTCGGCACGAAGTTAGACGCCTACTCCGCGACCTCCTCGCGCCCATCCTCGCAGTACCGCAGAAAGAGCGCGTCCCCGCGCACCACGTAGATCGCATCCTTGCCGTAGCGAAGCCCCAGCTCCTGCCCCTCCTCGGCGCACATCTCCACCGCCCAGGCCGGCGCCGACTCCCCGAGCTCCGGCATCGACCAGACCATCCGCACATGCCACCGCCCCAAGTCGTCGAGCTCGTCCCGCAACCCGATATCTTCGGCCGACAGCGCCGCCGAGCTCCACGGATCCTCCGTGCTCCGCCGACCCAGAAGAATCACGAACTCCTTCGGCCACTCCGGATTGATCAGGCCGGTCGAGAAGCGCACCTGGTGGCGCCACCCCTCGATCGGCAGGTCGGTCTCATGCACACGCTCCATCCCGGTACCTCTCCACAATGGGGGGTACAGTGATGGTATCGCAGGGGTGTCACACGGGCGTCAAACGGGGGTAGAACGGGAGAATCGAGTCGTTGGTCGGGAGTCGTGAGAGGGAACGGGGAACGGGGAACGGGGAACGGGACAACCTACGACCTCTACGACGTTATGACCTTTACGACAGGGGGCGAGGCATGCCTCGCCCCTACGACACACGACCGACGGCTCTCACGACTCACGACCAACGACTCGCCTCTCTTCAAGTCTCCTCAAACCTCGCCTGAAAAAATCTCAACAACTCCGGCTCATACGTGAACCGCAGCCCCCGCACCCCGGCCCGCTGTTCCACGACCTCGATCACGCTCTCGGCCACCACATCCATATGCGCCTGCGTGTAGACTCGGCGCGGAATGGTGAGCCGCACCAGCTCGAGCGCGGGGTACCGGTTCTCACCAGTCTCCGGATCGCGCCCGGCCGAGACCGCGCCGCGCTCCATGGAGCGCACGCCAGACTCCAGGTAGAGCGCCGCGGCGAGGGCCTGTGCCGGGAACTCTTCGCGCGGCAGATGGTCCAGAATCGCGGCCGCGTCGAGGAAGACCGCGTGGCCGCCGAGCGGGCGGACGACGGGGACGCCGGCATCGATCAGCTTCTGGCCGAGGTAGTGGACTTGGCCGATACGGCTGCGGATGTAATCCTCCTGCACCGACTCGCCGATCCCGATCGCCATCGCTTCCATGTCGCGGCCCGCGAGCCCGCCGTAGGTGTGCAGCCCCTCGTACAGCACCACCAGCCCGCGTGCCTTCTCGGCGAGCCGCGGATCGCGGAGCCCCAGCCAGCCACCGATGTTCACCAGCGAATCTTTCTTGCCGGACATCGTCGCGCCGTCCGCGAGGGCGCAGAGTTGCTTCAGGATCTCCGCCACGGTGACGCCTGCCATCCCCGGTTCGCGCTGCTGAATGAACCAGGCATTCTCCACCGCGCGCGTCGCGTCGAGGATCACCTTGATGCCGTGCGCGCGCGAGTATTCCGCCACCGCGCGGAGATTGGCAAGCGAGATCGGCTGGCCGCCGGCGAGGTTCACGGTCGCGGAGACGGTGATGTACGGCACCCGGTCGGCGCCGACCTCGCGGACCAACGCCTCGAACTTGGCGAGATCGACGTCCCCCTTGAACGGATGATTTGAGGCGGGGTCGTGCGCGTCGTCGATGATGACATCGTGGAAGGTGGCGCCAGCGAGTTCCTGGTGCGCGCGCGTGGTGGTGAAGTACATGTTGCCGGGGACGTGATCGCCCGGCTTGATCAGAATCTTCGAGAGGATGTTCTCGGCGCCGCGCCCCTGGTGCGTCGGGATCAGCTCGGGGAAGCCGTAATAGGTCCGCACCGCCTCCTCGAGCGCGTAGAAGTTGCGCGAGCCGGCGTACGCTTCGTCCCCCATCATCATCCCGGCCCACTGCCGATCCGACATCGCATTGGTACCGGAATCGGTGAGGAGGTCGATGTAGACATCCTCGGATCGGAGCAGAAAGGTGTTGAAGCCGGCCTCGTGCAAATACGCGACGCGGTCGGCGTGCGTGGTCATGTGGATCGGCTCAACGACCTTGATTTTCCACGGCTCGGCCCAGCTGCGATGACGTGACACGATATCAATCCCCGGGGAACGCGCTCCCCGCTGTGGGTGACGCAGGAACGGCGTGGGAACACGCGCGCCCAACCCCGAAGAGTTGGCCCGTCCGGCGGCGATGTCAAATGGTGTAAGTGGTTGAATTGCAACGGGTTTGGTCGGGATACAACAGGGTGAGGGGTGAGGGGTGAGGGGGAAAAGCAGGGATCGGGAGACCGTAGCGCGCGTGTCACCCTGCCGTGATGGCACGCGCCCATTCCCCGCTCGCTACCGTTGTTCCCCCTCACCCCTCACCAATTACTTTTTGATCATCCCTTAACACAGAGATCATATGACCACGAACGCCTACGCCGCCCAGTCGGCCACGACTCCCCTTGCCCCGCACACGATTGAACGGCGCGCGCCCGGTCCGAAGGACGTCGCGATCGAGATTCTCTATTGCGGTGTCTGCCATTCCGACCTCCACATCGCCCGGAGCGAGTGGTTCCCGGCCGCGTATCCGGTCGTCCCGGGCCACGAGATCATCGGCCGCGTGACGGCAGTCGGCGACGACGTGAAGAATTTCAAGGTGGGCGACGCCGTCGGCGTCGGCTGCCTGGTCGATTCCTGCCGCAGCTGCGCCTCCTGCAAGGAGGATCTCGAGAATTACTGCACCGGTGGCTTCACGATGACCTACGGCTCGCCCGATCCGATCTTGGGCGGCTTCACGCATGGCGGCTACTCGACCGCGATCACGGTCGATCAGGACTTCGTGCTGCACATCCCGGATGGCCTCGACCTCGCCGCCGCCGCGCCGCCGCGATGGGCGCCGAAGTCACCGTCTTCACCCGCTCCAACGCCAAGGCCGCAGACGCCAAGAAGCTCGGTGCCACGCACGTCGTCGTCAGCACCGACGAAGCGCAGATGACCGCAGCCGCCGGGACGCTCGACTTCATCGTCAACACCATCGCCGCGCCGCACAACCTCGATCTCTACATGAACACGCTGAAGCGCGACGGCACCATGTGCCTGGTCGGCGTGCCGCCGACGCCGCACGATTCGCCGTCAGTGATGGGGATGGTCTTCGGGCGGAAGTCGCTCGCCGGCTCCCTGATCGGTGGCATCAAGGAGACGCAGGAGATGCTCGATTTCTGTGGCAAGCACGGGATCACGTCCGAGATCGAAATGATTCCGATGTCAGGGATCAACGATGCGTATGAGCGGATGCTGAAGAGTGATGTGAAGTATCGGTTTGTGATTGATATGGCGTCGATGAAATAGCGGCGAACAGCGAACGGCGAACAGCAAAAGGTGAGGGGTGAGGGGTAAGGGGGTTGTTCCCCCTCACTCCTCACCCCTTACCAGTTGTCCCTCATCCGTCCAATCCGGGCCAGGCTTCGGCGTTATACAACGCAATCGTCCTCAAATACCGCTCCCCGTCCTCGCCATGCGAGGCGCGGAGCGCCGCGGCGGCCTTGGCCACCATCTCCGCGCTGGCGAAGGGGGGCTCGAGATCTTCCGGAATGTGTCCGCCCTGATGCTTGACGCCGGCGGCGTCGAGGAAGGCGATCTGGATCTCGGGTTCGCGATCGACGTAGAGCGTCTGCAGCAATCCCACTTCATCCTGCAGCGTCTCGAGGTTGCCGCGGATGATTTCCTTCGCGAGCCGCTCGATCGGCCAGGTGCGGAGCGTCGCCGGGCGGAAGCCGCCGCCGCGCGCCACCATGCGCTGGATGTAGATGGCACGCGAATCCGGCGTGTTCTTGAGATCGTGGGTCAGCAGTTCGAGACGCTTTTCCACCGGCAACGAGCGATACGGCGAGACCTTGGCCATCAGTATCCCCAACAAAGAATGAAGTGCGCCAACGAAGCGATTACTTCGCCGGTCGAATGCGGAGCACCTGCCCGTCGGGGGCGGCGTCCGTCACCACGTACACGAAACCATCAGGACCCTGCCGCACGTCGCGGATCCGAGAGAGCAACTCGCCCAAATGCCGCTCCTCCTTCACCACCACGCCGTTCTCCACCACCAAACGGACCAGTGCCATCACCGCGCCCATGCCGCCCACCAAGATGCTCCCTTTCCAGCCAGGAATCACATCGCTCGTGTAGAACGTCATGCCGGACGGCGCGATCACCGGATCCCAGTAGTAGACCGGCTGCTCCATCCCTGCCTTCGCGACGCCCTCACCGATCTTGGTGCCGTTGTAGTCGACACCGTAGGTGATGATCGGCCAGCCGTAGTTCTTCCCCGCCTCGGGGTGATTCAACTCGTCACCCCCGCGGGCGCCATGCTCCACCGTCCAGAGCTGATCGGTCGCCGGATCGACGGCGGCGCCCTGCAGGTTGCGGTGCCCGTACGACCAGACGGCCTGGTTGACGCCCGCCTTCCCGTAGAAGGGGTTGTCCTTGGGTATCGACCCATCGGTGTGAATCCGTACGATCTTGCCGATTCCGGTCGAGAGGTCCTGCACCAGCGGCCGCTGATTGAAGCGATCGCCGGCGGTGATGAAGATCGTCCCGTCTTTCCGGAACGCGATCCGTGAGCCGAAGTGATTGCCGCTCCGCACCTTGGGGAGTTGACGGTAGATCACCTTCACGTCGGTGAGCGCGTTGCCGATCAGCTTGCCACTCG
>JAHECN010000169.1 GCA_024641735.1 Gemmatimonadota bacterium | reverse complement strand
GTTCACTTCGGAGAAAGGCCGTGTATCTTTCGACGTTCCCTTTCCACATGCGTTGCCGGCCGAGCGATCCCTCTTCCTGTTCCGACGGGGCCCGTCTTGACGAGTAGCACCCGCGCCTGCCCAACCTGCAGCACCCCGCTGCCGTCCGAGGCCCATTTCTGCCTCCATTGCGGCACCGCGACCCCGACCGAGCCAGGCGTCCCTGAACGGATGGCACCGACCGGCACCCAAGAGGTGTCGCGGCTGACCCGTGCGCTGGCCTCGAAGTACCGTGTTGAGCGGGTTCTGGGGCAGGGTGGCATGGCAACGGTGTATCTCGCCGAGGACCCGAAGCACAAGCGGCGCGTCGCCATCAAGGTCATGCGGCCGGAGCTCGCCGAAACGCTTGGGACGGAACGCTTTCTCCGTGAAGTCGAAATCGCCGCACAGCTCAGTCATCCCAATGTCCTCCCCGTGTTCGATTCTGGCGCGGCGGAGGGTTTCCTCTATTACGTGATGCCGTATGTCGAGGGCGAATCCTTGCCGGATCGCCTTGCCCGAGAGAAGCAGCTTCCCGTGATGGAGGCGCTTCGACTCGCCCGCGAGGTGGCCGAAGCGCTCGGGCACGCGCACGAGCGTGGCATCATCCATCGGGACATCAAGCCGGCGAATATCCTGCTGAGTGGCGGGCATGCATTGGTCGCCGACTTCGGCATTGCCCGGGCGGTTGCAGGGGGCGGGAAGGCGCTCACGCAGACCGGGCTCGCGATCGGGACGCCCCAGTACATGAGTCCTGAGCAGGCGATGGGTGCCACAGATGTGGACGGCCGGGTCGATATCTATGCGCTCGGCTGCGTCCTCTACGAGATGGTCGCCGGGGAACCGCCCTTTGCCGGTCCGACCCCGCAGGCCATCATGGCTCGCTCGTTGACCGAATCGGCCCGCCCCCTCGGGACCACGCGTGAGGGGCTCGCGCCACGCGTCGGTGCGGTGGTCGCCCGCGCCTTGGCCAAGTCCCCGGCGGACCGTTTTCAGAATGCGGCGGAGATGGTTGAAGCCATTCACGCCGCCGAGGATCAGACGCGCGACAGCAGTCGTGAGACGGCCGTGGTGGCACCGACAGCGGGGAAGGCGTGGTTGGTTTTTGGCTCCGTGATGCTCCTCGCCCTCACGGGGTTTGTGGTCGCTGCCGCTCGACGTGGACTCCCAACCTGGGTGCTCGGTCTCGCCGCCGTGTTGGTCGGCGGCGGGGCCGTGGCTCTCTTTCTGACGGCTGGCGCCGAGGCACGGCGTCGCCACCACCGACCGGCGAGGCCACTCGATGGACTCCTCACCGCGCGCAACACGGTGCTCGGCGGGGTCGCGGCGTTGGTCGTCTGGGCGTTGACCGCCACGATGCTTGCCATGAATCCGTCGGGGGCTGGCACCCCAGGCGCCACCCAGCGCGTCGCGATCCTGCCGTTCACCAATCAGGGCACCCCGGATGAGGCATACTTCGCCGACGGGATCGCCGACGAGGTCCGCGGCAAGCTTGCGAAGCTCGGTCAGCTCACGGTGATCGCGTCGACCAGCGCGAATCAGTATCGTGGCAGTGCCAAGTCCCCCGTCGAGATCGCTGCCGAACTCGGGGTGGACTATCTGCTGATCGGAACAGTGCGTTGGGCTGGGGCACCGGGCGCCACGCGTCGGGTGCAAGTGGTGTCGGAGCTCGTGGAGGGAAAGACGGGGGCCACGACGTGGCAGCAGTCGTTCGATGCCAACATGTCCGATGTCTTCCAGATGCAAACCTCCATCGCTTCGCAGGTCGCCGGTGCCCTCGGCGCTGTCCTCGGGCGAGAGGATCAGGCCGAACTGGCCGCACGCCCCACAGCGAATTCCGCCGCCTACGATCTGTACCTCAAGGGCAAAGCGATCGTCAGCAATTCCGCGCCCGCACAGCGCGAAGCAGCCGGGTATTTCGAGCAGGCGGTCGCGCTCGACTCCACGTTTGCGGACGCATGGGCCATGCTTGGAAATGCGCTCGCCGCTGTGTATTCGAATGGGACACGCGAGCCCACCGTCGCCGCTCGCGCCAAGGAGGCCATCGACCGGGCGCTATTGCTGGCACCAGGGACTCCGGGCCCACACGTTGCCGCAGGTCGCTATTACCAGATCGTCAGCGTCGACGCGCCAGCAGCCGAACGGGAAATGAATCTGGCGCTCGCCGCCTCACCACGGGACGCGTCCACATTGTCACGGTCCGCGTCCATTGACGCGTCCGCTGGCCGAAACACCGTTGCCCTCGAGAAATTGGCGCGCGCGAGAGAGCTTGACCCCCGATCCCAGGAAACACTCTCCATCTTGCTGAGTACGCTGGTGAGTGTGCATCGATTCGATGAGGCCCTGACGGTCGGGTCGCAAGCCATTGCCTTGGCGCCACGGGACTTGAATTCCGTGCAATGGGCGGCCCTCGCCCACATTGGGAACGGTGACCTGGCTGGCGCCCAGCGCCTCGTGCAAGAAGCGATCGGGCCAACGACCTCCACCGAAGTGGTCGCCTATTTTGCGGGATACAATGAATTGGCATGGGTTCTCGAACCGGCCGAGCGGCAGCTGCTGCTGCGCTTGACTCCTGCCGCGTTCGACAATGACCGTGCCTGGTGGGCGCAGTCACTGGCGATTGCGGCCTACCAGTTTGGAGACCTGGCGCGAGCCAAAGCCTACGCAGACTCCGGGCTCGCGATCTCCCGCGAACAATCGGCGGCAAACCCGGAAGACCCCCAGTTGCATTCGTTGTATGGTGTGTTGTTGGCGACCGCAGGGCAATTCGCGGAGGGAATTCGGGAGGCGGAAATCGGCCACACGCTGGGGAAGTCAAAGCAAACCGGACAGAATGGACTCTACTCGACGCTCCAGCTGGCGCGGACCTACGTCCTCGCGAAGATGCCGGAGAAGGCGATTGATGTGCTGACCGAACTTGCGGGCACGGACTATGTCGTGACGCCGGGCCGCTTGCGGCTCGACCCAAGCTTCGCCTCGCTCAGGGGGAATCCACGCTTTGATAAGCTGCTGGTGGACACCCCGCGGAAGTGATGAGCCAGGGTGCTCTCATAGGGCGGCTCAGCGGAGCTGGCCGCCCTGATAGGCATCGATGGTCCCGGCGACGGTATGCAGCAAGAGCGTCGCTTCCGGTGAACCGCGCGTGGACATGAGGTCGATCATCATCGCCTCCTCGCCGCCCCAGGGATAGCCGAAGACCGTGCCGAAGTCGAACAGGTTGTGGCCGAGCTCGGGATAGCCCGAGGGCGCGGTGCCGATTGTTCCCATGCGCTGCGAGCCGTCCGCGGATTCCCACTGATATCCTTCCGGCAGGAAACTCCCCTCCACGAATTCGGCGCTCGAATTGAACCGCTCGGCGAGGGCGCGGGACGCCTCGACGAGTCCGCCATCGATCTCGATCCCGTAGGCGTCGAAGCCCAGCAGGTCTGCCATGATCGTGATCACGCCGGGGCCGGAGCCCCATTCCAGAAAGAGGCCGCCAGTGGCTCGGTGGGGCAGCAGGGCGGCAAGGACCTGATCGTAATTCGCCGGCGCGAAGGCATGGAAGCCTTCTTCCTCGGCGTTCCCACGAAACTCGGCGCCGAGAGTTCGTCCCTCAGCAAAGAGCAACTGCAGCAGCTCCTCGAGTTCAGGCGACGGCGGTGCCTCACGGAGACGCTTCTTCTCCAGTTTTGCCTCGCGCTTCTTCTGCTTCTGCAAGTCCTTCTGCCGCTTCTCGAAGCCGTAGTTGGTCCGCCTCACGCTCCCGCACCAACGGTCTGCCGCGGGCCCTCCTGGAGCGCTCGGCCAACCATGCCGATCAGCAGGTCGAGCTCGTCACTCGTGATCGTGAACGGGGGCGTGAACCGCAGCGAGTTCTTGCCGCCATGAATGACGCCGATGCCGCGCTCTCGAAGCCATTCCTCCGTGGAATCGGTCCCGAAACACTTGAAGCCGGGTGCCAGTTCGCACGAGAACAGCAATCCGGTTCCCTGCACCTTGGTGATCATGTCATCGAGCTCGAGCCGGAGGGCCTCAAGCTTGGTGAGGGCCTCCATGCCGCGTTCACGAATGTTCTGCTGCACCGCTGGTGTCACCGCTTCGAGCACAGCGCACCCGCACTCCAGTGCGCGCGGATTGGTGGTCATCGTGTTGCCGTAGAGACCCTTGCGGTAGAGCGCGGCAGCATCCTCGGTGACAGCGAGCACCGACAACGGGTACTGCCCGGCGTTCAATGCCTTGGAATAGGTCTCCATGTCTGGCGCGGGAAGTCCTGCAAAGCCGGGGTAGTCCACAATGGAGAGGACGCCGTGGGCACGGAGACCCGCTTGAATCGAATCCACGATCAGTAAGGCACCATGCGTGCTCGTCAATTCCCGTGCGGCAGCGTAGAACGCTGGCGGCACCGACCGGCCCGGATCGCCTTCGCCCATGACGGGTTCCAGGAACATGGCCTCGATGAACCAGCCGTGCGTGGCGGCATCCGCGAAGACCTGCGCGAGGGCCGCCACGTCGTACGGCGGAACCGTGATCAGGCTCTCATCATCACGGAACGAGGCAAGGTGCTGCTTGTAGTTCTTGCGTGAGGAGTCCGACAACATTGCCGGACGATCGGTCCGGCCGTGAAAGCTCCCTTCCATCACGACGCGCTTGATCGTCTTCCCCGCGTACTGTCCACCTGGATCGGTCATCCGCTTGGCGTGAGCGTCCGCGATCCGCGCGCCGAGCGTCATCGCTTCGGAGCCGGAGTTGAGGCAGAAAAACTTTGCGTAGGGGCACCCGCCGCGCGTGGTGCCAATCGCGGCCCGCAACAAACGCTCGAACCGGTATTGCGTCAGCGACGCCGTCATCACGTTCGCCATCGCCTGCGGTCTTGCCATCGCGGCGAGGATCGACGCGGGGGCGTGGCCGAAGCCGAGCATGCCGTAGCCGCCCGAGTCGTGCAACACGGCACCCTTGAGCGTGATGACCCACGGACCGCGCGCGGTGAGGGCGACGTACGGATTGACCGCGTCGTCGGGATAGAAATTGACGTAGCCCGCCTGAATCGTCGCGACCTGGACATCCTCATCCTGCTCGAGGAGCTCCTGGAACTCGTCGCGAATGGCCACGTACTCGACAACCGCTGCGGCCACCGCATCGCAGAGCTCTGGATGCGTTCCTGCGAACTGCAGCACGGTGGCATCGTCGAGGCCGACCGTGCGACGGGCGCCGCCATGGGCGCGAAGTGGGGCGAGGGTTTCGAGAATGCTCATACGCGTCTATCTCCTTGGACCCACAGCTGGAGGGAAAGCCGATCTCACGGCGATCCGCGTGTGGGCGGGTGTCGTCTTGATCAATTCATACTCTGGCAGTCTAGCAGGGGCCCGGGGCGCGGTGAACCCCCGGGGGTGTGAATCGGCC
>JAHECN010000168.1 GCA_024641735.1 Gemmatimonadota bacterium | reverse complement strand
GATTGCAGGCTGCGCTCGCGGTGGGCCCGGTGACCGCGCACGTGGACATCCAAACGGTCTTCGAGGATCGCCCGGAGCGAACGCTCGTCGCGGAGATCCGAGGCAGTGCTCGCCCGGACGAGCGCTTCGTCTACTCCGCGCATGTGCAAGAGCCGGGAGCAAACGACAACGCGTCGGGCGTCGGTTTGCTGGCCGAGATCGCGCGCGTCGCGGCGGACGTGGTGCGGAAGGGCACCGCGAATCCGACTCGTACGATGACTTTCCTCTGGGGCAATGAGATCAGCGCGACGGCGCGTTATCTGGCGGAGGATAGTGTGCGGCGTGCCGGCGTGAAGTGGGGGATGTCGCTCGACATGGTCGGCGAGAACACGGCACTGACTGGCGGCACCTTCCTGATCGAGAAGATGAAGGACCCGTCGGCGGTCTGGGTGCGCGGCGAGGACCAGCACACGGAGTGGGGCGGCCGGCCGGTGAATCAAGCGGACATTTGGCCATACTGGTTCAACGATTTTGCCCGGGCCCGCTGCCTCGACCGCGCGGCGACGACGGGGTGGGTCGTCAAGGCGAATCCCTTTGAGGGTGGCAGTGATCACACGCCGTTCCTCAACGCCAAGATTCCCGGTCTCCTCTTCTGGCACTTCACCGATCAGTTCTACCACACCGACCGCGATCGGATCGAGATGGTGAGCCCGGCCACCTTGGGTAATGTGGGCAACTGTGCGCTGACGACTGGACTGCTGTTGGCGATGGGGGGTGAGAAGATCACGGCGGCAGTACTGCACGAGTTTACCGAGGCCGCGGTCACGGAACTGGAAACGCAGGCCATGTTGTCAAAGGCCGCGCTGGCAGCGGGTGGCGACGCAGCGACCGAACGGAAGGTCCTGACGGCGTGGCGGGACTATTTCGTCGCGGCGATTCCGCTGGTGCGGGAGATTGATGGGCGGAGCGACATGCTGGCGGCTCCGATTGCGTTGTCTCAAGACCGTGCCCGCGCCACTGCAGCGCGCCTGTTGACCGGGATGCCTTGAGGCGGGGGTTCGAACCGCTTTTCGTGTGATGGAGGGGAACGATGCCGTGGACGATCGAGCAGACATGCACACTGCCACACGCTTCAAGCGTGGTTTTCGACGCGCTGACTTCCCCCGAGGCCCTGCGCGCGTGGTTCGCCGAGCATGTGGTAGTCGAGCCTCGTCCCGGCGGTGCGTACCACTTCTGGGGCAAGCACACACCGGCATGTGACAACCCACAACGTATTTCACGTTTCGAGCCCGGCGCGCATTTCGCCTTTTCCTGGCCGCTCTACAGGACCGTGACCGAAGTTGCGGTTGCCCTCCACGCGGCGGAGAACGGCACCACGCTCTCCCTCACACATCGCGGAGTCGACGAGCTCGCCACCACGCGTCCGCGTGAACTGGTGGATGATTTCTGGCGGCTGGCGCTCGGGAATCTGGGGGAATACCTGAAGGGCGGCTCGGGGGTCGTGCGGCCGGACTTCTCTGACCCCAGCCCGGAAATCCACTTGACCAAGTGCATCCCCGCAGCCGCTGATGTCGTGTGGCGTGCGCTCACCGAAGCGGACTCCGTCAATCAATGGCTGAACACAACCCAGGCAGTGGTGGACCCACGCGTGGGTGGGGCATATCGGGTGGGTTGGCGTTACACCATCGATGGGAAGGAAGTAGTAGGAGGGCCGACGACGATTCTCGAGATCGATGAGCCGCACCGATTGCAACTCGATTGGCCGGATTGGCGCGGCGACGCCACCTTGGACGGGCAGACGATCACCTTCTGCCTCTTCCCGGATCATGGCGGGACCAAGCTCACCTTCATCCACGCCGGCTTCACCCGCGCGAGTGACCTGAGCGATTATCCGTTCGGGTGGGCGTGGTTTCTGGACGCGTTCGAAAAGGAAGTCCTACGCCTTGATGGCGAGGTCAATCCGCGCGAGTGATTCGTCCCGCCCGACGACCGCCAAGAGGTCGTTGACCGGCTCCGAGACCGTGCCACCTGTCAGCGCCACGCGGATCGGCTGCATGACGTCGCCGAGCTTGAGCGTGTTGGCTTCCCCGACGGCCCGAAGCACCGCGTCGACCTTTTCGGCGTTCCACTCCGCAGCACTCACCGCTTCGAGTGCCGGGTAGGAGAGGCGGAGGCTCTGCGCGAAGCGCTCTCCCATCTTGGTGACAAGTGCATTCCCCTTGTCATCCCGCACCAGACGTGATCGATCGAGTCGCGATGCCACCTGTTCCGCCAAGTGCGTGACGGTGCGGGCGCGTGCTTTCAACGCGTCGATGATCGGCAGCAGGTCACGCGTGCCGGCGTCGACGCCCAATATGCCGAGCTGCCGCTCGACCGGGGCGAGCAACTCTTCCGCGGAGAGCTGCGAGAGATACTGCCCATTCATCCACTCGAGCTTGGTCGTGTCGAAGACGGACGCCTTCTTCTGCACCGCTTCGAGCGTGAATCGCGCAATCATCTCGGCTTCCGGGACAATCTCCTCATCGCCACCCGGCGACCAGCCCATGAGCGCGAGGAAATTGCGCATCGCAGCCGGCATGATCCCCATGTCCTGATAATCGCCGACGGCCGTGGCGCCATGGCGCTTGGAGAGCTTCTTGCCATCCGCCCCAAGAATCATTGGCAAGTGCGCGAAGATCGGCAGCTCGGCGCCCAGCGCGCGGTAGAGCGCGATCTGCTTCGGCGTATTGGAAATGTGGTCATCGCCGCGGATCACATGCGTGATCTTCATGGCAATGTCATCCGAAACGACGGCCAGATTGTAGATCGCGGAGCCGTCGGAGCGGAGAATGATGAAGTCGTCGAGGTCGCGACCTTGCCAGGAGATGTGGCCGTGCACGGCGTCGTCCCAGGCGATCTCTTCATCGGGCATGGCGAAACGGATCACGAACGGATCGCCTGCGGCCTCGCGACGCGTGATCTCCTCCGCGGGCATGGGCATCAACGCGCGGGTGAATCGGAATGCGCCACCAGCCGCTGAGGCCTTGGCACGCGCTGCATCCAGCTCGGCTGCCGTGTGGTAGTCCTTGTAGGCCTTCCCGGCCGCGAGCAGCGCTTCGGCGTCGGCACGGTGGCGTGGTCCGTACTCGCCCTGAAAGAACGGCCCCTCATCCCAGGTAATGCCGAGCCACGTCATGCCGTCGAGGATGACCTGCGTGTGCGCGTCGGTGCTGCGCTCCTTGTCGGTGTCCTCGATCCGGAGGACGAAGGTGCCGCCGACATGTTTGGCGTAGAGCCAATTGAAGAGCGCGGTCCGTGCACCGCCGACATGGAGGTAGCCGGTGGGGGAGGGGGCGAAGCGGACGCGGGTTGCGGACATTAAGATCTCTACGGGTTGGAATGCGAGAGAGTCGTGAGTCGTTGGTCGTGAGTCGCGAGAGAGTTCGACTGCCACTCTCATGACTCTCCACTAACGACTCACGACTCTTTCCTTCACGGAGCGAGAGGGATTCGAACCCTCGTTAGGGGTTTACCCCCTAAAACGGTTTAGCAAACCGTCGCCTTCAGCCACTCGGCCACCGCTCCATTGCTGCGGGCGCAAGATATTCGGGGTGGCCCGAGGCCGCTACCTCTCGGCCAACCGCCGCCGTTCCGCCAGCAGGGCCCGGGCGGCCGCCGGGATCGTCGGGCCCGCGCGGGCAAAGAGATCGCCGGGGATCTCCAGCACCCGCCCCGCGCGGACCGCGTCGAGGTCGCGCCATCCTGGTTTGGCCCGGAACTCGGCGAGGCGCTGTCCGACCGACGTGCCGGCGGATGTGAGTAACCAGCGGGGCTGGCGCGCCGTGATGGACTCCATGCCGACCGTCGGCCAGGGGTTCGTCACGTCGGCGTAGCTATTCCGCAGGCAAACGGTTTCGAGGAGGGTCGTCATCCAGGTGCCGGCGCCGGCCGTCATTGGCGGTTCGGTCCAGAGGATCAGCATGACGTCATCCGGCGTGGGGAAGGCGGCACAGGCTTCGGCCCGAATCGCGGTCAGCTGCTGGCGCATCGCGTCGGCCAGCGAATCCGCGACGGCCGAACGGCCGACGAGTTGGCCGAGCCGGTCAAGCTGGAGGAAGACGTCAGCGGTGTCGGTCGTTTCGAAGGAGAGCACCGGGATCTGGATCGGCGCGAGCGCGTCCTTGAGATCACTCGACGCACGATTTCGCCAGCCGATCACCAGATCGGGGTGGAGCGCGGCGATCGCTTCCGGGGAGGGATCGAGGCCTCCACCAATCGACGGGAGATGCGCGTATTCCGGTTGCCGATCGAAGTCAGTGCGCGCGACGAGTCGGTCCCCCGCGCCGAGGAGCAGGAGCCATTCGTTGGCGGATTGCATCGTTGAGACGATGCGCGAGACGGGAAGATTGGTGAGGACGACCGGATTGCCTGCCGGGTCCTCGAATTCCATCTGGGCCGGAGACCGATCGCGCTCACCACCCGTGCAGGCAATGAGCGCGAGGGTCACGAGGAGTGGAGTCGCCCTCAGCCGCCACGACCTCCCATCATCGCCTGCAGGTCGACATATCCGGCCGGTACGGCGAAGACGTCATCGCCGATGGGGCCTTTCTGCAGCGAGGTGACTTCCAGTACGGTATTCCCGGCAGCATCCGAGACTTTCAACGGGAAGCCCGGTGCATTGCCGAGGCCCTTCGACCAACCTGGGGAAGCATTTACGCCGCCGCCGCGGTTGCCGCGGCCACCGAATCCGCCACCGAGGGATGGGTAGTTGAACTTCCCGAGGCCGGTCGCCAGACAGACTTTGGTCGTGGTCGAGCCATCGGTCACTTCATAGTCATCACACTTCATGCCTGCCACCGTCTGCGAGGTCCCGCTCTTCTTCAGGCTCGCGCTTCCCTCGGCGGCACCATCGGTCGCCTCGGGGATCGGCGTGACCGTCTTGATCCCCTTCGTGTCTGCCGGCAGGAAGCCGCCGCCGCCCATGCCGGCGGGGAGTGGCATCAACATGGTGATCGTCTTGGCGGCCGGGTCCATCAACATGCGGACCTCCATCCCAGCCATCGGACCGGCGGAGGCGGGC
Organism: Gemmatimonadota bacterium; assembly: GCA_024641735.1. GTDB lineage: Bacteria > Gemmatimonadota > Gemmatimonadetes > Gemmatimonadales > GWC2-71-9 > Palsa-1233. The sequence goes on along the minus strand of JAHECN010000168.1, from coordinate 368 downwards.
ATCGCCATCGTCATCGCCATGCGATCGCCCTTGATCGCGTACTTCATGTCGATGGCGCCTTCCGGGGCGATCACCTTCATGGCGACGGTGCCTTCAAATCCTTGCGCACCGAGCGGGAGCGCGAGGGCGATGGTGAGGAGGAGCGGGAGTCGCATGGGACCTTCCTGCTGAGGGTAGGGAGCTGGGGACGGCGTGGGTGAGATTCGAACTCACGAGACCCTCACGGGCCCGCCGGTTTTCAAGACCGGTGCATTCAACCGCTCTGCCACCACGCCAAACATGGCTAATGCTTTGGTACACAACATGTTGCCTGCGAACCCGATGGACCGGATGACGAGGGGTCTGGGGTCCATTTACGGCGCTGCTCG
>JAHECN010000167.1 GCA_024641735.1 Gemmatimonadota bacterium | reverse complement strand
CGTGCGGACGCGCTGCTCACCCGTCGGGTGCTCCGCACGCTCCCGTGGACGACCCGAGTGCGCACACCGGTCGGAAGGGTTGCCGCCGCTCTCGCAGTCGTTGCCCTCGGGGCACTGGCAATCCGGATTGGTGCGGCACCCACTGCACCAGATACGGTCTTCGACATCATCTGGCTCGGTTCCGACGATCAACTCGGAGTCGGCGCGGTCGAACTCCGAAGCAGTGACTGGCAGGGGCACGTCCCATTGATTGCGCGCACACACGCTCCGCGTCTCGCGGGCCAACTGAGCAAGGTCGAGCCGGAACGCCCGATCGATTTCAGTCGCAGTGGAGACAGCGCGGTCACCGTGATGCGACGTCCTTGGTCATCCAATGAAGAGGTCGTCCTGATCACCCGGGACACCATCATCTGGCTCACCGAGTCCGAGCGCGATGATGGCGCCCCAAGTTTCCTGCCCGATGGATCGGGAGTCGTCTTCCTGTCCGCACGCTGGTCCCCTGCCGGTGACGATGACAACGATATCGCGCTGATGCACTTCCGTGACCGGGAAGTTCATCGTGTGACGTCCACGCGGGACAGCGATGGGGCACCACTCCCTTCACCGGACGGGACGAGACTCGCGTTTACCCGACGGGAGCTGACCTCGACTCAGCTGATGATCTGTACGGTGACCCTCGCGGGCGAGTCACTGGACTGCAAGCCCCTCCCTGGCATCGCAGGTGGCAGTGTGGTCGACTGGCTCGACAACGAGCACCTGCTAGTTTCTGCCGAAGTGGATGGCAGGGTAGTAGGCATTCGCGTCAACATCACTTCCGGGGTCGCGGACAAGGTGGTCGAGAACAACCTGCTTCGGCTCGCCGTGGACCAAGTCAACCGCATCATCATCTGCCTCTGTGAGAATCCACAGACGATGGCGTTTGAAGCCCTCGCCATCTCGCTCGACAATCCACGCGATGTCCGCCCAATCGGGCTCCCGAACGGTGCCCTCCCACTCCGCCTTGCCAGAGTGGCCCGACCGGCCACCACGCGCCTGCTCCATTCACTCTCGATTACTGCACTGGGGGTGTTGCATGCCGGTGACGACTACCTGCTGCAGGCAGTCGGCCGGAACCGGGCAGGCGATGCGATCGCCTTCGACTCCACCACACTGCACTGGTCCATCACGGACTCGACTGTGGCAGGGATCAACCCGTCCACTGGTTTGGTCCGTGCCATACGTGCGGGTGAGGCCGTGGTGCACGTAACCGCCGGCGGGTGGCGCAAAGATTCGGTGCGAATCCGAGTCGATCCCTCGCTCGCGACCGTTTCACTGCGGGAGGATTGGAACGATTGGGAGACGCGTTGGACGCCGTACGGCGTCCCCATCCCGACTGTCGGCCCACATCCGCTACTCGGAAGGGTCTTTCGCAACAATGGTGATGGTGTCAACCAGAGTGGTGTCTACACCAAGGAGCTATTCCCTACAGGGGATGGGGTCACGGCCGAGTGGGAGATTTCCACGCCCATCCATATGAACAAGTGGCAACTCATCGGGCTCCGGCTTGCATCGGCGGCTGACTCCGCTCGATTGGCGAACTGGGACAAGCTTGTCGGCCACCCCCCGGGTGAAGACCTCCGGATCACGAACGCCTGTACCTTTGGGCTTCCGGCGCGAGAGGTCCCCCCCGAAGCGGTGACCATTGGATGGGGGGCCGGATTTCGTTACGCCGAGTTCCCGGCGCCTCCAGCGCTACGCACCGGCACACCCTATCGCGTGCGTCTCGCCTTTAACCCAGACGGCCGTTGTAGCCTCGCGATCAACGGCGAGCCAGTCGCGATCAGTGTCAACCGTGTCAGGCTTCCCCCCCGCGTCCGCGTCTGGATCTCGGGCAATTCCGTCGGCACCGACATTGCCGTCGGCAAGGTCACCGTCTGGCAGGGCAACCCCGGCGGCGTGGATTGGGGGAAGTTGAACCGCGCAACCCGCTCCCCTACCGCCACCGAATCGTCTTCACCTTCTTCCCAGCCGCCAACATCACGCCCTCGTCCACCGAGTTGATCAGCGCCAGTTCCCGCGCCGTCGCCGCGCCACCACTCTCACCCGCCAACGCATCCACCGTCTTCCCGCTCGGCAACGTCACCACGCGCAGCTCACGCACTCGGCGATACTGTTGATTCGCCGGTGGCGTGGTGAAGGAACGCATCGTGGCATCCACCGCACCAATCCACTGCGACCAGTTCACCGACGTCGAGAGGCCGAGGACCTGATAGACCGAGCCACCATGCAGGAAGAACTGCACTCGCCCGCGAAGCGCGGTGCCGTCCTGCATCGACGCCGTGAACTCCGCCGACTGCGACCCCTGCCCGACGTTCCCCGCCGTCGCTGCGCCTGTCGTCACGCCCTGCTGCTGACGCCACGCCGCCATCGCCTCGTTCAGCGAAGCCTGCGCCGCCTGCTTCATGATGATCTGCGCCGTGCCGTTCGGCTCGACCATGATGACCTGCGATGCCTGATTGATCCCGCGCCAACCGTTCGGCATGTCGAACTGCAGGCGCAAACCCTGATGCAGGAAGCGCACGCCCTCGAAGTATCCCTGGCGAGGATCCTCGCCGTAGACGAGACCGTTCATCTGCGCGAGGAAGCGATCGCGTCCCGTGATCAGTTTGGAATAGTCCGACACCGTGTCGGCCCAGGCCGTCGTCGCGGCCACACGGTCACCCGGATCGGGATGCGTCGAGAGAAAACCTGGAATCCGTCCGGCGTCACCACTCGCCTCACTCACCCGACCAAGCGTCATGAAGGTCTTCGGCATCTCGCGCACATCGTAACCCTGCGCCAACGAGTAGCGATGGCCGAGACCATCCGACTGCCGCTCCTGATCACGGCCGTACTTCAGGAAGAGCACGCCCAGCCCCGCGCCACCAAGATCGGCGACGCGCTGGTCGTTCGTCAAAATCGCCGCGCCGATGATGCCGATCGTCCCCGCCTGCTGGCGGGAGATCGCCGTCACCGTGTGCTTGGCCGTGACATGCCCGATCTCGTGCCCGATCACCCCGGCCAACTCCGCCTCACTGTTCATGTAGGCGAGAATGCCGCGCGTGATGAAGATGAAACCGCCGGGTGCCGCGAAGGCGTTCACCATCGGGTCGTCGATGAGATGGAATTCCCAGGGGAGATCCGGTCGCTCACTCGCAGCCGCCATCCGCTTGCCGATCCCGGCGATGTAGGCGGTCAATCCGGAGTCCGGATAGAAGCCGGTCTCTTCGCGCGCCCGGACCACCTCGCCCCGGCCCATCTCGATCTCCTGCGCCTCGGAGACCAACGACAATTGGCGCTTCCCCGTGACCGGGTTCACGGCACAGGCAGTGATCAGGAGGGCCGCCGCGGCCAGAGTCGCCTTGCGCATTCGCGCCTCGCGGTGAGGGGTTCTATCATTGTCGCCAGATGACGACGCCTCCGAAGAATACCACCCGCAGCGCGTGGACCGGCTGGACCCCAGCCCAGGGCTACCCCGTGACCCCGTCCCCGGGGGCGGATGACCGCATCACCTTCATCCTCCGGCTCGGCCGCTCCCTGCACAATTCCGGGTACGCCGCCCACCGGCTGGAAGAGGCGCTGGAACTGACCTCCGATCGGCTCGGGTTGATCGGCCAGTTCTTCTCAACCCCGACCTCGATCATGGCCTCCTTCGGGCCACATGATGACCAGCGCACCTTCCTGATCCGCGTCGAACCAGGGGAATCCAACCTCGGCAAGCTGGCCCGGACCGACGAAGTAACCCGCGACGTCCTCAACGGTCAGGCCACCCCGCTACAAGGGTCGCGCCGGCTCGAGGCGATCGAGGCAGCACCGGCCCCCTACCCCGACTGGCTCTCGACCGCCGCCTTCGCCATTGTCTCCGGCTGCGGCGCGCGCTTCCTCGGGGGAGGATGGCCGGAGGTCGTGGGTGCCCTCGGAATCGGCTTGGTGATCGGCTTGCTCGCGATCCTGACCTCACGCGTCGTCGGGCTCTCGCGCGTCTTCGAACCGGTCGCCGCGCTCACGGCGTCGCTGATCGCAGCATTGCTCGCCGCGCTCGGCTTCCCGATGTCGGTCTTCCTGGCCACACTCGCTGGCGTGATCGTACTGATTCCGGGTTTGATGCTCACGACCGCGATGACGGAGCTCTCCACCCGTCACCTCGCCTCCGGCACCGCACGGCTGATGGGCGCCATGGTGCTGCTCCTCGGGATCGCCTTCGGGATTGCGCTCGGCACCAAGATCGCCTCGCTCGCCCTCGGGACGATTCCGGTGATCGTCCCCACCGAACTCCCCGAGTGGACGCTCTACCTCGCGCTCCTCATCGCGCCACTCTGCTTCTCGGTGCTGCTCAAAGCCGAGACACGCGACATGCCGTGGATCATCGTGGCCGGCATGCTCGCCTTCGGTGGCGCGCGCCTCGGCATTCACACCCTCGGCCCGGAACTCGGCGCCTTCGGTGGCGCACTGCTCACCGGCATCGGCAGCAACTGGTACGCCCGGATCACCAATCGCTCGTCACAGATTGTCCTGGTGCCAGGCCTGCTGCTCCTGGTCCCGGGCAGCATCGGCCTCCGCTCACTCACGTCGTTCGTGAACAACGACGTGGTGGTCGGCATGGACGGCGCCTTCAAGATGGTGCTGATCGCGGTCTCACTCGCGGCAGGAATATTGATTGCGCAGATTGTGAGCCCGAAGCGGACACTCTTGGGATGATGGATGATGGATGATGGATGAGAGAGGAGAGAGGAGAAAGGAGAAAGGAGAATGCACCCTCTTTTCTCCTTTCTCTTTTCTCCTCTCTCTTCTAGCTGACTCCCCTGTATGCAGCAATCACCGCCAATTCCCCTTCCTTCCCCGGCTTCGAATTCCCGTGCTCCATGCCGAGGATCCCCGTGTATCCCTTCTGCTTCAAGTGGGCGAAGACGCGGGCGAAGTTGATCTCCCCGGTGCCCGGCTCCTTGCGGCCCGGATTATCCCCAATCTGCACGTAGGCCACTTCGCTCCAAGCGCGGTCGAAATTGGGAATCAGATTCCCTTCGGTGATCTGCTGATGGTAGATGTCGAAGAGGATCTTGCACGACGGTGAGTTCACTGCACGGCAGATCTGATACGCCTGCGGAATCCTCGTGAGATAGAGACTCGGATGATCCCGCCGATTCAGCGGCTCCAGCACCATCACCAAACCATGCGGCTCCAAGAGTTCAGAGGCGCGGCGCAACAGTTCCACACCATTCGCGGTTTGGTACTCGGGCTCAAGACGCGGCGCGACTTCGCCCATCACCACTGTCATCCATTTGGCGTTGACGCGCTTGGCCACTTCGATCGATTCCTTCACGTCCGTGAGGAAATCTTCCGCGAATGCCGCGTCTCCTCCCGCAAACGTCACCTTGCCGAACGCCGTGTCCGGATTCAACACGAAGACACCCATTCGCATGCCGAGGC
>JAHECN010000166.1 GCA_024641735.1 Gemmatimonadota bacterium | reverse complement strand
TCAGTACCTGGGACCCCGCGTCCGAAGCCTCACAACTGGTATCATCTGGCCACCTGGCCTCAGCCTCTCCCGAGTTGCGCGACGTGCTGACGCAGTACGCGCTCTGGCATGCACGCAGCGGTGGGGCCTATACGGAGCGGGCTGGTCGCCTCGCGGCGATCTGGCGGGCCGCCGAGCAGCGCGGTGCGCTGCCGGACGGGGAGAGGTTGGCGGAAGCGGTGGCGGAGCTGCGTGTACCGGCGATTTCACTCGATGAGGCCGACGGCGGAATGTCGGCTCGCGGGGCCGCTGGGCTCGACCTCAGCTCGCTGGGGAAGGGGTACATCCTGGATCAGGCCGCCCGTGCGGTCCAGGAGGCGATCCCCACGTTGCGGGGAGGCCTGATCAACATCGGGGGCGATGTGCGCAGCTGGGGGGAGACGCGGTCTGGCACGGGGCAGTGGACGATTGCTGTCGCAGACCCGAACCGCCCCGCCGACAACGCGCCGGCGCTGACGTATCTCCAGGTCGGGAATGCGTCGGTGTCGGGCAGTGGTGGCTACGCACGCGGGTACACCATCGCGGGGACCCACTACTCGCACATTCTCGATCCACGCACGGGCTATCCGGTTGACCACGTGCTCGGCGTGACGGTCATCGCTCCCGACAACGCCAAGGCGAACGCGCTGGCGACTGCGTTGTCGGTGCTGTCGCCGGACGCAGGGCTCGCGCTGGTCGCGACGATCGCCGGTGCGGAAGCGCTGATTGTCACCAAGGATGGCACGATCCATCGCTCGCCGGGATTTGCTCGCTACGAAGTTGCGGCACCAGCGTCGATTGCTGCCCCCAGCCCGGCCTACGTCGCGGCGACGATGGCCATCGATGTCACCCCCAAGGTGTGGAATCGTCATCGCCCGTATGTCGCGGCCTGGGTGACCGATTCCTCCGGCAAGCACGTGCGCACGCTCGCTGTCTGGGGCGATCGGCCGAAGTACCTCCGGGACTTGAGCAAGTGGTGGTCGCTGGCGAGCGGCAACGGCCCGCTCGTCGATGCCGTCGCGCGCGCGACCCGCTCGGCGGGCAAATACACCCTCGAGTGGGACGGACTCGATCAGCAGGGTGCGGGCGTCCCAGCTGGCCGCTATGAGTTCTGGCTCGAAGTGGCCTACGAGAATGGCGCGCACAGCTCCGGACGAGTCACGACCGCGTGTGGGGGAGGGAGCACACCCGCCGAGATCCCGGGGGCCGATGCCTTCGCCGGGGCGCTGGTTGACTGCACCGTGAAGAAGTAGTCGGCGTGTCGCGTGCCTCTCGGGCCGTCATGGCCGTCAGCCGGACGATTCATATCTATCTGACGATGTTCGCCCTGCTGCTGATGCTCTTCTTCGGCATCACCGGCATCTTGCTCAGTCATGAGGATTGGCTGGGTGCCGATACGATCGTCCCGACGGAATCAACCGGCGTGATTCCAGTTGCATTGCTGGCGGAGCCGGATCGTCTGGGAGTCGTGGAGCATCTGCGGGCGACCTATGGCGCCGCGGGCGCCGTTTCGACATTCGATGTCGATAGCGCTTCGCTCCGGATTCAACTGAAGGGGCCTGGGCGCCGGACCGAGGCAGAGATTGATCGCGTCACGGGTGAGGCAACGATCAGCGTGGAGCGGCGCGGGCTCTTCCTGCGGCTCGACGATTTGCACCGCGGCAAGGATTCGGGTGTGGCGTGGCGGTGGGTGCTCGATCTGTCCGCGGTACTGCTCATCCTCGGATCGATTACCGGTCTGATCATGTGGTTCGGATTGCCGCGGCGCAGGCGTTGGGGTGTCGTCGCACTGCTCACCAGCATCGTGTTCTGCTTGGCGATCTACCTGGCCTTCGTGCCCTGATCCTGCGTGGTGCGCGCCATTACGGCGCGGCGCGCAGGAATTCCAACATCATCTTCGACGACTGATACTCGACCACCCGACGCAACTCCGTACCATCGGCATTGAGAATGATCATCGTCGGGTAGCCCTTGGTGTCGAAGCGCTTCACCAGCGCCTTCTCCAGATCGACATCGATCTTCACGCCGATGTACGCGGCATTGATGCGTGCTGCCACCTCGGCGTCGGTCCAGATCCACTCATCCATCGTGTGACACGGCCCGCACCAGGTCGCCTCGAAGTCGAGGAGAATGCGCTTGCCTGTGAACTCCGCTGCCTGGAGTGCTTTGAGGAAGTCGGGGCCGTGCGACCAGGCGACTGGCGTGGTGGTCCGTGGGCGAGGACGTTCCTCCGCCAGCAGGTCGTCGGCCGCGCGATCGGCCACCTTCGTGACCGGCACATCCAGGACCGCGAATTCCACGCTGCTGCCATCCAGCGCGAAGCGGCGAAACTCCAGAACGAGTTCCGTGGAATCGCGGCGCAGGAACATCAGTCGCTTGGTCGGCATGGTCTCGGTGCTGCTCAAGACGGCCTGTGATGCCTTCGGTGCACTGCTTTCCAGCGCTCCCCAGGTGTCCTCGGCGTCGAAGAGCGCGTTGTTGTCGGCGTCCATTGCCGCGACCAGTGCCGTCACACCGTGGACGACCACGCTGCCAGCTCGCCAGGAGCCGCGAGAAAAACGGAGGACATTCGGCACAGCGGCGGAATCCTCACGCACCATCCAGAAGTTCACGAAGTAGGGTTGCGTCGTGCCGAGTGCTGCATACGGAATCGTGAACTCCACATTGCTGATCGAGCTCCACCATGCCTTGGTCTTGGCGTTCTGGGTGGGCGCGGCGCGGAGCGCTGGTCCTTCGTCATCAAAGCGTCCGTTCCGATTGCGGTCGAGCCAGAGTTGCGTCAGATCGGCGGGATATTCCGCGCTGGCCGACACCATCACGGGCATCCACGCTCCCGAGTCGGGCCCGACCTGCATCATCCCGTGTCGGACCGGCTGCACCGCACCTTCCGGTAGTGGCGTGCCTGGCGGCACTGCGACCAGGGCCACCTGTGTCCCCTTCGGCGAGAAGTTCGGACGCGGCTCACCGGTTACTGGTGCGTGGTAGCTGAGCGGCACCCGAATGCGTTCTTCTTGCGCGCAGAGCGGTGATGCCAGCGCACCGAGCGACAGCATCGTGAGGACGGACCGATGGCATTGCATCATGGCAGGGCTCCGATCAATGTGGGAGCGATGGGTGTCGCGGTTGCGACAATCGACAATTCGCCCTTCAGGAATGCCACGAATTCTTCCGGCTTCCGGGTCATGCCGAGGAACTGGCCGATGGGCGTCCCACTTGCATCCATGATGGCGTAGTAGGGCAGCGCCACCGTCCCGAAGAGTCGCAGCTCCAACTCCTGTTGCTCGCGGTAGAGTGGCCCCTGGCCATCGGTGTACAACCGGACGCGGACGAAGCCCTCCAGTTCACGGCTCACGTCAGGCCGCGGAAACATGTTGGCTTCCATCCACCGACAATTCGTGCAGGTATATCCGGTGAAGTCCACCAGGACCGATTTGCCCTCGGCACCGGCGCGGGCGAGCGCTCCCGGATAGTCGTTGACCATCCAGTCGAGTTCGCCATCGACCGAGGTTGTGCCCTCGGTGATGGCACCTTCCGGCGGCGGGAGAAACGATTCGAATTCGCCGAGTCGGGCACCGAGCAGGCCACGGCCAAGGAAGACTGCGATCACGAGACAACCGCCAGCCACCGCGAGCTGGAACGCCGGCAGTCGCGGGCGTGGTGTGCTGCGCTGGAACACGCCGAAGAGATAGAGTGTGGCAGCGATGGCCACCACGATCCAGACGACCAGCACGACGTCACGCGTGACGACACCCCATTGCCACACCATGTCGGCATTCGCCAGAAATTTCATCGCCATCGCAATCTCGAGAAATCCCATCATCACCTTGACGCGCTGCATCCAGGCGCCGGATCGCGGCAATCGTGCGACCGCGCTCGGCATCAGTGCCAACAGGAAGAACGGCAACGCGAAGACCGCCGAAAAGACCAGGAGGCCGAGCAAGGGCCACTGCCAACTTCCCCCGGCGGCCATCACGAGGAGGGTCCCGACGAAGGGCGCCGTACACGTAAACGACGTCAACGTGAACGTGAGTCCCATGGCGAGGATGCCGATCGTCTCGCCGCCGCGGGATCCTTCCGAGGCGCTGTGCAGGCGGGTGAGCAGCCCGCTCGGCAGCGTCACCTGCCAGACGCCGAACAGGTTGAGCGCGAAAGCGATGAAGATCCCAGTGACCAGCAGATTGATCCAGGGGTTTGCAGCGAAGCGATTGATGCCACCTGCCCCGACCAGGATGGCGATCGCCATGCCGAGCACGGTGAAGGTCGCCATGATGCCGCCAGCGTAGATCAAGGCGTTGTGGGCGGGTGCGCGTCGGGTGGTCTCGTGGGTTCTGGTGAAGTACGACACCGTGATCGGGATCATCGGAAAGACGCAGGGCGTGAGCAGGGAAATCGCCCCCATGACCGCGGCGAGCCAAAGAAAGAGCGGGAGCGACTGTTCGGTTCCACCGGATTGGAGCGGTGCCACTGTGGTCGGCGGTTCGACGGGAGCCGCCGCGACCGGCGCGATCGTCGGTGGCGGCTCCGCCTCGGGTGCCGTGGCTGGTGCTGGTGGTGGCACGGCCGGAGCTTCCACCACTGCACCGGCCACCGCGGTCGCGGAGATCGGTGTCGTGACAAGCACCTCGGTCGGGGGTAGGCAGTACCGGTCGGTGCAGGTCTGGTAGGTGACCGACAACGTCAGGGACTGTGCTCCCGGCATCCGGGCACGCAACGGCACCGTGAACGAGACGGCGTCGAGGTACGTCTCTGTCAGAATGTCGAAATTGGCGTCGTGCGCGATTTCGGGATCCGGCGCGGTCACCCTGCCCGCGGAGAGGAAACCACCGCCGGCAACGGGGACGATGCGCGTTGGGACAGGACCGCCGGGCCCCTGTGTCGTCGAATAGAGGTGCCATCCCGCCGGAATCTCAGCGTTCAGGCGCACGGTAAAGGTGGCGCCTTGTTCCACTCGTGCCGGACTCGATGCGACGGACCAGACAATCGGTCGCTCCTGTGCGACGGCTGGCCCTGCCAGGAGGGTAGCGAGCAAGAGCGCGCCGAACGCCGACCGGCAGTTAGTGGGGATGGTCATCCGGCGAACGATAGTGGTGGTCGGGATCGGGAGCCACCATGCCCTGCTCCCGGACCGCTGAGCATGCCGGTTCAACGCGCCCCCTCCTTGTTGCGTAGCATTCTGGTCGGAGCTCGACTGCAGCCCGACCCACCCTCTCTTTCGCATCGCAGGAGATTGACCGTGTCTCGCACTCCATCCGCCGTCGCTGCCGTCGCTTTGCTCGCCCTCGTGGCGGCTCCGATCCAGGCGCAGGACAAGCCCACGCCAGTGATGGTGAGCGCCATCGCCGGAACCTGGAAGCTTGATTCGGCCCGAAGCGACTCCGTTCCGGCGAACTTGGCCGCCATGTTGAACCCGCAGGGAGGGGGAGCACGTCCGCCAGCGGACCCGAGTGCGGCGGCAGGTGGCGCGGCTGCCGGCGGCGGTGCTGGTGGTCGCCGTGGCG
>JAHECN010000165.1 GCA_024641735.1 Gemmatimonadota bacterium | reverse complement strand
GGGAGCCGTACCGCGACGTTTCTGCACTTTAACGACGTCTATGAAATCTCCCCGGTCGCGGGCGGCAAGAGCGGCGGACTGGCCCGTGTAGCCGCCCTCCGAGCCAATGTGCGACGCAGCGCCCCAGGGCTCCTCACCACGCTAGGTGGCGATTTCCTCTCCCCCTCCGCCCTGGGACTGGCGGAAGTGGGTGGCGCACGACTCGCCGGACGCCAGATGGTCTCGGTCCTCAACGCCACCGGCGTGGACTGGGCCGTCCTCGGCAACCACGAGTTCGACCTCCGGGAGAGTGAATTCCGGGCCCGGCTGCAGGAGGCGCGCTTCCGGATCGTGGCAAGCAACGTCACCGACAGCAGTGGCGCCCTCTTCCCCAACACCGTCCGCCACGCGGTCCTCCGGGTGCGGACCTCAGGTGGCCTCCTCCGGATCGGCGTGATTGGGGTTGTGCTCGCCGACAACAATCCTTCATGGGTACGTTTCGAGAATCCAATCTCGGCAGCACACCGCGAGGTGGCCGCTTTGGCCGACAGCGCGGTCGATGTCGTGATCGCCCTGACACACCTCTCGCTCGGGCAGGACCAACTGCTCGCGGAGCAGATCCCCGAGATTGCCTTGATCCTCGGCGGCCATGAGCACGAGAACTACCTCATTCGGCGTGGCCCCAACTTCACCCCGATCGTGAAGGCAGACGCAAATGTCCGGACGGTCGCGCTCGTGACGCTGAGCGTTCCCCGCCGGAAGGGCCCGACCAACGTCGGCGTGCGATTTGTCCCGATCGATGCGTCCCATGGAGAAGTGCCTGCCGTGGCTCGGGAAGTGGCACGCTGGGTCTCACTGGCCGATTCCGCCTACCGCGCGGCCGGCTTGGACCCGACCGCCACGGTCACCAGACTGAGCGAGGCACTCGACGGCCGCGAAGCGACGGTGCGGGTTCGGTCAGGGCGATTGACGACGCTGATCGCCGAGGCGCTGCGGGCCGAGGTGTCTGGCGCTGAGATCGGATTGATGAATGGCGGGTCCATTCGGATCGACGACGCGCTTCCGGTCGGCGCGATCACGCAGTACGACGTGATCCGCATCCTCCCCTTCGGGGGGCGCGTCAGTGGCACGACCATGACGGGGGCCCTCCTGCAGCAAGTGTTGGAGCAGGGGGAGCGCAACCGTGGCAGTGGCGGGTTCCTGCACGTCGTCGGAGTCACCAAGGTCGGGGAGACATGGATGGTCAACGATTCGCTCCTCGATCCCGCGCGGCACTACCGCGTTGCCACCACCGACTTCTTGCTGACCGGGAAGGAACGAGGCCTCGGGTATCTCGCACCCGGAAACTCGGCGCTCGGTCCGATCACCGAGTATCGAGACATTCGTCAGGCGTTGATTGATCGACTTGTTGCTGTCTATGGAGCACCCTGATCGCGCGGTGCCTTCGCCCCGCGTCCCCCGACTGCACTCCCAGAGGCCCATGACGAAACCGACTGCACTGCTCCTCCTCCTCGCCGTCACGGCGTGTGGACCACAGCCGGCGAGGACGATGCCTGGCGCGATGCGCCCCGTATCCGTCACGCCGGAAGCCATTCTGGCTCCGTCCGTCCCGGCACTCGAAGGGATGCCCGTCGCCGTGCGCATCGGCCTCACGGTCTACATCTCGGGGATGGTTCCCGTGGACTCTGCCGGACGTGTTGTCGGCACTGACCTCGGGGGACAGACGCGCCAAGCCATCCGCAACCTGATCACGGTCGTGCGTGCGGCGCGTGGATTGCCGGGGGATGTGGTCCGACTGACCGTCTACCTGCGTGACCCATCGGCCGAGTCCGTCGAAGTGGTGCGGCGCACCATCTTGGCGGAACTTGGAACGGAATCCCCACTGGCGCTGACCATTGTCGGAATGAGTGGGCTGCCGGAAGCAACGATGCGCGTGATGATGGAGGGGACGGCGCAGTTGCGGAGTGAGTTTCCGGATCGGGAGCGGATGCGAAATTGAGAGGCGAGTCGTGAGTCGTGAGTGGAGAGAATGTGCGCCAACGGCATCTCTCGCGACTCATGACTCGCGACTCGCGACTCGCTTTTACATCCCCGGACTCTGCCACAACTCCACCCGATTCCCTTCGGGGTCATCGAGCCAGGCGAAGTCGCCGTCGGGCGTTTCCTGCCGTTCAGCCAACGTCACGCCCAGTTCGGCGAGCTGTTCGGTAAAGGCATCGAGATCATTCACGTACCAGGTGATCTCGACCTGCCGGCGATCATGGGCGAGCGGGTGCTTCGCCTGATGAATCGAGAAGGCGAGCCCCCCGAAATCACACCACCATTCGTGCGAATCCGGCTCCCGCGTGAAGAAGAGCCCAAGATGGCGCTCGTACCAGTTGGCCAGCGCGTCCGCCTTGTCGGCGAAGAGAACGATTCCCCCAATCCCCACGACCTTCTGTCGATCCATCTGGAGCCTCCGAGAAGAAGGCGAGTTTGCCGAGGGCCTTACCAGCCCTTCCGGTCTCGCAAGGCGCGGATCTGCGCCGTGTGATGGTTGCCGTGCCATGCATACATCGCGACCGTCTGCGCGAGTGTAAAACTCTTGTTGTGTTCCGGGTGCCAATACGTCCGTGCGAGTTCTGCATGTCCGAGTGATTCCATCGCCTTTACCCACCGTGCGTGCAGCCCATCAAGAATATCGAGAGATGGGCCAATCACCAGTAACCGACCATCCGGGAGCTCGGCCCACCCGGCCTGATCGTAGCCACGAATGGTGGGGTGATCTTCGGTCAGCGCCAACTTGCAGCGGGTGTACGCATTGAGGTGGGAGTCCGCGAGATGGTGCACCACCTGCCGCACCGTCCACCCGCCCTCGCGATACGGGGTGTCGAGCGCGGCGTCATCCAGATCGGCCACCGCCACACGCAACCCCGACGGCAAGGCGGCAATCTCCTGACAGCACGCGGGCACATGGCCGTACTCGCCGAGCGGTGGAATCACAAACCGACCGATGGGAAAGCGCAGGTCGTTACTCATGTCGGAATTTTTCCCCGGACCAGGTGTCGTTCAACGAGATCAAGGAGAGCGGACGGAGTCCGGCGTGTTCGGTGGGCTCCCAGCCCTGATCCCGCGTCAGTGTGGTGGCGCGTCCGCTGGACTGCTTCGGGTAGGCCACCCAGAGTGTGGCATCCGATCGTAGCGCAGCGACCGCCGCGGGCAATCGGCGCTGCAGTACGTCGGCGGTCAGCGCAAAGAGGACCACCACGTCACACCCGCCGGCAGGGGCTCGGCGCACGAGCGTGCATTCCGCCGGGAGGCGGTCAAAGAGTGCGAGCGCGGCGGGGTCTCCGCCGAGCACCAGAATGCTCTGTCCCGGGCGAATGCCCATCTTCGTCGTTGCCGGTCGCGTGGACGTGCTGTTGCTGCGTGAAGGGCGTGCAGAGACGAGCATCGCCATCGTCTTGTCGAGTCGGCGTGCGCGAGTCTCCGGCTTCTTGGCCGTCAGCAGCGCGTCGATGTGTTCCCGACGATGGGTGTAGGAGAGTGCGTCAAACGCGGTGCGCGCCGCGGGGGCAGCACGCAATGCGGCGCGGAGATCCGGCGGGACCACCAACGCGGGGCGCGCGCTGCTCATCGCCGCAACCGGTAGAGACGGAGATGCTCGACATCGTCGTCGTCGCGCCAGACGCCGAGGATGCGGTCCTTCGTGATCTGCTGCACCTCGACGCGTGGCGGCACCGTGACCTCGCCGAGCCACCGACCCGTGGAATCGAGCACAGTCCAGGTACGCGGAATCGAATCGCGCAGGACCGGGCCAACATCATTGCGGAGCCAGGTGGCGCCGGTGGCGTCGCGGAGGATCGCATCAAACGGCGGCAGGACAGTCGGGAAGCCGATGTCCTTCACCACGGCGTGGATCGCCTCCGCATACTCTGGCGGCAACTGATTCAGCTGTTGGGTGCGACGCTCCGTCACCGCCTCGACATCACTCGGCGACACGGCACGCCTGGCGCGATCCAGGCGCCAAATCGCCTTCAAGGTGCCGAGCGAGTCGAAGAGCATGACTCCGTCGAAATCGCCGGTACTGACCAGCAGCTCGTTGCCTGCGGCGATCGTGTGGGTGCGATGACCGAACGGGCGCTCAAACACCGTGACGAACCCCGGCCCGGATGCCACGATGTTCTCGGAGCCTGGCACCACGGCGAGTTGCCGACCGATCGTTCCGTCCCACCCCGCGCGCCGCAATGGGACCGGATCTCGGCGCACACCACCCTGATCGTTGCTGCTTGCCCCCGTCCGTCCGGCGAGCAGCAGCGCGCCATCCTCAAAGAGGTCCACCGGGGCAAAGCCAAATCGCGACGCCGACGTCGTGTCGCCTTTTCCAATTAGCAGGATCCGTGACGTCCCGCCATCAAGTGGAGCAATCGTGGCGCGATCGAGCTGCGCGTCCCAGAGCACGAGGGAATCGTTGCGCAAGCCGATCAGGGAAACTGCCCGAAATTCCCCGGGTCCCGATCCGTCCCCTCCAAGCCGACCATCGCGCGCGCCTTTCGCCGTGAAGAAGAGCACCGCGCGATCAGCGCCATTGGCCACCGCGAGCCGCCCATCGCCCAAGATCCGTGCGCCAGCCACTTCCACCAGCAGTACGGCATCCACCTGGGAAGCGTCCCCGATGCTCAGCACTGGGGTCGCGTCCACACGCCAGCCATTCCCGTCACTCCACGCCGGCGCCATCGAAGTGACCAGATGCACGCCGGCGGAATCGGTCACCGTGACGCCGCGAGACGAACCCCCGTCCGAGCCACACGCCGAGGCGAGGAGGGCGATGAGAGCAATTCGGGCGGCGCACCTCACAGGGAGATCTGGATCCCGGACGTGAACAGTCGGTCCGTCGCTTGGTAGCCCGGGTTCGGCAATCCATCATAGCGGAGTACATAGGAGAGCTTCACGCCAACATCCTTGGTGATGGGTGCCAGAATCGCGCTTTCGGTGTTGATACGCAGGTCCTCAGGGTCCCGGAAGTTCGGGAGAAATTCGACCGATTGGGCGAACGAAGCCTTGGGGCCGAACTTGTGGGTATAGGCGGATGCTGCCCGGCCACCAAGGTTGTCCACGTCCGGGCGCTTGGCGGTGTCCACGTTGCGCTGGCGGTTCAAGGAGACGCCGCTCTCGATGATCATGCGGTCCTTCGGCGTCGCAAAGAGCTCGGCCGAAATACCGACGACGCCCGCGATACGAGAGACGAGTCCTGCGAACACGTTCCGCTCGAAGTTCACCGACGTATAGAGCCCGAACGTCTTCTCGAGCGCGACGTCGGTTCGCACTGACCCTCGGTAGAGCGAGGTGACCGTCTTCCCCTTGCTCCGACCATTGACGACGGAGAATTGTTGCGAGACCGTGATGATCCCGAACTTGACCGAGAGCTTGTCACCCAAGTTCAGCGTCTGCACCGAGGTGTTTCCAGACGTGCTGACAAAACCGAGGTCCCCGGTAAACTTGACCACGGTCGGACGTTTCGCTGGGACCGCAGCGGGAGGGGGGGACACCGGCGGCGTC
>JAHECN010000164.1 GCA_024641735.1 Gemmatimonadota bacterium | reverse complement strand
GACTACTCCATCGAGTACGCAACGGGACGCGTGACCTTCCTCGATCCGAATGCACTCTTCGGAAACCGGCAATCCACGGTCACGGCGCGCTACGAGGAGCGCGGCTTCTTCGCGGTGGCACCAACCTCGATCGCCGGACTGACCGCCGGCTGGAAGCTCGGCCGGTTCGGCACCATCCACGCGCTCGGTCTCTACCAGGCCGAGGCCACGGCCTTCAATCGTCCGCCACTCGGCTTTGAGCCGTCGGCATCGTTGATCGGCGGCGTGGTCGCGGATCTCCGCTTCAACGCGCCGTCGGTGACGCGTTTCCTCAATCAGTTGACCGGGCGCACCACCGCGCCCTCGCTCCTCACGCTCCAGGGTGAGTTGGCATTCTCGCGTCCCGATCCGAATCGCAGTGGCGAAGCCTATCTCGAGGAGTTCGAGAACGACGGCGGTCGGCCGATCTCACTGGCGGAGCTCGCGTGGAGCCCGGGGTCCCGGCCCAAGAGCATCAGTGGGCTGGAGTCGTTGGGAATTGGTGCCACGTTCGATGTGGCTGATGCGGTGCAGCTGATCTGGCAGAACCTGATTCCGAACGGACGCGGCGGTGTGGTCGAAATCGCCCCGCAGGATATCGACTCGCTGATCACCACGACGTCGTCCCGGATCCGTTCGGTGGAGACGGTGCTCTACACCACGCTCCACGCGGACACCGCGGGGGGCCAGGTGGATTTCAGCAACAAGGCGCACTGGTCGCAACCGCGCCGCGACTTCCGGCCGCGCTGGCGGACGATGACCACGGCACTTTCCACGACGGGACTCGACCTCACCCGCAACGAGGCACTCGAGTTCTGGGTGTACGAAGGTGGGGATTCGCCGGTGCGGCAGTCGCGGATGCGCATGGTCTTCGACTTCGGCAGTGTGAGTGAAGATGCGGTCGCACTGGCACCCGAGCGCTTCACCGTCGTCGGGACGGACACCACCTTCACGGGTCGACAATATGTCGGTGTCGGCAAGTTGAACACCGAGCAGTCCGCCTTCGGGTCGTTCAATGCACGAACCGATGACATCGGGATTCTGGGCGATCGCCCCGATTCGATTCTTGATCCGTCGAATGCTTTCCTCCGGAATCTGGCGCTCTGTCGAGCAAAGCTCTCGACGGATGTGGCGGTCTTCCCCTGGGGCGACCTCAGTGCGCGCTGCTCGAATGGCAACGGCGGACTCGACACGGAAGATCTCAACAACGATCTCGTGCTTGATGCACAAGGTTCTGATGACGACGTCTTCCGCTTTGTCGTGGACCTCGCCGACCCGCGGTACTTCGTGCGCGATCGCAGCGTGGTCGACCAGAACGGGCGTCAGGCCAAGTGGACGCTCTATCGCATCCCGTTGCGGACGCCGGACGTCACCATCGGCACACCGGATCTCCGCCTCATCAAGCACCTCCGTGTCGGATTCGTCACGCCACCAGATGCCGGGGAGGCCGATCCGGTGGTCCGCTTCGGACTCGCCCGGATGCGACTCACCGGTGCGCCGTGGGTGCGCCGCAGCGATCGTCCGATCGCCGCACTCGATGGTTCGACCGCCGAACCGCGCGGCGAAGTCCTCGTTGCCTCCATCTCCACGGAGAATGCCGAGCTCGGGTACGTCTCGCCACCGGGCGTGCGGAACGGGCCGAGCCAGATTGCCACGAGCAATTCGCAGACGGTGCAGCAGGTGAATGAGAAGTCCCTCCGGATCATCGCGCGCGACCTGCGACTCGGCGAACGCGCCGAGGGGTACACGCGGTTGCCGACGGGAGCGCAGAGTTTGCAGGCCTATCGTGAACTGCGCGTCTGGTTCCGTGGGCGCGGGCCCGGCTGGAACGACGCCCAGTTGCAGGCGTTTCTGAAGGTCGGCACCGATGCCTCCAATTTCTACATGTACCGCACCAATGCCCGCACCGATTCCTGGGATCCCGAGGCGGTGGTCAACCTCGAGACCTGGCGGGAGCTGCGTGCGGAACTCGAGCAACGCATCCTCAAGAATGAGCCGCCGAGCGGTGCCGCCGAGTGTGGCGGCGATCCGCTGGCGTACGTGATCTGTGACGGCCCCTATCTGGTGCACATCCGTGATCCGCGCGTCTCGCCACCGAATCTTGGCGCGATTCAGGAATTGAGTACCGGATTCATTCGCACCGGCCCGGGCGCGCCATTCACCGAGACCGAGCTCTGGGTCGACGATGTCCGGCTCGCTGCGCCGGTCGCGGAGGTCGGCGTCGCCGGTGCGTTCGGGGCGCGTCTCGAGGCCGGCGATGTCGGGTCGATCGATCTCCTCTACTCGCATGTGGACGGCAGGTTTCGGCAGATCGGCCAGGCGCCGAGCTATCGCACGACCGGAGGCTTGTCCGCCGTCGCGAACGTCAATCTCGATCGCTTCCTGCCGCAGTCGCTTGGCGTAGTCATTCCGTTCCAGTTCAACCTGCAGAGTGGACGCGTCGATCCCTTGCTCTTGACGGGGACCGACATTCGCGGGGCGTCGCTCGCCGCACTCCGGCGGCCCCGGAGTCTCTCCACCACGTGGAGTGTCAGCGCACGGCGTGCGGCCTCCTCGCAGAGCTCGTCGTTGATGCGGCTGCTGGTGGATCCGATTGCGCTCGCTGCGGCCCGCACCGGCGCCTCGACCACGACGGAGTTGTCCGAGGCCTCGTCTGCGCTCTGGAATGCATCCATCAGCTATTTCCTCTCGACCCCGAGTCGCCCGAGAAACCTCGGATTGGGTGGACTCAGAAACGTGCTGCCGAAGTGGTTGGCAGAGAGTGAGGCGGGGAAGGGGATCATCGGCGGCCGGATCTCACCGTGGCCAACCTCGTTCCGGATGGGGTCGGCGCTCTCGCGGTCGGTCACCGACTACACCTCGTTCTCTGTGCCGATCGAGCGGTTGAGTGACACGATTCTGCTGCCGGTGTCGTCGCTGCAGCATCTCTGGCGCAACGACGCCCAGCTCGGCTGGCAGCCGATCGGGATGCTCGCCGTCAACACCTCCTGGGGGAGCACGCGGGATCTGCGGCGCTACGCCGACTCCACGTCGCTCGGTCGGCTGGTCGATGCCGAACGGCGTGCCTTCCTGGGGATGGATGTCGGCGTGGAACGGGACCGCAGTGTGACGAGCAGCGTGAACCTCACACCGCGGCTCACCTCCTGGTTGCGGCCGCGGTTTACCACCAACTCCAACTTCTTCCTCTCGCGTTCGCTGACCGCACGGAATCCGGTGCGGGTCCTCGGGGACACGGCAGGTGAGTATCTCCTGCCGCAGACGATCAACAACAGTCGGACCTTCGAAGCCGCGCTTTCGATCGACCCTGCGGTGCTCACGCGTCGCCTTCTTGGCGATTCGAGCAGCGCGGCCGCCATCTTTGCACGCTTCCGGCCGGTGGAGGTGACCCGGCAGCGGACGCGGACGTCAACGTTTGACCTTGCGACCTTCGATCCATCGACGGGGTATCAACTCGCGCTGGGCGGGTTCGACACCTTCCTGAATCGGGAGGGCAACCGTGCCACCGGTGCCCTCGATGCGGTCACGATCTCCGCCACCAGCACCTTCGATTTTCCCTTCGGTCTGTCCGCGACGATGAACTACGGTGAATCGGAGAATGATCGCTACCAACGGCTGCAGAGTGAGGGCTTCCTGGTCACCTCCTCGCGGACGACCGAGTGGCCGAGTGGCAATCTCTCCTTCGCGCGGACGATGTCCCGCGGGCCGTTGCTTGCCCTGCGCGGCAGCGCCAGGCTGCGCAAGACGACCTCAGACTCGCGGAATCCCGTGATCGCGGATCTCGCTGGGACGCGCGTCTACGGGGAGAGCCGGGAATTTGGGCCCGATCTCGTGCTGACCTTCCGGAACGGGATGTCCTTGCTCGGCGGGACCTCGCAGCAGGATGGCACGGAAGAGCGAAACGGGAATTCCACACAGCTCGACAATCGCCGCTACAATGCATCGCTTGAGTGGCCGATCACGCTGCCCGCCATGCTGTCCAATCTGAAAAAGCCGCTCTACACCTCCGTGCAGGTGGTCCGGATGGAGAACGTCTCCTGTCTGGAGCGCGGCAATGCCGACGGCTGCATTCCGTTCTCGGACATCCGACGCTGGGACGTCCGGGCATCCATGCGGACAGATCTGCGCGGCTCGATTCAGGCGGGATTGCAGTTCGGGTGGGTGCTCAATGACATCCGGCATCTGGAGCGCAAGAGTTCCAATCTCTCCCTCAGCATGACATTCAACATGCCTCTCTCTTCTCTGGACTTCTGATGCGACAGCAATTTCTCGGTGTGGCCGCGCTTCTGACGATGGGCTGTGCCAATGGCAGCGAGGCGCAACTCACGCGCGAGTTCGATGGCACCGCCGCGCTCGCCCGTGTGGAGCAGCAACTGGCGTTCGGTCCTCGGATTCCGGGGACTCAGGGTCACGCGGCCATGGCCGCGTGGCTCGACTCCCTCGCCCAGGCGTCCGCCGATTCCGTCGTGGTGCAGCGCTGGTGGCACACCACCGTGCGCGGCGATTCGATTCCGCAGATCAACGTGATCGCCCGCTTCAACCCGGATGCGACCGATCGGGTGCTCTATCTGGCGCACTGGGACACACGGCCCCGCACGGATGCGCCCGGACAACGCGATACCACACAGGTCGTGCCCGGTGCCAATGACGGTGCCTCCGGCGTGGCCATCTTGCTCGGCGTCATGGACGCGCTCGCCAAGACGCGGCCGACGATCGGCGTGGACCTCCTCTTTGTCGATGGCGAAGATTTCGGCCACTTTGGTCCACCGCGACAGGATGTGTTGATCGGGTCGACCTACTATGCCGCGAACCCGGTTGGTGGGAAACCGCGGTTCGCGGTGCTCTTCGACATGGTGGGTGACAAGGATCTCCGGATCCCGATCGAGGGGTACTCGCAAATCGCCGCTCCGGGAGTTGTGGATCTGGTCTGGGAGACCGCCGAGCGGATGGGGTACGGACACATCTTTGTGCGACACGCCGAGCAGCAGATCACCGATGATCATGTGCCGCTGATCGAGTCCGGAATCCGAGCCATCGACATCATCGACTTCACCTATCCGCACTGGCATACGCCCAACGACACCTTCGACAAGGTCTCGGCCGCGTCCCTCGGGGTCGTGGGCAACGTGGCGGTTGCGGTGATTCGCCGCGCGGAACGCGAAAAGCCCTGACCCTCCTGCGGTGCTTGGTCCCCCGCTGCCCAATTCTTGGTGGGTGGCGGGGGACTTCTGCGTCCATCCTTTCCGGGTGAGCCGCCGTGAGCGCCGTGCCCTCCTCCTCCTCTTCTGCCTCGCTGTCGCCGGGCACTTGCTCCTTGGGTTCCGGGGAGGGGTGTCGCGCCCTCCAGGCGCACTCACGCTGTTGGACCCTGCCAATGATGGCGATCCGCTGGCCCACCGGGACAGCGCGCTGGCGCTGGCCAGGCCACTCACGCCGGGGGAGCGACTCGATGCCGACCGGGCCGGCATGGCCGAATGGCAACGGCTCCCGGGGATCGGGCCAGC
>JAHECN010000163.1 GCA_024641735.1 Gemmatimonadota bacterium | reverse complement strand
CTGGAGTGGAGCGGGTTGCCACCGATGAACTCCCGGCGCTGGTCGCGAGCGTGCGTGGTCCGAATATCCTCGTCAATGTGGTCGGATTCACCTTGACCGAGTATGCGGAAGTGATCGCCCGCCTCGAATCGGTCGATGGCATTGCGGGCTACGAACTGAATCTCTCCTGTCCCAATACCGCGGCGGGTGGCGTGGAGTTCGGGGCGGACCCGGAGTCGGTCCGAGCGGTCGTGACGCAGTGCCGGGCCGTCACGCGCCGCCCGCTCTTTGCCAAACTCTCTCCCGCGCTTCCGGATATTCCGGGGCTCGCCGTCGCCGCCCATGACGCCGGCGCGGATGGCCTTTCGTTGGTGAACACGATGCCGGGCTTTCTGTACGATGGGGAATCACCGAGGCTGGGGAATGGATTTGGCGGCGTGAGCGGCCCGGCGCTGCTCCCCACCGGGATTCTTGCGGTCAAACGCACTGCCGCCCGACTTCCCGGGGTGCCGATCATCGGTGTCGGCGGGATTCGGTCGGCGACGGATGTGCGGGATTACCTTCGCGCCGGCGCGGCCTTGGTCGCAATCGGCACGGCCGGGCTGGCCGACCCACGGCGCCCGGAACGGATTGTCACAGAATTGGAGCGCCTCGGTGTCTGAACTGCACGTTGCCCTCGACCTTCCCGATGCCCCGTCCGCCGTGGCCATCCTCGATCTGCTCCCCGATCGCTGTCCGGTGAAGGTCGGCTCTGTCCTGATGACCAAGGCAGGAAGTGGCTTCATCCGGTCGTTGGTGGCGAATGGGCACCCGGTCTTCCTCGACCTCAAGTGGCACGACATCCCCTCCACCGTCCGCGGCGCGGTGGAAGCGGCGGTCGACCTCGGCGCATCCATGGTGACGGTGCATGCGCTCGGGGGCCCAGCCATGATCGAAGCGGCGGCGAAGGCGTCCCAAGGGCGTCTGGCCGTGGTCGCGGTGACGGTGCTGACCTCCCACGAGCCGGCGGGCTTCGCAATCCTCACCGGACGGAGTGAGGTGGATCTCCGGCAGGAGGTTTCTCGCCTGGCCCAGATGGCGATGGCGGCGGGGGCGTCCGGGGTGGTCTGCTCGGCGGAGGAGTTGGCGGCCGTGGCGGGAGTCGTGGGGACGGGTCGAATCGTGGTGCCGGGGATCCGGCGGGCAGAGGATGCGCTCGCCGATCAGACCCGCGTGGCCACCCCAGAGGCAGCCGTCGCAGCCGGGGCAACGGACCTGGTGGTCGGTCGGCCGATCACGGCCGCAGAGGACCCCAAAGTAGCCTACGAGGCGTTTCTGTCCGCAACGCGGACGGCCGTGGGCTGAGGGATTCGCTGTTCGCCGCTGACGGTTCGCCGTCATCCCCTTGCGTGAGGCGTTTTGCGCCGGTATCTTGTCGTGCTGTCCCGCAACCCTAGGTTTCGGAGTGTATTGTGAAGGTTCGTTCGAGTGTAAAGCCGATTTGCGAGAGCTGTCGGGTGGTGAAGCGTCGGGGTGTGACGCGCATCATCTGTAAGCGCACCCCAAAGCATAAGCAGCGGCAGGGCTAGATATGGCACGTATTGCAGGCGTCGACCTCCCGCGCGACAAGCGCGTCGAAATCGGACTGACGTACATCTTCGGGATCGGGCGCGTGACGAGCCAGAAGATCATCGCCGAGACCGGCATCAACGCAGATACCCGCGTGCGGGATCTCACGGACGTCGAGGTCGGCCGCCTGCGGCAGGTCATCGAACGGTCCGTCAAGACCGAGGGCGCGTTGCGCACCGAGGTTGCCATGAACATCAAGCGATTGATGGACATCGGCAGCTATCGTGGCATCCGCCATCGTCGGGGCCTGCCGGTTCGCGGCCAGCGCACCCATACCAACGCCCGGACGAAGAAGGGCCCACGTCGGGCCATCGCCGGCAAGAAGAAGGCGACGAAGAAGTAAATGACGGCACCTACTACTGCACCCCGGTCGGGCGCCAAGCGCTCGAAGAAGATTGTCGAGTCGGAAGGGATGGTTCACATCTCGGCGACGTTCAACAATGTGCTGATTACCATCACCGATCTCCGCGGCAACACGATTGCCTGGGGAACGGCAGGGAAGGCGGGCTTCAAGGGTTCCAAGAAGTCGACGCCGTTCGCTGCCACGGTGGCCTCGGAGAACGCAGCGCGCGAAGCGCTGAACCTCGGCCTCCGCAAGGTGCATGTCCGGGTGCAGGGTCCGGGAAGCGGGCGCGAGTCCGCCATCCAGGCGCTCGCCTCGGTCGGTCTCAAGGTGGCGTCGATCCGCGACGTGACGCCGATTCCACACAACGGGTGCCGTCCGCCGAAGAAGCGGAGGGTCTAGACCATGTCACGATATACTGGGCCGGCTTGCCGCCTCTGCCGTCGCGAAGGAACCAAGTTGTTCCTCAAGGGCACCCGCTGCCTGACCGAAAAGTGCGCCATCGAGCGCCGCGCCTATCCGGCCGGCCAGCATGGCCAGAACATGGGTCGTGGCCGCAAGACCTCGGAATACGCCAAGCAGTTGCGTGAGAAGCAGAAGGTGAAGCGGATGTATGGTCTCACGGAGACCCAGTTCCGCACCACGTTCACGCGTGCCTCGCACCTGCCCGGCATGAAGGGCACCAACCTGCTCGTGGCACTTGAGACGCGGTTGGACAACATCGTGTACCGGATGGGCTTTGCTGCGTCGCGTCGTGCGGCGCGTCAGTTGGTGCGTCACGGACATGTCGAAGTGAACGGTCGGAAGCTTGACATCCCGAGCTACAAGGTGCTCCCGGGCCAGGAAGTCCGTGTGGCGCCAGCCGATCGCGAGATGCTCGCGGTTAAGGTGGCTCAGGATCAGGCTTCACGTGGCGCGACGGTTTCCTGGATCTCGGTGGATGCCGAGAAGGCGGCCGGTCGGCTCCTCGAACTGCCCACCCGCGAGGCCATTCCGGTCGCCGCGCAGGAGCAGTTGATCGTCGAGCTCTACTCGAAGTAATTGGGGGATACGGGAGCCGATGAGTATTGATCTGACTGGATTGGTTCGTCCGCAAGTCGTCGAAATGACGAAGCGGGATGATGACCCGAGGGTGGCCGAGTTCCGTCTCCAGCCGTTGGAGCGTGGCTTCGGGCACACCCTTGGCAACTCGTTGCGTCGCATGCTCCTCTCGTCGTTGCGCGGGACTGCGGTCTGGGGCTTCCGCCTCGACGGCGTCGTCCACGAGCACCAGACGGTGCAGGGCGTGCTGGAAGATGTGCACCAGATCGTGCAGCGCCTCAAGGCGTTGACCTTGGTGCTCGATCCGAGCGTCGATGAGTCGATTCTGACGATCACTGCCAAGGGTCCCGGCCCGGTGTACGCGCGGGATATTCAGGATACCGGCCATTGTGAAGTGTTCAATCCGGACCAGCTCCTCTTCACGGTGCAGGACGACCGCGAAGTGATCTGCGAGCTGTACGTCAACAAGGGCCGTGGCTACGTCGAGTCGGAGATGCACCCGACGGACCGCTCCTTCCCGGTGGACCTCGTCCGGATCGATGCGATCTACAACCCGGTGCGTCGCGCCAACTTCACCGTCGCCGAGACGCGTGTTGGCCAGCGGACCGACTACGACCGCCTGACCTTGTCGGTCGAGACGGACGGCACGATTTCCCCTGAGGACGCGCTCGCCTATGCGGCCGCCCTCGCCCAGGAGCACTTCCGCTACTTTGTCGAGTTTGGCAAGGTGCCAGTGCATGCCGCTCCGGTCGACGATCAGGTCGATGCACCCGCTGGCGCCCCGGCGCCCAGTGGCCTGGCTGCCTCGCTCGCCCGGCCGATCGATGACCTCCAGCTCTCGGTGCGCTCGCTGAATTCGCTCAAGAATTCCTCGATCCGGACCCTCAAGGATCTGGTGGAGTTCACCCCGAAGGACCTGGGTGAAGTGAAGAACATCGGTGAGAAGGCCGTGCAGGAGATCGCCGAGATGCTCCAGCGCGAAGGACTGAATTTCGGCATGAAGTTCGATGAGGTCGATGGCGACCTCCGGATCACCGATCACGGATCGCTGCCGGCCGTTACGGCTGCCAGCGGCGAGGAAGAGTAAGCAATGCGGCACAATGCCAAGGGACGCCAGCTGTCGCGTACCGCCAGCCACAAGCGGGCGATGATGCGCAACATGGCCGCCTCCCTGTTCGAGCACGAAGCGATCACCACGACTGTCGCCAAGGCGAAGGAAATCCGCCCCTACGCGGAGAAGATCATCACGCTCGCGCGCCGGGGTGATCTCCACGCCATCCGGCAGGTCGAGCAGAAGATCCCCAACAAGACGATCTTGACCAAGCTGTTCAAGCAGATTGGTCCGCGCTTCGCCGCGCGTCCTGGCGGCTACACCCGCATCCTCAAGCTGGGGCACCGTCCTGGTGATGGCGCCGAGATGGCGCGGATCGAGCTCGTCGGCGAGTGATGCCACGTGCTCGGGGTCGGCGTGTTGGACGGAAGGGGACCCTCGGGTCCCCTTTTTTTCAATCCGCCGCTGTCCCGGGAACGGAAACGGGTGGCTACCTGAAAGGCAGCCACCCGGGGGTCCGCTATGTTGGGTCAGTCTCAGCTGGTCGCGCTGACCTCTGCCAGGACGACCTTGACGGCCTTGACCACCTTGCCGCTCTTCATGCACTTGGTGCAGACCCGCACCCGGCGCGGCGCGCCGTCCACGAGGACACGCACCGTTTGCAGGTTCGGGTACCAGCGACGCTTCCGCCGGTTGTTGGCATGGCTCACGTGGTTGCCGGTCGTCGGGCCCTTGTCGCACATGGTGCACACACGCGCCATGACATCCTCACTTGCTGCGGTCAAAAATCGCAAAACACCAGAAGCCCTCAAATGTATCGGAAGGGGCCTCTTCTGACAACTCCCCAGAGGTTTTCATGCCCAAGGCCTTGATCACCGGGATTACCGGACAGGACGGTTCGTACCTCGCGGAGCACCTGCTGGCCAAGGGTTATCAGGTGTTTGGCGTGGTCCGGCGGACGTCGCACCACTCCTATGAGCGGATCGACCATCTGATTCCCCAAGTGGAAATCGTCACCGCGGACCTGCTCGACCAGCATTCCTTGACGATGGTGATCAAGGACGTGCAGCCGGATGAGGTCTACAACCTCGCCGCCCAGTCCTTCGTCCCGACCTCCTTCACCCAGCCTGTCTTGACCGGGGAGTTCACGGCGCTTGGCGTGACCCGGATTCTGGAGGCGGTCCGTCTTGCCTGCCCCACGGCGCGGTTCTATCAGGCGTCCTCCTCGGAGATGTTCGGCAAGGTCGTCGAGACCCCACAGGACGAGGACACACCGTTCTACCCGCGCTCACCGTATGGGGTCGCGAAGCTGTACGGCCACTGGATCACCGTCAACTATCGTGAGTCCTACGGGATGTACGCGGTGAGCGGTATTCTGTTTAACCACGAGTCCCCCCGCCGCGGGATTGAATTTGTCACGCGCAAGGTGAGTGACGGTGCGGCACGCATCAAACTGGGTCTCGCCTCGGAACTTCGCCTCGGCAATTTGGAGGCGCGGCGCG
>JAHECN010000162.1 GCA_024641735.1 Gemmatimonadota bacterium | reverse complement strand
TGGGCGGCGACAGCGGGAGCGGCTCGAGCGCCCTGGCCCTCGGGATCGCGGTCCGTGTCGCCACGCAGGGCCACCGGGTCGCGGTGTTGAGCACCGAAATGAGCGCAACGCGGCTCGCGGAACGTGCTCTAGCGCTGAGCGCCAAGGCCACGATGGATGAATTGACCGGGGATCTGTTGGACGACCTCCGTCGAGGCGAGATCGCGGAGGTGGCGCTCGCCTTGCGCGCGCTGACCATCACTTTCGAAGCCCAACCCGTCGCCGGCTGGCCGGTTGATCTCGGTGACGTCAGCCCGGAGTGGGACCTGCTCGTCGTGGATTGCCTGGAGGGGCTCGAAGTCGAAGGGCGCGGAGCCGAGGAAGCGGCGGCGATGCGCGTGGCGGCAGCCAAACGTCTCGCGATCGCCCATCAGGCCCCAGTGCTGCTCGTGGTCCACGCGGGAGATGCCGCGGGATCTCGCGCCGATCGGCGCCCGATCATCGCGGACTTCACTGCGGCCGGGCCGATTCGACAGCATGCCGATGTCGTGTTGGGATTGTACCGAGAGGAGCTGTACTCCACCGATGCAGGCGTGTCCGGCGCGGCGGAGGTACATGTGCTGAAAGATCGTCACGGAGCTGGCGGCGCAGCAGATCTCTACTTCGCCGCCAAGTGGCTCCGCTTCGAGGACCTGGGCGACGCCTAGTTCGGCTTCCGCGTCCCCGACGGGAGGAGCTCCGCCGGCCTCTCCATCGCCGCGCGCTTTGCCGCCGCCACCGCGGCCGTATCTGCTTCCGCCCCGATGATTGTTACCATCGAGCCGGTCTCTCCGTTCTTCTGCACCGTCACCCAGAGTCCCGGACCATCCTGCTCCACGAAGAACGACGTCATGCCGTCCGGCGTCGTCGTTTCGCTGACGAGGCGGTAGGGCTCCTTGCCCAACAGGGCCCGGTAATAAGTCAAGACCGAATCGACCGAGCGGGCCGTCACCGTGACCATCTGGATCGCTTCGGCCGTGGACTGCGAGGTCAGGATTTCCCCATCCGGTGGCATCGGGATGTTCGGCAGCACTTCGAGGCCCGCCTGCTTGACCTCTTCGACCGGGGGCTTGGAGGACTGGCACGCCGCGAGCGGGGCCAGCGTGAGCGACATGAGAATGACCGTTGGGATACGCATGCGGGAACGCTAGCGTCAGCGTTGGGGGAGGGCAAGCGGGGAGCCGCGTTGCCGCCCGCTCCGCCGTTGGCTATTCTCCCGTTCTGTCAGGAGGAAGGGACGATGGCTGGACACAGCAAATGGAAGACCATCAAGCGCAAGAAGGCGATCACCGACAACCGGCGCGCCTCCGCTTGGACCAAACTCATTCGCGAAATCACCGTCGCCGCCAAGGCGGGAGGCGGGGACGTCGCCAGCAATGCCAGACTCCGGAAGGCGGTGGACGATGGCAAGGCCGGCAACATGCCGAACGAGAACATCGAACGGGCCATCAAAAAGGGCACCGGAGAACTCGAGGGCGCCTCGTACGAAGAGGTCACCTATGAGGGCTATGGGGCCGGTGGCATCGCGATCCTGATCGAAGCCTCGACCGACAACGCCAATCGGACCGTCGCCGACATCCGTCACGCGTTCTCGCGCAACCACGGCAATCTCGGCACCTCGAATTCTGTGTCCTGGATGTTCGAGAAGAAGGGGCAACTCCTCTTCCCGATCACCACCGCGCCAGAAGACCAGATGATGGAGGATGCCCTCGATGCGGGCGCGTCGGACTTCGAGGTGGATGGCGAGTATTACGTGGTCAGCACCGAGCCGACGATGTTCCACGCCGTCATCGATGCCCTCGCCGCCAAGCAGCGCGTTCCGGAGTCGGCAGAGCTCGCGATGGTGCCACAGAATCTGGTGAAGCCGGAAGCGAAGGATGCCGAAGGGGTATTGAAACTGATCGACCTGCTCGAGGAACTCGACGACGTCTCCAAGGTCTTCACCAATCTTGACGTGGACGCCCTGGATCTCGAGGAGAGCGACAGCTGACCACCGTCCCGCCCCTCACCGTGCTCGGCATCGACCCGGGCACCGCGACACTTGGGTACGGTGTCGTCACCGGTGGTGCGGGCACGCAAGCGCGGCTGGTCGAGTGCGGCGTGGTGCGCACCAAGCCAAAGGAAACGCTGGCCTGTCGGCTCGCCATCATTTACGACGCGGTCACGGCGCTGATTGAGCGCCACCATCCGGACGCGCTGGCCGTCGAAGGCATCTTTCACGGCAAGAATGCACGCAGTGCGCTGATCCTCGGCCATGCGCGCGGTGTCGTCCTGTTGGCCGGCGAGCGTGCCGGACTGCCCATCGCTGAGATTTCTCCCGCCGAAGTGAAGCGGGCGACCACCGGAATGGGCGCCGCGACGAAGCAGCAGGTGGGCACCATGGTGACGCGATTGCTCCGCCTCGTGGAGCCACCGTCCCCCGCAGACGCCGCCGATGGCGTGGCCATCGCGCTGACGCAGCTGATGCGGCTCACGCCGCGCGCCCGACTCGCGGGTGGTGCACGATGATCGCCTCGGTGCGAGGCACGCTGACACTGCGGGACCCGGCCGGCATCGTCATCGAAACGGCCGGCGGCATCGGCTATCTGGTTGATGTTCCGCTTGGCACCTTCGAACGACTCCCCGCGGCCGGCGCCGAGGTGCACCTGCTCACGGAACTTGTCGTCCGCGAGGACGCCTGGTCGCTCTATGGCTTCGATGGATTGATTGAGCGCGCGGTCTTCCGTCGACTGATGGGCGCGGCTGGGGTCGGTGCACGACTCGCTCTGACGATCGTGTCGTCGCTTGGCCCCGAACGCACCGTCCGTGCGATTCGGGATCGTGATCTGGCCGTCCTCTCCAGTGTGCCGGGGATCGGAAAGAAGAAGGCTGAGCGGATCGCGCTCGAACTGGCAGACCGATTGGATGATCTGCCCGCGGCCGCACCCGTAGCATCGCCTTCGGCCGACGCGGCGCGCGCGCTTGTTGGACTCGGCTACGCCGCGGCACTCGCCGAAAATGCGGTGCGGATCGCCACCGAAGGATCGGAATCGCTCGAAACGGGCGCACTGCTCCGGCGTGCCCTCAACGAACTCACCAGGAAGTGACCTGATGTGGTCCACCGCCCGCCCGACCCAGACCGCCGAATGGCTCTGCACCCGTTGCGGCACGACCAATCGCAAGCTGCTCGCGCCCAAGGCGAGCGACGGCGCCGATCGCTGCGTGCATTGTCGCTTGAAGCACACGATCGCGCGTGGCGACACGCCGGTGCGTTGGGACGCGAAGGCCGCCTGACCCGATGAGCGACCGCCTCGAAGTCACGACACCAGCCGCGCTTCCCGACGAGGGAGGCGCGGAACAGGCGTTGCGGCCATCGCGGCTGGATGAATTTGTCGGACAGTCGCAAGTCACGACCTCTCTGCAGATCTCGATTGACGCGGCGCGGAAGCGCGGTGAAGCGCTGGACCATGTGCTCTTCTTCGGGCCACCGGGCCTCGGCAAGACCACCTTGGCGATGCTCATGGCGCGTGAGATGGGTGTCCAGTGTCGCACCACCTCAGGCCCCGTCCTCGAGAAGCCGGGCGATCTGGTCGGTTTGCTGACCGGACTCGGTCCCGGCGACATCCTCTTCATCGACGAAATCCATCGGCTGCGGCCCACGCTGGAAGAATTCCTGTATCCTGCGATGGAAGATTTCCGCGTCGACGTGCGCCTCAGTGATGGTCCACACGGGCAGACCCTCCCGATGGCGATCGAGCGCTTCACGCTGGTCGGAGCGACCACCCGTTTTGGCCTGCTGACACCGCCGATGCGTGCCCGCTTCGGACTGGTGGAGCGTCTCCATTTCTATCCCGTCGAAGATCTCGCCGCCATCGTGACGCGTTCCGCCGCGGTGCTTGGGGTGACGATGGACGTGGCCGGTGCCAGTGAGATCGCCCGTCGCGCGCGCGGCACGCCACGCGTGGCCAACCGACTGCTCCGACGCGTGCGCGACTACGCGGAAGTCCGCGCCGATGGCGAGATCACCGCGTCCGTGGCAGCGGAAGCGCTCGCGCGCTTGAACGTCGATGAGTTCGGCCTCGACGACATGGATTCGCGCATCCTGGCGGCGATCATCGAAAAGTTTGACGGCGGGCCCGTCGGGTTGGCCACGATTGCCGCGTCGGTCGGGGAGGACACGGCCACGGTCGAAGAGGTGTACGAGCCGTACCTGTTGCAGCAGGGGTTCCTCGAGCGCACACCGCGTGGTCGCGTCGCCACCGCGCACGCCTATCGCCGACTCGGCCTCACGCCTCCCGCGCGCCCGGGTGATCCGCAGACGTCCTTGCTCGATGGCTGAGCGACACTGGACCACGGCCGACTTCGACTTCCATCTCCCCGACGCGCAGATCGCCCAGCACCCGAGCGCCGAGCGGGGTGGATCGCGCCTGTTGGTGGTTGACCGAGGCGCCGTTGGGGCGCCCATCCAGGATCGCCACTTTGCTGACATCACGAACCTGATTCCCGCCGGCGACCTCCTCGTGGTCAACGCGACCAAGGTCCGCCATGCGCGCTTCCATGGTGTCCGCCCCTCCGGCAAGGGCATGGCGGAAGTGCTGTTGATCCATCCCGCGCCCGACGACAGTTGGATCGCCATGGGAAAGCCGGGAAGTGCCATGCGTCCCGGCAAACGGATTACGCTCGGTGATGACGCGGCGATCGAAACGATCGAGGAGACAGCAGACGGCTTTCGGCGGGTGCGCTTCGTGGGACTGCGCGCGGAGGATGCGATCGCCAAGTATGGTCGGCTTCCGTTGCCGCCGTACATCACACGCAGTCCGACCACGGAAGACGAGGATCGCTACCAGACCGTCTACGCCGCACGCGAAGGGAGCGTCGCGGCACCGACGGCCGGGCTGCATTTCACGCCGGCGTTGCTGGGCACCCTGCGAGCCAACGGCGTGACGATCGTTGAACTCGACCTCGAAGTTGGGCCGGGCACCTTCAAGCCGGTCGAGGTCGCAGAGATCAGTGAGCACCGGATGCACAGCGAGCATTTCGAGATCCCGGCGGCGACCGCATCGGCGATTGCCGCCTGCCGAGCACGTGGCGGGAAGGTGTGGGCCGTCGGCACCACGGTGGTGCGCGCCCTCGAAAGCTCCGCCACGGAGGCGGGCCAAGTGGCAGGCGGACCGGCCGACACCGACATCATGATCACCCCAGGCTACACTTTCCGGGTAGTGGATCGTCTGATCACCAATTTTCACCTGCCCCGCTCCACGCTGCTGATGTTGGTGGCGGCGTTTGCGGGGCATGCGACCACAATGGCGGCCTATCGGCACGCGGTGGCCACTGGCTACCGTTTCTACAGTTATGGCGACGCGATGTGCGTCGTGGGAGATTCCGCATGACCACGCCCAGCCACCCATCCCCGACCACCACCGCCTACGTCACCGAGACGATGGCGCTCCTCGGGGATCAGGATCCACTTGCAATCATCGCCGAGACGCCGTCGTGGCTGCTCGAGCGCCTTGGGGCGCTGGACGTGGCCGT
>JAHECN010000161.1 GCA_024641735.1 Gemmatimonadota bacterium | reverse complement strand
GGCAGAGAGTTCCTGCCGCAGCACCTTGATGGCCACCTTGCGCTGGTGCTTGATGTCCTCGGCGAGGTAGACCGTGGCCATGCCGCCAGCGCCGAGCTCGCGCTCGAGGGTGTAGCGGTCGCTCAGCGCCGCGGCCAGCCGATCGAAGGCAGCGCTCACTTCACCCCCGCCGCCGCCATCAGCCGCTTCATCTCGGCCATCCAGTTCAGCACGACGACCGGCTCGGTGCGCTCGTCGCCCGTGAGCGACTTCACGAAGACAAAGCGCTGGCCGTCGGCCGAGACGTCGTAGTTCCGATTCGACTGCGTGCCTCGCTGGTACGGCCGGAGATCAAACAGGGCCTTTCGGGTGACCGTGATGGTGGGTCCGAATTCGAGACGGGCCAGGGTGAGGCTGTCGCCTTCGGTGTTGTTGTAGGCGAGCTCGTTGTTCGACAGCCACGTGGCTTCGGCCGCGCGGCCCGCCGAGATCAGCGTCCGGCCGCCCGGTGCCAGAAATGGCTGCACGTAGACTTGATACCTGCCGGCGTCGTTGGAGAGGTAGGCAATCCACTTCCCGTCGGGCGAGACCTCGCCACTCTGCTCGTCGAACGGCGTCGCCACGGCCGCCTGCATGGTGCGTGGCGTGCCGGACGTGGGGATGGCATAGATATCCTCACCGCCGGGACCCTTGTTGTCATCGGGCGGGCCGTCGACCACGAGCCACTTGTCGTCCCGGGTCCAGAACACGGCCGTGGCACCGATCACTTGCCGACCTTCTCCCATTCGCTCGCCCGCATTCGACCCATCGGCAGGGGCGGACCAGGCGTTCCATTCCCCGCCGGCGCGCGAGGTCGAGAAGGCCACGCGAAGGCCATCCGGTGACCAGGTTGGACGGACGCTTGTCCCGTCGAAGGTGAGCTGTCGCGTGGTCACGGACGCCCGGTCATGGATCCAGACCTGGTTGACGCCTTTCGCGTCTGGATCCACGAGCACGAGTTGCCGGCCATCGGGTGAGAGTCGCGGGTGCTGATACGATCCCGGCTTTGCCACGATCACTTCTTCCCGCCCGGAGCGGTCCCGCTGCACGATCACCGCACTCGCTTGGGCGCCGCTGGGGACGTACGCCATCGTGCCTGACGGCGAGAACGTCACCTGGGGGAGCGAATAGCCGCTGCTCACCTGAACTCCGTCGAGTACCCCGACCGGGGCGCTCGTGACAGCGAGTGCTTTCAGGTCAAACGCCACCGCGAACAGGGCCCCCTCCTTGGTGCCGTAGACGAGGTGACCACTCGGCAGATACCAGCCGCGCGTCGCGCCGGCGACGAGGACCTTGAGATCGCCGGTGGCGAGATCCATCACGCCGAGATCGCGGTCGCATCCGGAGGACGGCACGCCGCTGCAAACTGCCAACAGCACGGCGCGGCTGCCGGGGAGCACCACCGGTGCCGTCGATCCGCGTGGATTCTTGGTCGAATCGACGAGCGGCATCGTCGCACCACCGCCGTCACTCACGCGCATGGCGCGATCGTTGTCGTGGTAGACAATGAAATGATCGTCACCCCACGAGGGCGCGCCAGTGTTGCGATCCGCGCTAACGGCGAGCTGGCTGACCGGTCCGCCGCTGGCCGCGACCTTGCCCATGGTGCGCTGTACCGTCAGGAAGCCGATCCACAGCCCGTCGGGAGACCAGAACACATTGAAGGCGCCTTCGGTGCCCGGAAACGAGACCGAAGTGAACTGGTCGAGCGATCTCACGTGCAGCGTCGCCTGCGTCGCACCGGAATCGAAGGCGGCATACGCAATCCGGGTTCCGTCGGGTGAGAGCGCAAACGTGGCGTCGACGCCACGATTGAAGCTCAGCCGCTGGCCCGGACCCGCCGGAAATGTGAAGCGCACCACCTGCGGTGCCGGCGCCGGACGGCGGGTGAGCAGGGCACCGAGGCCGAGTCCGGTAGCGAGTAGCACCAGGCCAACGACCGGCGTCACCCAACGGCTTCGGCGCGACGCGGTCGCGTGACCACCACTCCCCGCCGTGTGCATCGTGGTGAACGCCGTGTTGCCCAGTGCCTCCGCAAAGGCCTTGGCACTCTCGAAGCGATCGGCCGGGAGCTTCTCCAGGGACTTCGCCACCGCCGCCGCCACGTTGGGCGGCACCGACTTCCGGTACTTGGTCACCGGCTCGACGCTCTCGGCGATGATCTTCATGATGATCTGCTGCGCCGAATTCCCCACGTGCGGCGGATTGCCCGCGAGCATCTCGTACAGCACGCTGCCGAGCGAGTAGATGTCGCTCCGGCCCGAGATCTCCTTGTCGGCGGTCGCCTGCTCGGGACTCATGTAGTGCGGCGTGCCGAGACTCATGCCGGTCTCGGTCATCCGGCCCCCGGCGGCGGCGGAGAGCGCCAGCGCGATGCCGAAGTCCGCGACCATCGGCCGGCCATCGTGGAGCAGGATGTTCTCGGGCTTGATGTCGCGGTGGACCACGCCGTGGCGGTGGGCGTAGTCGAGCGCGTCGGCCACGTCGCGGGCGATGCGCACCGCCTCATCGATGCCGAACTGGGTCTCGCGATCGAGCTTGCTTCGCAGCGTCTCGCCCTGGATGAAGGGCATGACGTAGAAGAGGAAGCCGTCGGCGCTGCCTGAGTCGAAGAGCGGCAGGATGTGCGGGTGCTGGAGGGCCGCGGTGGTCTTGATCTCGACCACGAAGCGATCGGCGCCGAGGACGGCGGCGAGCTCAGGCTTGAGGACCTTGATGGCGACCTTGCGGTCGTGCTTCAGGTCCTGGGCCAGGTAGACGGTGGCCATCCCACCCTGGCCAAGCTCGCGCTCGATGGTGTAGCGGTCGGCGAGCGCGGCGGTGAGGCGTTCCAGACCAGCGTTCATTGCATCCCCGTCACGACAAAGAGTTGTGAGACCCGCTCGACGCTCGCGTACGCATAGACGCGGGGATCATCGGCGAGCGAAAGTCCGCTCAGATTGACAATCCCGGCCCGATTGGACGGCTCAAGGACCATCATCACTGTCCGACGCCCTGTGGCAAGGTCGAGCTGCTCAACCTTGAGGGGAACCTGCCGGTCACGGGTGATCCAGAGCGACCGCCCGTCAGGGCTCCAGCGCACCACGTCGTCGTCCGATGCGAGGGCCGGCACCGCACGCGCGGTGCCACCATTCACCGGATAGAGCGCGTAACCGGTCGCCGTCCGAGCCAGCACCGTTTGTCCATCGGGCGAGATGACTGCACCGGGGGTTGTGCCTTCGGGCGTGATGGGACGGAGGACGCCGCCAGCGAGTGGGCGCACGTAACACCGAGCCGAATGTCCCGGTTCGTTGCCGCAGATCAGCAGGATCGAGTCGCCGGGGAAGAATCGGGCATCACTGTACGAAGCCAGTTCGCCGGTGTCGAGACGGCGCGTCTCCCCTGGCCCCACGGGATAGAGCAGCAGCGCAGGGGGAACAGTGAGGGCAACGCTGAGGACCCAGCGCTTGTCGTGGGACACCATCTTCGGAAAACCCTCTCCCAAAGCGACCGCAGCCGAGCCGTCGGTCTTGCGCAGCATGGTCCGGTACGTCGCGCCCGCATCACGGCTCGCATCGCCGAATGCCACCAGCGTCCCATCCCCCGATAACCGGGCCTCAAAGGTGTTGTTCAGCCAGGAATAGTCCTGCTCTACGTCGACCCCGGGCGGCTTGACGAGGAGCCGGGTGATTTCGTCGTCCCGTGCGATCAACCAGCGCCCGGTCATCCCCACGTCGTGCATGGTGAGGGTGCCCGCGCTCGGCAGGATCAACTGGTCGTGGCCAGCGAAATCCACCGAGTGTAATTGGAAAAATCCGGCGTTCTTCGACGCGGCAAAGAGGATCCTATCACCCTCCCGTGTCCAGGCGACTCCCTCCAGGCCCCAGTATTCGGCGGTGAGGACCTGGTGCGTGCCATCCAGCGCCACGACGCCCACCACGCCACGATCGTCGTACTTCATCGGGTGTTCCATGAAGGCAACCCGGTCGCCCGTGGGCGACACCCGAACATCGGAAAGGTAGCCGGCGGCGGACTCGTAGAGGACCGTGCCGATCGGATACTCCAGTCGGTCCTTGCCGCCCACTTCGCGAATGATCGCGAGTTGCGATCCGTCGGGCGACCAGTCCGCCTCGCGCACGTCGGTGAGCAGTTCCCGTGGGGCGCCGCCGCCGAGCGGCATCCGGGCCAACGTGCCAGTGAACAACCGGAAACCCAGATACACTGGGTTGACCAGCACCGCGAGTTCGTCATTCGACGAGACCGACAGGAGCTGCATGCCGGGATCGCCGATCGGATTCGGCGTCGGGTACTCGGGCCGAATGATGAAGATCTGTGGATTGCTGCCCTCGGGAGCCGCGCTGTAGACCACGGCCTGACCATCATGGGTGAAGCGCGCCACGAACACCGCTTCATGGCCCCAGGTCCGCTGATCGAATGCCACCTGGCCGAAGGCGGTGTCGGCGCCGCGACCGCGACCGACCAGAAACGCGGCCGCGATCAGTCCGGTAACCCCGACCAGTGCAAAGCCGAGTCGGATACGGCGCGATCGCGCACTCACGGCGGGACGCATGCGGCCTGACGCATGGGACGCAGCCGTGCTCCCGGGCGCGGCGAGCGCGGTCGCGAACTCGGCGGCTGTGGCGAACCGATCCGCGGGCAGCTTTTCCAGCGCCGTGAGCACGGCATCCTCGACATGATACGGAATGCGCTGCCGTCGAGTCACCAGCGGTGCAGGCTTCTCGGTCATCACCTTGGCCACAATCGATTGCGCGGTCGGGCCGGTAAACGGAGGTTCCCCCACCAACATTTCATAGGTGACGCAGCCCAGCGCGTACACATCGCTGCGTGGCGTGATCTCCCGCTCCCCCATCGCCTGTTCGGGGGACATGTAGTGCGGCGTACCGAGCGACATGCCGGTCTCGGTCATCCGCGTGCCAGCGGTACTTGCAGCGAGTGCGATCCCGAAGTCGGCCACCAGGGCGCTGCCGTCGTGCAGCAGGATATTCTCGGGCTTGATGTCGCGATGAATCACGCCGTGCCGGTGCGCGTAATCGAGCGCGGCGGCGACTTCGCTCGCCAGCCGGACCGCGTCGTTCACCGGCAACTGCTTCTCGCGATCGAGGCGATCGCGAAGCGACTCACCATCAACGTACGGCATGGCGTACCAGAGTAGCGAGTCGCTCTCGCCGGAATCGATCAATCCGAGAATGTGTGGATGCTGCAAATTCGCGGTCGTCTTCACTTCCTTGAGGAAGCGCTCGGCGCCGATGACCGCAGCCAGCTCGGGACGCAATACCTTGATCGCCACCTTGCGTTCGTGCTTCAAGTCCTCGGCGAGATACACGGTGGCCATCCCTCCCGCGCCGAGCTCCCGCTCGATCACGTAGCGATCAGCGAGGGCTGCGGTCAGGCGGGTCAGGGCGTCGCTCACTTAGCCAACCCCTTCACCGTCGCCACCCAGACGTCACTCTGGAAATCGCTCAGCGTGAAGTAGAGCCAGCCGTTGTACTCCGCGATGCCGTTGGATGCCGCGCTGTGCGGCCGCGACGGTTCAT
>JAHECN010000160.1 GCA_024641735.1 Gemmatimonadota bacterium | reverse complement strand
CGACCAGCGTGATGCTGCCACTGCCGTCGCGTGTCTCCAGCAGCAGGGTGTCCGTGAGAGAAGCCTGCCGATCGGTGACCCGCAAAAGTGTGGGTTTGGTCAGTCGCCACTGTTGCCGCGGAAAGTGCAGCGCGAGGGAATCCAATCCGATCCGTTGGCCCAACGAATCCTCTTGCCAGGTACCGAGCCCGTTGACCTGGAGGTCGTTGAAGGCGCCGCCGCCCTGCACTCGGAGGGAGTCGAGGCGGCCTTCCAGATTCACGGCGACGGTGCGACCGAGCAGGGTTCCCATCCCGACCGAATCTGCGGTGAGCGTCATCTGCAGCGCACGCGCACCGAGGGAGTCGGCGGTGACGTCGGCCGCGAAGACCCCGACGCTCCAGTCGTCCAGCCGCAAATCTTCAGCGTCGACATGCGCGACCACGTGCGAGTTGTCGAGCGCCCCATGCACGTCCAACGTCAACAGCGCGAGCCCGTCGAGCGCCCGCGGCGTCAGGGTGTCCGGTGTCATCCCCGTCATCGCGCGCAACAGCGAGTCGAACGGCGCCAGCGAGGAGGCCCAGGCCTCCACGTGCAGGGCACCCGAATCCGGCGCGGTCCAACCCAGCGTCCCGACTGCCTGCGCCTGACCTTCCGGCCACTGCACATCCGCGCGTTCGATCGCCACCATGCCGTTCGCCGCCACGACCTGCATCACCGCTTCGTCAAAGGTGAGGCCACCAACACGTGAGCGATCGAGATGGAGATCCATCCGGCCCACCGGCGCAACGGCAGAATCGATGGTGCCCTGCACGAGCATGGAACCGTTCAGCGCCGTCGATTCACCGCGGCCGAGCAGGGCATCCAGATCGAGTCGGGTGAAGTGCAGGGAAAGCGAATCGGCACCGTAACGCGGTGCCAGGGTGGTGACGAGTCCCGTCGCACGCAGATCCCCGATGTCCCCGGCCACATCGGCATCGACCTGCAACGCGGCCAGTGTCCCCGATGTCACGACATGCCCAGTCAGACCACCTCGCGGCGTGAGGTCGGGGTATCCAGTTCGGAGGGCATCGAATGAGAGACGATCGAACATTGCGTCCATCGTGACGCCGAGGTCGACACCGCGTGTGTCCAACTGCACCATGCCGAGGAGGCGCGAGACCGCCAGGTTCGGCGCGAAGTGTTCGGCAAGCCCGTTGAAGCGAGCGTTCTCCCATTGGCCGTTGAGGCGGCCCACCAGATGGAGATTGCCGGGCAGCAGCATCGCCGGCACCATGCGGTGCACTGTGCCAAGCGCCACGGTGGCATCGAGCAATTGGAACTCGTCGAAGACCGCGCCCGTGGTACTCCCGAAATGGATCACCCCATCCGTGCGAAAGCGCGACGTCGGCCGTCCCGCCACGAGCGCGTCGGTGAATTGCAGTTCCCCCGCCACACGCATCGCATCGAGGAAACCGTCGAGCCGGAGTCGGCCATCGAGGCTCCCGTCGACCGGCAACGTGTCGAGGTAGGGTCGCATGACGCCAACGGGCACATTGGTCAGCGCGAGATCGAGATCCCGGAAACCGAGCCCGCGCGGCACGTCGACGATCGCGACCATGCTGCCTGCGGCGCGCGCGGTGCCGTTGCCGAGGACGAGTTGCTCGAGGCGATAATCGGTCCGCGTGTTGGAAGGAGAAAACGCGACCACACGCCCCTTCCCTTGCCACGACGGAAAGTCGGGTGAGATCCAGCGCAGATCATCGAGGTCCACGGAGTCTGCGACCATGGAGAAGTCGAAGCGGATCGGGCCGTCCGGCCAACTCACCTTGCCCGCGCCGCTGACGCGGGTCGCCGGCAGTTCTGCCCGCTCGATGCGGAAATTGAGCGAATCACCTTCAGTCGTGATCTCGGCTTCGAGCGCCACAATCTCGAGCAGCGGATCGGAAAGGCGGCCGCGCAATGCGCCGATCTTCACGAGGAGGGGGTCACGATCTGGCGTCGAGATGCGAATCAGCGGGAGGCTCGCATGCAGATCGTTGATACCGTAGATCCGCACCAGACCATCGCTCGTTTCGGCGAGATCCGGTTGCGCAGGTTCGGCACCATTCCGGGAACTCCGCAGCCGCGGGGCGACTGAATCGGTCCACGTGTCGACACGGATGCTCCCATCGCGGATGGCCACATCCCGCAATTCCACGCGCGGCGGCTTCCCTCCCCCGGGACCGGACGCGACGCGAAAGAGCTCCTCGTAGTTCCACCGATTGCGGCGAAGGCGCGCCAGGTGGATGACCGGGCGATCAATCTGGACATCGTGAAAGAGCAGGCGCCCTGCCGCCAGATCGGCGAGGGTATAGCGTGCCTCGATCCGATCGGCCCTCAAGATCTCCACGCCGAGCGAATCCCGGAGCGTGACCGACTCGAGCACCACGTGCCGGAAGAGCGACCCCCGGATCCGTCCGACAACCACTTCCCCTGCCACCCCAGCCGTGATGTAGTCGGTGACAATGCGCGACAGGAGCCGTTGTCCGGGCGGCGACCAGAGGACTGCCGCCGACGTGCCGATGAGGCCGCACGTCAACACCAGCAACGGCATCATGAAGCCCGCGGTCAGGATCCGCCGGACGCGACGCATCAGAAGGCGTGCCCGACCGAGAAGTGCAGCGTCGTACTGCGGAGACGGTCGCGCGCGAAGCCGGTGCGCACCACGATCAGGTCGCCCGTCGGCGTGTTGGTGTACACCGCGCCGGGTTCGAGGCGATAGCGATTGTAGCCGACATCGAACCGGATCGGACCGAGCGGTGAGGCGAAGCGCACGCCGGCCCCCGGTGTGACACGGATCTTCGCCGTCCCGCCACTCTCCCAGAGCGCCCCGGCATCCGCGAAAACAACGAACCGCATCCGGGTGGCAAAGATCGGCGAGGGGAGCCGCAGCTCAAGATTGGCGATCCCGACGCGATTCCCTCCGGTGGCGGAGATGCGGGCTGCCGTGGAGTCGAATTGTCCGTTCACGTCAATCGAGTCAGCGGGAACCACATAGACGACAGGGCCAAGCTCGTTGCGATCATAGCCGCGCACGTCGTTCGGGCCACCGGCATAGAAGCGCTGCTCGGGGGGGATGAAGTTCTGCCGACTCGTGGTGAGGTCCACGGTCGGCGAGAAGATCGCACCGAGACGGAGGTGACCGGCCAGCGTGATGTTTCGGGTGAGTGGCAGGTAGCCCGAGGCATCGCCCACGATCCGGGTGAACTGCTCCAACTCTGACGACCCCAAGTACCGTGAGGAGACCGTCGCCTCCGCCGTGAGGATGCTCCCACGGGTCGGATCCAACAGGTTGTTCACCCGCAGACGTTCCGCGCTGAGCGAGAGGGTCGCGAGGACTCGGCGTTCCTGGAGTTGTGCCACGTCGGCCGCGGCACAGGCGTTGAAGAAGGCGCAGAACGAGACTGGATTGGCATTGGTCTGACCGTACGACAACCGGTAACCGAGCGTGATCGGAATCCGATTCGCCGTCTCGCGCGTCACGGAGAGCGCGGCACCGACTTCCTCGCGCAGGTAGACTTTGTACTCGCTCCGTCGCTCGGCGAAGAGCGAGAGCGTGCCCGTGTTGTTGGGGGAGAGAAAATTCTGGCGGCGCAGCGAGATCGTCGCCCCGTAGTTGGCCAACCGGGATCCGACGGAGTCGTCTCGCAGTGGCGAGCAGAGAGCATCCGCGGCCCCGAAGTCGAGCGGGTCGCCGACGCCAATCTTCGAGAGGCGCAGGTTGATGTCGAGAAGCTGCCCACTCCCCACCACATTCCGCGCGGTCCACCCGGCACCGGTCCGGAAGCAATCGTTGGTACCGAACCCTGCCGAGAGCCGAGCCCGATGGGCGCGTCCCTCGATCACCCCGACCGACAACGGCACGATCGTGTCACCGGGTTCGAACCGTGTGGTGTCGATCCCGACCGACACGAAGCGGAAGAGCTCCGACGCATAGAGCGAGCGTTGTGACCGGAAAAGATCCTGATAGCGATAGCGATTCCCGGCTCGTGCGGTCACGAGCGAGGCGATGAAGGACGAGTCCACGCGCACTTGACCCGTCACGGTCACGTCCCCGAAGACGGCGACGGGGCCAGGACGGAACTCGAGCGTCGCCTGGGCCTGATGGCGCACGAGATCCTCCCCAAAGCGACCCGGCGGCGCAGTGGCCCCCGGGTAGCCCAGATCCCAGAGGCGCAGCAGGATCGTGTCGCGCGTGGCCGCGAGCTCGGATCGGGAGAAGACGTCGCCGACGGCGATCGGGAGATCGCGCACCAGACGCGCACGATCCGGAATGGAATCGAGCCCGACCAGCGCGAGCGACGTCAGGCGGAGCGGCTCCCCTTCATGAATCGTGATGGTGATTTCCACGTCGCGCGCGGTGCGCTGCACCAGCGTGTCGACGGAGACTTC
The DNA here is from genome assembly GCA_024641735.1 of Gemmatimonadota bacterium. Taxonomy (GTDB): domain Bacteria; phylum Gemmatimonadota; class Gemmatimonadetes; order Gemmatimonadales; family GWC2-71-9; genus Palsa-1233. Next base: position 1,192 of record JAHECN010000160.1, on the reverse strand, counting down.
CCGATAGCCGGCGCGGCGGTAGAGCACCTGCAGTCGCTCCACATCGCGCCGGAACTCCTGTTCGTTGAAGAGCCGCTTTTCGCCGAGTCCGGTCGCGCGCAGAATGGGCCAGCGCACGAAGGTGGAGGAGTTCGTGGTGCTGATCGCGGCGGCGAGGACCAGATCATCGAGCGCCTTGTTCCCCTCGAACTTCAGCTGTCGAATGACGAGGGGTGCCTCCTGTGCGGCAGCCGGCGCCGCGAGCCAGAACAGACTGGCGCACAGCGCCAACGCACATCGCCCGAGAAGGCGAGCCGCAGGGGGGGAGGGGCGCGTCATTGACCACATATCCTAAATCTGGTTAGTTGAAGGGGTTACGCCAACTTCCCCGCCCCACATCGGAGCCTGATGTTCCGTCGCGTTGCCCCGCTTCTCGCCCTGCTGTTGGCGGCCTGCGGTAGCGGGATCCCTCCCGGGCTCACCTACTACTGGACCGCAGACCCGCGTTCGCTCGATCCGGCCCTCTCCACCGATGTGCCGACCGGCGAGGCCGTTGCGCTGCTGTTCGACAACCTGACCCAATTCGACCCGGACGGCAGGCTCGTCCCGGGGCTCGCGACGAGCTGGTCGGCCTCCGCCGACGGACGGACCTGGACCTTCCGACTCCGGGCCGGGGTGCGCTTCCATGATGGCCGTCCGGTCGACATCACTGCGGTCGTGGCCTCCTTTCACCGTGCCCTGCGGATGCGCAGTGAGGGCGGACGCATCTGGCCACTCCTCCCCATTCTCGGCGCACAAGCCGTCGCCGATTCCGGTGCCGCCGTGCTCAGCGGGCTCGCGATCGTCGACGACTCCACCATCGCATTCACACTGACGGAACCGCTCAACATCTTCCCGAAGTTGCTCGCGATGCCGGTCGCCGCGATCGTCCCGACCCCGACACCGGAAGACTTCGGCGAGGCACCGATCGGCAGCGGTCCATGGCGCTTCGTCAGTTGGTCACATGACGACCTGCTGGTCTTTGCACGAAACGACGATTGGTGGGGCGGCCCGGCCGCGAGTGACACGCTTCGGGTACGCATCATTCCCGAAACATTCACCCAAGGTGCGGAGTTCGAATCGGGACGCCTCTCGGTCGTCGAAATTCCGGTTGGCGAAACCGTCTCGTGGGAAAGCGCACCCAACCGTGTCCTGCAACGCCGTGCCGCGATGC
>JAHECN010000159.1 GCA_024641735.1 Gemmatimonadota bacterium | reverse complement strand
ACTTCCCGCAGCCCCCAGACGAGCGGCTGAACGCGATCGGTGAGCGCCGGATGCGAGCGCAGCGTGTTGAGGTTCACCCCGTCGGCCTTGTACGGCGCGTAGAGCGTGAAGTCGGTGAAGGGTGCCGGATGGAGGCCGAGTCGATGCCACAGGGCCAAGTCCGCCTCGCCGAGCGGTGCCGGTTGGTCGAGGAAGCAGAGATCCGGCCCCTTCACGTTGAAGCAGATCGCCGCGACGCTCCCCTTGGTGGCAGGGAAGGTCTCGAAAATCGACGCCATCATCACCGTGACCGCACTCGTCTTGGTCGCGAGTCCGGAGACGCCAGTGATGTTGAGGTGCGCAGCTTCCGGCCCGAGCAGGAAATCCGCGTCGAGGAAGACTGGCGCCGACAGCCCACCACCGGTGTAGACCCCGAACGGAATCCCCGTTGACGCGCCGTCACGCAAATAGGCATCCATCCGAAGCGCGATGCGTACGTCGGCATCACTCGCCGCCGTCACCGCGCCGAACGGCACCGGCTGCATCGGCTCCTCTGGGAGTTGACGGAGCACGGCGGCACTCCAGAGACGAATCTCCGCACGCAGGGTCGGTTCCATGCCCGCTTGCGCGGGATCACCATCCGCGCCGATCACGGCATCGAGTGGGCGCGCCAGATCCGCATACGCGAAACCGTCGGTCACCACCCCGAAGACCACACGGCCCTCCGCTTCCACGCGCACAATGGCACCGATGCCGAGCACGGCGTCCTTGGCCGTCCAGAAATGGAATTGATGCGGCGTACTCGGCTTGAGTTCCGTGGCGACCACGCGCCCGAGGAGCGTCATCTCAACCTCCCTGTGCGCGAAGGAATCGTTCCACATCATGAATCCCGTAGAGCAGGCGATCTGCTCGTGGGTCGTTGGCGAGCGGCGCCCGCTCCGCCAACAGATGCCGGGAGAGCTGATCGACCTGGGCGAGCGTGACGTCCGTCGCCGCCGCCTCGACACGCACCAATCCGTGGAAGAGATCCCGACCCGCGAATGGCCTCAGGCGGAGTCCCCACGCATAGACCGGAGCAACGGCGCGACTCCCCGGCTGGAACACGGAACTGCGATGATTCACCGGCACGGTGAGGTACTGCTCCAATTCGGCACCTTCGAAGGGGAGCACCGCATGGCTCTTCACGATACCCACCATGCGCGGATCTCGGCTCCATTCGGGACTGACCGTCAGCGTGCCATCCACCACCAGCCATTCCTCCGGCGTGGTGGCGCGATACTCGCGGGCCACCGCGAGTTCGAGCGCGCTGCGGGCACGATCCACGACGGCATGCGCGCGTTCGAGGTCGCGAATCGGATGTGGCGGCTCGTCGTCGTCCTCGATGGCGACCCCCTCGTGCCCCTCGAGTGCGCCGGCCATCGCCGCAAGCACCGGGGCCCGACTCACCAGAATGCGCCGCACCGCCCGGACCGCGAGTCCCATCCGTCGGGATTCCCGCCGACGCACGGCTGCGCGCACCACGGCCGCCACGAGAGGTGTCGTGCCATGATATCCCACGAGCTCGACATGTTGTGTTCCGTCCAGGAAAGAGACCGGCTCGTGCCAGGCTTCCGGAGTTCCGACGTCATGATGGCACAGCGTTCCCTCGACCAGCGTGCTCGGGCGATACCCTGCCTGATCCCGACGCCCCTGCGCCGCCTCGGCGGGGAGGTCCGCGGGGCGGCCTCCCGCCAGTGCGAGTCGACGGCGCAACTGGGCGAACGGGGAAGCGGGCATTAGTGGCCACTCCGGGTCGCGTTCAGCACCGAACCGTCCGTGCACGGCGCTGCCCGTCGCGACGCATCAGGCAGACGCCGGATGCTCAGCCATCAGCTTCGCGACGAAGCGCTCGATCCGATCACACGCCGCTTCCAATTCGGAGTCGGACACCGAGTAGGAGAGCCGCACCCACCGATCATCCCCGAACGCCCCGCCAGGAACCAAGGCCACTCCTTCCTCCAGCATCAGTCGCTCGCAGAAGCGCGTCCCCGTGAGCCCCGTGTCCGGCGCGATCCCGTCCACCCGGAAAAAGAGATAGAACGCGCCATGCGGCTCGACGAACTCGACACCCGGCAATTGTGCCGTGAACCGGGCCACGAGATAGTCACGCCGACGACGAAATGCGCTGACCATGGCAACGACGTCTGCCTCCACTTCCGCGGACGAAAAGGCCGTGGCCGCGGCCCACATCGCGGGATGATTTGCCCCGGTCGTCGTGTGGGTCTGCAGGGCCGCCATCGCCTTCACCACCTCTGGTGGGGCATACGCTGCCCCGATGCGCCACCCCGTCATCGCGTAGGCCTTCGAGGCACCCGCAATGACGACCGTGCGATCGAGCACGTCGTCGTCAAGATCGAAGACCGAGGGAGCGGGACCGGCCCCGTAGCTGATGCGGCGATAGATCTCGTCCGAAATCAGCCAGATGCCGTGCTGCCCAGCCCACTCGGTGATCGCCCGCAATTCCGCCAACGTGTACACCGCACCGGTGGGATTGCAGGGGGAGCAGAGAATCATGCCGCGCGTCGCCGGAGTGCGGAACTTCTCCAGGTCTGCTACCGACACCTTCAACCCCCACTCAGGATCACCGGGCACCATGACGGGTGTGGCGCGGCAGAGATGCACGATCTGTGGATAGGAGACCCATGCCGGGGAGGGAATCAGCACCTCGTCGCCGGGGCCAAAGAGGGTGAAACAGGCATTGAAGAGTGACTGCTTCGAACCGCTGCTGACCATCACGCGCTCTGGATCCACCGGGCGTCCCTTGCTCCAGGAGGAGAGGGTGGCGGCCATGGCACGGCGCAGCTCGGGAATCCCGACATTGGGCGGATAGCGGGTCTTGCCGGCCTGAATCGCCGCGACGCCGGCTTCGGCCACCAATTTCGGCGTGTCAAAATCTGGCTCCCCCACTCCAAGATCGAGCACATCTTCGCCGGCGGCCTTGCGACGCTTCGCTTCATTGCTGATCGCGACCGTCTCGGAGGCCTTGAGGTGGGTGAGATTGGCGGATGGAGTGAAGCGCATCAACATGTCCCAGTGGAAGGAGGGGATCCGAGCAATCTCAAACTTACCTTCGCGCGGCGGCTCACCACCAGCGGGCGTGCCGCCTTGGTCCGTCGGTGCGTCGGGACTATTTTCGAGTTGATTGCACCAGCGCAATCGGATCGTTTGACAATCGAGGGGCATGTGGCGGATTTCGGGGAGTGGCAGGTGTCGTCGGCCGTGGCGGCCGGACTGGAGCAATTGGGGTGGCATGCGGGGGACGCGGTCGTGCGCGACATCTTCCCGTCGGTCCTGCGTGGAACGAACGTAGTAGCCGTTCTCCCACCTTCGCCCGCCTCTGCGGGGCCCATCGTCGGTGCCCTCGTCGCCGCTCTCGAGGCCCAGTCGGGCCGAGTCCTGGTCCTCACGGCCTCGACGCTCGTGGCGGAATGGGGCGCCCTCTTCGCCGCCGTTTCCGCGGAGTCAGGACTCCGGGTCGAGGCCGCGCGCGGCCCTGCGCGCGCCACCCGACGACTCAAGGCGGACGCGCTCGACGTCCTGATCACCTCCCCGGAAACCGCATTGGACCTGCATACGCGGTCCGCGTTGGCACCGGAGCAGATCACCGCGATCGTCTTCGCCTGGCCTGAGGCGTGGAATGCCGACGAGGCGATGCTGGTCCTGCTTCAGGATTTGCCCAAGGACGCCCAGCGCGTCGTCGTGACCGCCGATGCGGCGGCGAGTGCGGAACTGGTTGAGCGGTACGCGCGTCGGGCCGTCATGATCGGTGCGCCGACGGAGGAGGAGGACCAGAACCCGGTCCCAGCCATCCGGACCGTGGCCACCCCGTGGGCATCACGCGCCACGATCGTCGCCTCCCTCCTGGAAGCGACGGACCCGCATCTGGTGGCGATCTGGACCAGAGACACCCGGGACCACGGCCTGCTGCGCGCCGCCCTGGGCGGAATCGCTGACGGGGTGTCGATCGTGACCCGCGAGACTCCGCGCGGCGGGACCATCCTCTGCTACGATCTCCCGTCGCTGTCAGAATTGCGGCTGCTTGCGGCTGCCGGCGATGTGACGATTCTGGTCCCGCCGGGTGCCGAGCTGTACGTGAGTCACCTGGCGGTTGCGCGTCGGCCGGTGAACATCGAGTCGGCTGCCGCGACGTTGCTGCAGCGCGATGCCGGACTCCGGTCGGAGATCGCCTCGGCATTGGCTGCCGGAACGGATGCTGCGGCGCTCTATGCGTTGGGCCCACTGTTCGAGCGGTGGGAGCCGCAGCAGGTTGCTGCCGCCCTGTTCCGGCTCTGGCAGGATGCGGCGTTGAAGGTGCGAGCGGCCAACGCACCTGCCATCCCGACCACGACAGCGGTCGGCGGCGTCCATGCGACGCGCGTGTGGATCGGTGTTGGCAAGAAGGATGACGCGACGGTGGGGGACGTGGTGGCGGTGTTGGCCCGGGAAGTCGGGCTCGACCGTTCCCTGATTGGCCGCGTCGATCTCCGCGATGCTTTTACGTTGGTGGAGGTCCCAGCCGCAGAGGCAGAACGCGTGGCGCTGAAGCTGGTGGGGCTGACGATCCGGAAGCGGAAGCTCTCCGCGCGTGTGGACCGCGGACCGGAAGGTGGTCCACGTGGTGGTGGCGGCGGAAGCCGACCCCCGTTCCGTCCGCGGAGCTGACACGCTGGGGGGGAAAAGCCGACGGGCCGCCCAGCGGGGCGGCCCGAAGTCCGACGAAGCTCGCCGAACTGAACGACTTACTTCGCCTTGTTGACGATGTCCTTGAGCCCCTTGCCCGGACGGAAGGCCGGCACCTTGGAGGCCTTGATCTTGATCGTCGCGCCAGTCTGCGGGTTACGGCCATCACGTGCAGCGCGCTTGCGGACTTCAAACGAACCGAAGCCGGTCAACGCAATGCTGCCGCCCTTCTTCAATTCCTTGGCAATGATGCCGTCGGTCGAGAAGAAGAGGTCCACGATCTCGCCGGCGTGCGCCTTCGAGGTGTCGAGGGCCTTCGCGACCGCCTCGATGAGTTCCATCTTGTTCATGAGTGACTCCTTGCAGAGTGAAAACGGAAAGGATCCTGCCGCGGGCCAGATTAGCCCGTCGCGCGAGAATATGGGAGCCGTGGCCGAAACTCCGCAAGATGCGCGGAAATTCTGGAGTCATTTCACTACACCCCGCACCGGGCAAGGATTTCCCGGCTCCACCCCCTTGACGAACCGCCTATGACCCCCCATCAGCGCCCCGGACGCCTCGAAATCGTTGCTGGCGTCATGTTCAGCGGCAAGAGCGAAGAACTGATCCGACGCATTCGTCGGGCGGTGATTGCCAAGAAGCGTGTAAAGGTCTTCAAGTCGCATCTGGACGAGCGATACCAGGGACTCTTCCGGGTCGCCTCGCACACGGGCGTCACGCTGGAAGCCGCGCCAATTGACCGTTCCGACGAGATTCTCCGGCTGACCGGCAACCCCGCCGACGTGGATGTTGTCGCCGTGGACGAGGTCCAATTTCTCGACGCGGGGATCGTCGAAGTCGCCACCCACCTCTCGGAACATGGCGTCCGGGTCATCCTGGCCGGGACCGATACGGACTTCCGTGGCGAGCCCTTCGGGATGATGGGCCATC
>JAHECN010000030.1 GCA_024641735.1 Gemmatimonadota bacterium | reverse complement strand
GTGCCACCGCGAAGAAGCCGCGCTCCTCGTAGCGCGCCGTGACCGTGGATTGCCGGTTTCCGAAGAGTGCATTCGGATCGAGGAAGGTCACGCGTCCCGTTGCGTACTCGATGGAGTAGTCAATCCCGCGACGGAGACGACGTCCGTCCAGCGTCAGCTCCTCGCTCTCCTCCTTCATTTCCACGGCATCGAGCTTCAGGCCGCCGCGATCACCGCCGCCACGCGCGTCGTAGCGCAAGTTCATCGTGAACTTGGCCGGCGGTCCCTGGGTGGAAAGGAGATACTCCGGTGTGCGATAGAGCGAATCGTTCCGCTCCGACGTCGTGAGTCGCGGATCCGCGAACGGCTGCGCAATCGGATAGACCAGAAAGACGTCGTTCACGACCTGATCGGCACCGGGATCGCGGAAGCGCGGAAAGAGTCGATTGTCGACATCGAGCACGCCCTGATCCGTCGGCACGGCGAGCCCGAAGAGGGAGAGATAGGTGCCCTCACCACTCAGCGGCCGTTCGGAGCGCGCGACGAGCACGCTGACCTTTGTGGAGCTGCGGACGAGGTCCGACCCAGCAATGCGATAGATCTGCCGCATCGCATGGTAGAAGACCGGCGACGACGCGCTTCGGTTGGGGGCACTGACGATGAGCACCTGATCGCCCCGCGACGGGTTGTCATCCGTCGGGAACGTGCCCACCGTGCCACCACTCGCCGTGCGATAGGAGACCGCCAAGAAATCGGTCGGGCCGACCCGGGCACTCAGCACAAACCAGAGTCCGGACGGATCGACCCAGTAGTCCTTGCCGGCCACGAGGGGTTGCCACCGGAAGGGGCCAGCCCGCTCCGCGCCATTGATGCCGAGCGCCGTGATGCCATCGAAACTGCCGGCCGGATCACCCGCAGTGGCTGCGATGTATCGGTAGACCCGCACCTCCACCGGGCGCACGTTCGGCGCAAGGTTCAGGGTGCCGGCATTCAGAATGTCCACCGACGGCCACCCCGGGAGGGTGCGCGGGTCGACCGTCCAGAAGAAGCGGCCCGCCTCGAAATCGAGGTCGCGCGCATTGCGATCCTGCGGTTGGACCGTCTCGCTGCCGATGACGTAGGAATGCTCCGCGACCGTGCTCCCCTTCTGGGTCGCCACGATCGCCTGCAACTCGAGCGGGCCGACTTCGAACGTCGCATTGACGCCGAAGTTGTTGGACGGAATGCCTGCCGTGAGAAAGCGCGACGGCGGTGCCCGGAACGTCGTGCTGCCGATCTCTACGCGCTTGAGCATCTCGTCGGGCAACCCCTGGTACCAGACGCGGACCAGATTGTTGTTGGTGTAGTCGCGTCGCGAGTCAAAATCGAAATCGAGGAAGAAGCGCTGCCCGATGGTCCCGCGCGCTTCCAGGTTGAAGACGTTGTCGATCCGAGGCGCCGTGAAGCCGCCACGACAGCCTGAGAGGGGGTCCTGCAAGAGCAGCGGGGTGCAGGCGAGGTTGCGCTGCCGGTTGGAGGAGATCTCCAGCCCGAGTTGCCCGGTGAAGTTGAAATCGGCGACCTGGCGGTTCAGTCCAAAGAGTCCACGATCATTCGCGCTGCGCTCCTCGGCGTTCAGTACCCGGAGCGCCGCCAGACGCCGCTCGGTCGCAAGCGCGGCCTGCCCTGCACTCACGCGTGCCGAGAGCAGTGAGTCAAACGCGAGACGGCTCGCCCCCGGCGTCAGACGCCACGGCATCACCCACGGCGCACGCAGGGCACGCGCAGGCACGAGCGTGTCCAGCGACATCCCCGGTGGCGCCCGAAATCCGAGCACATGGCGGAGGGTGTCCGTGGCGACAGTCGGAGGGGCCGGCTCCTGCGCCACCAGAGAAAAGGGGAGCAGGGCCAGCGCGGCAAACAAGGCGATCAGCGTGGTCGGCACCGCGTGTCGTGAGGGCTGGGCGATTAGCTTGGAGACCAAGGTCCAAAGCTACGCCCCTCCGGCACGGGGCCACAACCATTCGCCCCATTCCGGCATGCGCCTTCTCTCGCGTCACATCCTTCGATCGCTTGCCGCCCCATTCGGGTGGGGCGTCGTGGCGCTCACGGGAATGCTGCTCCTCAATCAGCTCGCCGGGCTGATCACGCGCTTTGGAGGGAAGGGACTCCCCTTTTCCGTGATGGGCGAGGCGATCGTCCTTGCCCTCCCTGCCCTCCTGACCCTCACCCTCCCCATGTCGGTGCTGACCGCCTCGCTCTATGCCTACGGGCAGCTGGCGGCCGACCTCGAGATGGTGGCGATGTACGCCAATGGCATCTCGGTCTGGCGGATGGCGCGGCCCGCCCTGGCGGCGGCCGTCGTGGTCGCGGCAGTGAACTTCCTTATTTTTGATCAGATTGTTCCACGCAGCAACGCACGCTTCACCACCCTGCAGCAGGACGTGATGTCGAAGTTGCCGACGCTCGCGCTGCGGCCTCAGGTGCTGAATCCCCTGCAGAACACCTCCTATGTCCTCCGCGCAGCGGAGATCGACCCCGCCACCGGCGCGATGCGGGATATCACGATCTATGACCTCGCCTCGCCGAACGGATCGCGCGTGATCCGCGCCTCCCACGGGGCGATGGGCGAGGCGCCGAACGGCACCGACCTGCTCCTGACGCTCTATGAGGGCGAGGTCCGCGAGGTGAAGGCGCAGGAACCGGGGCGGCTGGAGCGCACGGTCTTCAAGACGAACCGGGTCAGAGTCGCCGGGGTGGCCAACCTGTTGACCCGACGGACGGGCCGCTGGGATCGGAGTGACCGCGAGCTGACCGGGTGTGAATTGCTGGCGGGGATCGACTCGGCGGCCTGGTACCGGAAAGAGGGGAAGGCGACGCGCGAGTTTCTCACCCGCCGAGATCTGCGGCGCCTGGCGGGACTGACCGCCACGCGGGATCTCCCCGTCCGCCCGATGCCGCGACTTGAACCCCGTTGTGTGGCCTACGCGCCGGTGGAACGCTTCTTCGAGCGGTTGATTCTGGGGCGCGCGGAGACAGCGGCAGGCGAGACGTCTCCTCCCAGCGAGGAGTCACTCACGCCCCCCCCCGCCCGGGCCACCGAGACGGAGACATTCGACGGGCGCCTGGAGTTACCGATCCCCCCACCGCCGCCGCAGTCTCAGCCGGCGCCCGTGGAGTTCCCGGTCCCGGCACCCGTCGTGCCCGACGCGGAGCGACCCGCGGCCAGCAAACCGTTCTCGACCGCGAAGCCCGCGGATTCCACTGCGCCGGCAATCCCCGGGGATTCGTCCCGAGTCACGGACTCGCTTGCCCGCGCGCGCGAGGCAGATTCGCTCCGCATCATCGACTCCGTCGGCACCTCGAGCGCGGCGGCCTCCCTGCCGCCTGCCACGCCGCCGACGTCGACCGCACCGGAATCCTTCCAGCTCCCGAACGAGAGCGTCGGAATCCCGGGACAGAGCTTCCTCGTTCCGCCAGAGAGCGCCGAACCGGCTGGACTCGTCGCCACCATCGTGGATGTGAACAGCGCCCGTTATCAGGATGAACGCAATCTCCAGACGACGCGAGAATTTGCCGTCGAGTATCACAAGAAGTTCGCCATCCCACTCGCCGCATTCTCGTTCGTGCTGGTCGCGATGGCCCTCGCGCTCAAGTATCCGCGGAGCGGCATCGGCCTGGTGATTGGCGGCTCGTTGCTGATCTTCCTCGGCTTTTACGTGTTGTTGATCGGTGGGGAAAATCTCGCCAACGAAGGGTACATCTCGCCGGCCGTGGCAATGTATCTGCCGCTGGTGCTCTTCACCCTGCTCGGCCTGGTGGCCGTCGCCGGTGCCAATCGGGAGATGGGCTCGGCGCGCAGCAGTGGCATCCTTCAGGCGCTCGGTGAGGCGCTCATGCGGTTGGTGCGTCGCGGCAATCGCTCGGAGGCGACGTGAAACTGCTGGGGACCCTCGACCGCTACGTGCTCCGGCAATGGCTTGGCACCTTTGTGCTCTCGGCCATCGGCGTACCGGTGGTGGCAACGCTGATTCACCTCGCCGACATGTTCGGCGTGCTCACGAAGAAGGGTGTTTCGGTCCATGACATTCTCCTCGGCGAACTGTTCTACCTTCCCTATCAGATCACGTTGCTGCTCCCGGCGGCCGTCCTCTTCGCCACCGTGTTCACACTCAACGCGCTGGGACGACACAGTGAACTGACCGCAGTGAAGGCCGGCGGGATTTCGTTCTGGCGTCTGATCCTGCCGATGATCGTGCTCGCCACCCTCGTGGTGCCACTGAACTTTGCGATGCAGGAGGTCGCGGCGACGTCATCCTCCAAACAGAAGGATCTCCACCGCCTCCGACAGAGTTCCGTCGCCGCACTCGGGCGCTGGGACTTCGCCTACACGGCCCCCTCCGGCTGGACGTATGCTGTGGACGAACTGCAGCGGCAACCGGGCACGATGCGGCGCATTCTGATCACCCCGCCGATCGACACCATCGGCTCAGCGCAATGGACAATCTCGGCAGACTCCGCCGTCTGGTCCGCGTCGCGTCAGCGGTGGCTGCTGCACAGCGGCGCGATGTACCGCGTGGCCGACAGCGGCGCCTCCGTCGAGACGATCCGGTTCCGCACGCTGCAGCTCTCCCATATGGTCGAGACCCCGACTGCGATGCTCGACGAGCCGCGGACCGGCGAGGAGCTCCGCCTCGGCGAGTTCCGCGCCTACCTCGAACAGTTGGAACGGAGCGGCACCAAACTCGGCATGCTCGCCGTCGACTACCGCCTGAAGTTCGCGCTCCCCGTCGCCTGCCTCATCGTCGCCCTGTTCGGCGCACCGCTCGCCGTCACCAACCCGCGCGCCGGTGCCGCGCTCGGCTTGGCGATCGCCCTGGGCACCACACTGGTCTACCTCACCGGCACACAGATCATGAAGGCGATCGGTGGCAAGGGATACCTCGACCCGACCGTCGCGGCGTGGGGGATGAATGGGGTGTTTCTGGTGTTGGCGGTGATCTTGTTGGCGCGGGTGCGGTCGTAGGAGAGAGGAGAGAGGAGAGAAGAGAAGGGGATGATGGATGATGGATGGTGGATGGCCCCGCCACCCCTCGTCCCTCACCTCCCAGTACGTAATGCTGGAGAAAATTCCGCCGCTTTCCGTTCTCCGTTCTCTGTTCTCCGTCATCCACCCCGCCCGTCTGGCCGCCACCTCCACTTCTCTCGCAATCGCATTGGCGACCGCGAGCGCCGTCATCAGCGGTCGCAGCGGGTCGTGTGGAATCATGGTGAGCAGACAGGCCTTCGGCTGAAACCGGACGCGGTCGATTGCCACCGTCGGCCAATCGAGGCGCATAGACCCGATCCGTCCGCGCAGCCAGCGCCCGAAGGGGGAGCAAACGTCCGCTTCGGCCAGCTGCACCAGCAGCGCGGGGGCGGCGTGATGCAGCTGGAGTCGCACGACAACGCGTTCCATACGGAGCTCCCAAGAGGTGACTCCGCACGGAACGCCGGTCAGATCAAATCACCCTCAAGCGATTCCCCCCACGCCACAACGCACGACCCCCCCGGAGCCCGCAGGCGCCGGAGGGGTCTCGTTGGGTCCGGGCGGCTCAGGCCGCGCGCGCTTCCCAGAAACGCCAGATGTAGTAGACCGGGATGCCCACAAGGATGATCCCGAAGGTCACGCCGTTGCCACTCGGATTGGCAATCAGGGCGTTGATCACCATGCCGATCGACGCGATCAGGAAGATCGCCGGCGTGAAGGGGTAGCCGAGGGTCTTGTAGGGGCGCTCGGCGTTGGGGTGACGGCGGCGCAGGACGTAGACGCCCGCGACCGCGAGCGCGTAGAACGGCCACGTCCCCAGCACGAAGCGGTCTGCGAGCGCCGCGAAGTCGTTCTGGAGCACGTAGGCCACTCCGAGGGCCGCCGCCAGCCAGATCGCCACGGAGGGCGTCTGGAAGCGGGGAGAGACACGGGCGATCGCCTTGGGGAAGAGGTTCTGTTCCGCCATCGCGAAGAAGATCCGCGGACCGGTCAGGACCGACCCATTCACCGAGCCAAAGCAGGAGACCATCACCACGCCGGAAATGATCGCCGCCCCCGCTCCGCCGAAGAGCGGGATCCGACGCGCCGCTTCCGCGGCCACCCGCTCGGCGTCAGCCATCTCGCCGACCGGAATGAGGTAGAGGTAGGCCGCGTTCACGAGTAGATAGACCACCACGATCGCCGTCGCGCCGAGAATCAGCGCCTTGGGGAGATTCTTGGCCGGCTCTTTGACCTCACCGCCGATGAAGGAGAGGTTCGACCAGCCGTCATAGGTCCACATGATCGGGACCAGCGCCGTCAGCATCAGGGAGAGGGTGATCGGGCCCACCGAGTCTGGTGCGGCAGTCGTGAAGTTGGCGACACTCCCCTGCCCCGCGCTGAACGCGAAGAGCGCAATGCCGAGCATGGCGCCGTACTTCAGGATGGTGGTGATGTTCATCAGGAGCGAGGCGTAGGCGACGCCGAGGTAATTGAGACCGGCAATCAGCAGAATCACGGCGGCGGCGGTGTAGCGCTCCTGCGCCGGGGTGAACGTCAGGAACTCGCCGAGGTAGGAGGCGAAGACCAGCGAGATTCCGCCGATCGCGGATGCCCGGATCACCGTCAGCTCTGCCCAGCCATAGACGAAGGCCGGCAGCGGGCCAAACGCCTCGAGGATGTAGGCGAAGATCCCCCCGGAGCGCGGATACGCGGCGGCCAACTCGGCCACGGCCAAGGCGCCCGTGAGGGTGATGACGCCGCCGACCACCCAGAGGAGGAGCATCGCCTGGGGGTCGCCGAGGGCAGCGGCCACTTCCCGAGGGACACGGAAGATCCCGCTTCCGATGGTTGTGCCGACGAGAACGGCGGCGGCGCTCCAGAGGCCGAGGTGTCGCGGCAGGCGCTCTTCCATGGGCGATTCCTTGAGGGGGGTCAGTCGGCGGAGTAGATTGCCGACTTGGAAAACTGACACCATGGAGCCGTCGCGCCTAGGGGCAACGGCCTTGAGGATCTTGCATCAATGGCAGACGCCGTAGCTGAGAGCCCCGTGATTCCGTCGCCGTCGCTGGCGGCCGACTTCGTCACGCTGACCAAACCCCGCATCATCTCGTTGCTGCTGGTAACGACGATTGCCCCGATGTTCATCACCCCCGCCGGGCTCCCCACGTGGAGCCTGGTCGGCTGGGTGGCGCTCGCGGGGTACCTGATGGCGGGCGGCGCCAACGCGATCAACATGTGGTTCGACCGCGATATCGACGACCAGATGTCACGCACCCGGCTCCGGCCGATTCCGTCGGGACGCCTCTCTCCACGCGTGGCACTGACCTTCGGGCTCTCCCTCGGCGGAATCTCGTTCGCACTCTTCTGGACCATGGTCAATCCGATCTCGGCCTGGCTCGCGCTGAGCGGTCTGCTCTTCTATGTCATGGTGTACACGGTCTGGCTCAAGCGCTCCTCGCCCCAGAACATCGTGATTGGTGGCGCGGCGGGTGCCTTCCCGCCGGTCGTCGGCTGGGCCGCGATGACCGGCTCCGTCGACCTTGGGGCGCTCTACCTCTTCGCGATCGTCTTCTATTGGACTCCCCCGCACTTCTGGGCGCTCGCCTTGAACAAGCAGGCGGACTACCGCAAGGCCGGCATCCCGATGATGCCGAATATTCACGGTGTCCCCGAGACCAAGCGGCAGATGCTCCTCTACACCCTAATGCTGATCCCCCTGACGCTGATGCCGGCGGTGATCGGCATTCAGGGGCTCTTCTATGGGGTGGCGGCGACCCTGCTCGGCGCCCGATTCCTCCAGCTCTGCTGGGTGATCTACAAGGAAGATGGCGTCACGCCCACCACCTGGCGGCTCTACAAGTATTCGCTCTCGTACCTCGCGCTCCTCTTCGTCGCGATGGCCGTGGATCGGTGGGTACCGTTTGGGCACCGGGCGATGACGCAGCAGGTCGAACTTGGGGCGCCAGTCGTTGCCGACCTCGCGCCGAGTGACGGCGCCGCCCACACCGACCACTGACCTCTGACCACTCCGCGCCGTAGCCCCCCGTCGCCGAAGCCGCTCCTACGGCTTTGGCCGCGGGTTCGGCCCTATCGCGCGGGGCTGATCACCGCGACGGTGACGCTCCTGCTGGCGTCGGTGCTGTCGCTCGCCTTCCCCCTGGTCGTCAAATACTTGCTGGACGCCGCGTTCGAGCAACACAATCGTCAGTTGCTCGATCGGATCGCCCTCGGCCTCCTCCTGCTCTTCGCCACCACCGCCGTCCTCAACTACATCCAGACCTACTACCTCTCCGCCACCGGCGAACGCGCGGTCGCAGGGATTCGGCGCGAACTCTTCGCCAAGCTGCTGGAGATGCCGCCGGGATTCTTTGCCGATCGACGGACTGGCGAGCTCACTTCACGGCTCACGGTGGACATCGGGCTGCTGCAAGGGATTCTCTCGCACCAGCTGGCAGAGTTTACCCGACAGATATTGGCGCTGGTCGGTGGCATCGTGGTCCTGACCTGGATGCAGCCCGTCCTGATGCTGACGGCACTCGGCGTGGTTCCCGTCGTTGCCACGTCGGCGATCTTCTTCGGGCGCCGGCTCAAGAAGATGACCACCTCGGTCCAGGATCAGCTGGCGGACGCGACGGCAGTGGCGGAAGAGGCATTCGGGCAAATCCGAGTGGTGCAGGGCTTCGCGCAGGAGCCGCATGAACGGGGGCGCTTCGGAATACGCATCGGGCGCTTGGTGACGGCCTCGCTGCATCGCGCCCGGGTCCGCGCGACCTTTTTTGGGGTGATCACCTTCACCACCTTCGCGGCCGTGACCGCGGTGCTCTGGATGGGTGGACGGCTGGTGCTCGACGGCGATCTCACCTCGGGCGACATGGTCGCCTTCCTCCTGTACACCGTCAGCATCGCGGCGGCCTTCGGGGCGTTGGCGTCGTTCTTTTCCGCCTATCAGGAGGCCTTGGGCGCGGCGGAGCGGGTCTTCGACATGCTCGAGACGACGCCGAGCATCGCCGACCCTGCCAACCCGGTGGCACTTCAGAAGCGGATTCAGGGTGAGGTAGTCTTCGATCGGGTGACCTTTGCGTACCGTGCGGACGCTGACGGGCCGACGATTGACGACCTGTCACTGACTATCCACCCCGGGGAGGTCGTGGCTGTGGTGGGCGCCTCAGGGGCCGGAAAGACCACCCTGGCCTCCTTGCTGCCTCGCTTCTGGGACGTCGACGCAGGGGCGATCCGTCTGGACGGCATCGACATTCGCGATCTACGGCTGGCAGATCTTCGGGAGGCAATCGGCATTGTGCCCCAGGAGCCGGCCCTTTTCAGCGGCACGGTTCGGGAGAACATCGCCTACGCCCGCCCCGATGCCAGCGCAGAGGATGTCGAGGCGGCAGCCCGGGTCGCGCACGCGCATGAGTTCATCGTGCAGCTCCCCGAGGGGTACGAGACCGTGGTCGGGGAGCGGGGCGTGAAGCTCTCGGGCGGGCAACGGCAGCGCGTGGCCATCGCGCGGGCGGTGCTCAAGGACCCGGCCGTGCTGGTCCTCGATGAGGCCACATCCTCGCTAGACAACGAAAGTGAACGGCTGGTGGAAGCTGCCCTGGAGACACTGCTCGTCGGGCGCTCCACGCTGATCATCGCGCACCGGCTGAGCACGGTGCAGCGGGCGGACCGACTGGTCGTAATGGATGCCGGTCGGATCGTTGAGGAGGGGACCCACGCCGAGTTGCTTCGCCGGGGCGGCGTCTATGCCAAGCTCTTTCAGATGCAGTGGCGGGATGGTGGGGATTTGGCGGTGGCGCTGGCGGCGATGCGGATCTAGGGAGTCGTGAGTCGTTGGTCGTGAGTCGTGAGAGGTTCAAAGTCGGAGGTCGTAGGGGCGACGCATGCGTCGCCCTTCGTCGTAGAGGTCGTAAGGGTCGTAGGTCGGGGTCGTGCGTCGTCGAAGCGAGGACCGGCCGGCGCGCGCCCTCCACTCATCAGTGATCGCAGAACACGGCGATCCGCAGAGACCGACGCGTAGCGTCGGCGAACGGGTCGCCGCGGCGCGCGGCTTCGGTCCGAGTGGAGGTGACGTGCGACCCCGACCGTGTGGCCCCAAGTTCTCCGTTCTCCGTTCTCCGTTCGCCGCACACGAAACCGCCCCCACCCGGATCTCTCCAGGTGGGGGCGATTCGTGTCCTGCTGCGATTGACCTAGTTGGTGCGGGTCAACCGGATCTGCATGATCGTCGGGCGGGCGACTGCGCCGCCACCATACGAATTCGGGCCATAGTACGTCACAGCGATGTAGTAGGTGCCGGCAGCCAGGTTGCTACCCAGTGCACCAGCTTCCTGCTGCGAGGACGACTGACCAAGCGCGTCAGCGATGGTGCCGCTGAAGCCGCCAGCCGAGTTCAAGCGGTAGAACCCGATGTCAGCCGAGGTGTCGAAGCGCCCGGTGAGATTGAAGTTCTGGCCGGCCGGGACAACGACCTTGTAGAAGCGGCAGTTGTCACCACCCAGGGTACCGGTACACACGGCGGTCGCAGCGTAGCCGGTTCCGTTATCCGTCACCACGACGCTCTTGCCAACAGCCGTCGGCAACGTGATTTCCGGTGCGTTGGTGATATCGGTCCCACCCGCGAGGGTGACGCCACCGAAGCCCGTCGGAGCGATCGTCTTGCCGTTGCTCGGAAGCGCCAGCGGGACGGCCGTCAGGAACTTGAGGGCGATGCCGGTGAACGAGACCGCACCGGTCGCATTGAGCGCCGGAACGATGGTCGCGATGGCCGAGTCCGGGCTGAGCGAGATGATGCCGCTCGGGACGCCGCCAACAAGGACTTCACCGTTGCCGAGGTACCGGAGCGAGCTGCCAAGCGTGACAGTCGTCGATGCGCCAACAGCCGGAGTGGCCGAGCCAACGGTGGTGTTCGCCTGCGTCAAGGCCGGCGTGGTCACCGTGTTGGTGGACGCCAGGGTCAGCGCCGCCAAGGTCGGGAAGTAGTCGAGCGTCACGCCGGCGACGGTGGCTGGTCCAGTCACGCCAGGGCCGAGGGTTACGGTGATCGACTTCTTGTTGGCCGCACGCGACGCGATGGCAATTTGGCCGGTCGCGAAGGTGACCGTCGCCGTAGTGGTGAACGAGGTGTTGGCCGGCGCGGTGATCACGACGTCATCACCCGCGTCCGCCGTGGCGGCGGAGAGCGCGGCACCAAGGTTCGCCGGCTCGACGCGGACCTTGAAGGTCCCCGTGATGCCCTGCGACGTCACGGTGTAATTCCACTCGCCCGGCGTGAGGCCACGGACGTAGTAGCGCTGCTGCGACTTCACTTCCGGCACGATCAAGGTATCCGAACCATTGACGTACTCTGGCCGGTACTTGGTATCGAGATTGATCGCGAGACCGGCACCGACGTTCGACATCGTGAACGTGGTGGGCGTCGAGTTGTTCGCCTCGTTGACGAGGCGGAGCAGCACCGCGACGGAGTCACCCTGCTTGACCCACATGACTGCCGGGTTGGCCTGGATTCTGTCGGGGGCGCCGTTGATCGGCGCGATTGGGTCGTCAACACATGCTGAGAGACCCGAGAGCGCGAGGATGGCGAAAGCCCCACGTACCATCTTCTTCATAGCGAAACTCCTCAGGAGTGAGCGGAGTGCAACGTCGCACTCTTTGGTGAACAGTATGGCGCCCCGGCTCAGGGCACGTTCTCGAGGTTGACGCCGAGCCACCGTCCGACTTCGTCGGCGACTTCGATCGTCAGGATTTCGAGGTAGCCGGGCCGGCCCGGCTCCTTCAGTTCATTGGACTTCATGAGAAAGAAATTTCCCTGGTTGCTCGGATCGGCAAAAATGAACCAGATCGGCTTCCCCTTCGTGTAACGCCAAACTTCATACGGCGGCGCCCGCCCGCTGGACGGTTGCTGCAAGACTTCGCTGGGTGCTCCGAATCGGACATGGATGCGCCCACGATCCGTCTTCCAGCCGACCCGACCCCGCTCCCCATACAACTGGTTCACGTTGGCCACGGCCTGATAGAAGGCGATCCGGTCTTCATTAATCGGTGTACGCTTGTTGTTGTCGCGCGCGGCCCAGAAATCAATCAGGAAGTTCCGCTTCGCCTGCAACGACATGTCCTGCTTGTAAATATTCAGATCACGTGATGGCGCGCCGGTGAGAATGAGCACCTCGGCGGCCGCATCGAGCGAATCATCCGGCAGCGAGCCAAAATAGCCCGCGTCGGTACCGCGATTTGCTTCTGAGATCTGCATGCTTCTCGCCAACGCCTCTTCGGCAGGCGAGACGATGAACTCGGTCTTGGTCACGGACGGCTTGCCGTTGACCACCAGTGTCGCAAGCATGGTGTAATCGCCGTCGGGTAGCCCTTCCACGGAGAATTGCCCCTTGAAGAGCCCGCCCCCCGCCGGGATCTGCTGCTTGATCTGCGGCAGGTCCGCCACCACGGTGACGCCATCGCGCTTCCGAATCGAAAGCTGGAGAGCGCCTTCGGTCTCCTGGGCCGAGTAGGCCTCCAAGAGATACGCCATGTTGGAGTTCACAATGTCGACGCGGACCACTGGAGCAGTCCGGATGCGGAGGTTGCCCCGGGCAATTTCACCCGGCAGCGACGTCGTGTCGCCTGGGACCATGATCCGCATCTCATTGGCGAGCATCAGGTCGGAGACCTGCGGTGCGCCAGTAAACGCCACCAGTGCAATCGAATCTGCCAGCACACGGCCCGTCAGTGAATCCCGAGCCGTGACAGTCATCATGAACTTGCCGGGCTTGAGCAGGAAGCGGAAGTTCTCCACTCCGACAGCACCCGGGCGCCTGGCCAAGGCCGGCGCACTCCGATCAAAGGATTCGTCCGTGAGGACGTTGCCCCGATCGTCCGTGATCCGAACGGCGACACGGTAGGCAATGTGTGCCTCGCCGCCGTCGCCGATTTGCGACGCGAAGATATAGGGAACTCCCGCCATCGCCACGACATGCGTCTCGCCGCTCGAAGGCTGGAAGAAACGCGTGGCGCCCAACTCGATCCCGGGGTCACGCGACTGCGCAGCCCCCCCGGCAGCAAGAACCGCGAGCAGAATTGCCGTGTTCAGCATGACCCCATCCGAAGAGGCACGGTGTCGGGCTGCCGGGTGGACGCAAGCGACATGGTTATTACCAGCCTACCGTGACGGTGATGAAGTTCACGTCCCCGAGGGCGCCCATGTTCTTCCAGGCGTAATCGAAGCCGAGGGCGAAGCCACCGCGCGAGGCGAGCGAGACACCGCCGCCGAATGCGAGACCGCGCGAACCATCATCCGCCTGCTTCTCGTACACGATGCCGGCTGATTCATAGCCGAGCGACGGGTTCGAGGTATAGGAGCCACGCAGGGCGATCCCGAAGATCGAGCCACCGATCCGGTCAGCGGCAAACTCGCCACCAGCCGAGAAGGCTGCCTTGTTCGACCGCATCTGATTGAACTCGGACATCAGCGTGAAGCGCGCGTCAGAACTCGAGATGAAATCGTAGGCCAACGCCACGCCGAACTTGGTCGGCAAAGAGTACGGCGAGGTGAGCCGCTCCGATGGCACGGGCTGCGAAGGCACTTCGCCGTCGCCCGGGAGGGTGTCACGCGTCGAAGTCACCTTCAACGGGTCGCCCTTGTACTTGAGATTGGTCCCCAAGTTCGTCAGCGCGAAGGCGAAGCGGATGGGCTTGCCCGCGAGCTGCGAGTGGAAATGGGTTCCGAAGTCGACTGCGAACGCGGTGCCGCTCACCTGTCCGAGGCGGTCAAAGACCCCCTTGGCGGTGACACCGACCGAGAAGCGGTCTGAGAAGTTCTTGGAAATTGTTGCGGCTGCCACGCTTTCACTGACGCTGTAGAACTCGCCGTTGCCGTTGGGCGCCTGCGGCGTGTACACCGGCTGGTCGGAGAAGCCGAAGGTACCGATCGAGAATCCGATCGCCCCCGAGCCGCCGCCGTATGGCGTGGCGACGCCACCCCAATTCAGCTTGGTATCTGCAACGTAGTTCAGCTGTGAACCCTGGAAGCCAGCGCGCTTGAGCAGCGCGAGAGCACCCGGGTTGGCGTAGAGGGCGCCGAGATCGGTCGCCAACGCCATGTAGCCGCCACCGAGCGCCATACCGCGTGCGTTCGCTCCAATCAGGAGGAACTCGGCGGAGGTGGTGCCGTAACCGGTGTTGTCGCTGCTCCCCTCATTGGTAGCCTGCGCCCTCAGTACTGAGGGTGCGGCCGCCAGAAGGGCGAGTGCAGCAACGCGTGCGACGGAATGCCGGATCATCTGGTCTCGTCTCCTGTGGTGCGGGGGCCGACCGAAATCGGCCGCCGCACCTCGAGTGAATCGGTTGCCCATGAACGGGCGTTGATACCTGTGGGTAACCGTTACTGTGCGAAGTTGACGACCGTCATCCGGCCGACCCTGCTCTTCCCTTCTGCTTCGACGTGATAGAAGTACACACCCGAGGCAACGTACTGGTTCGAGCGGTTCCGCACGTCCCAGGTAACTGTACCAGTCTGCGCATTGGCATCCGCATCGAGGACGCGCACCAGCACGCCGCTTGATGAGTAGAGCCGGATCCGTGCGCCGGTCGGGACGTTGACGAAGTTGATCACCTTCGACGACACCTGGCGGTCATATGCCGAGGTCACGTAGTAGGGGTCCGGCACCGTGTGCACCGCGGCCAGGGCTTCGTCCGTCACGGCGGACACGGCGTTGGTGACATTCAGCTGGAACTTCATCGACGCGCCGATCGAGTTGAACGGACGCTGGGTGTCCGGCGTGTAGACATAATCACCGAACTGACCCGCCGTACCGTTACCGCCACGGATGGCGCCGGTGTAGTCACGCACCGTCCACTGCTGACCGGCGGCCGGGACTGCACCACCCGTCAGTTCGATCACGTAGTAGTGACCGCGCAGATAGAGGATGAATCCGGCATTCGCTTCCACCGCGGCCGTACGGGCCGTGGTGAACGTGTTTGACGTGAACTTGTAGGAGATCGGGCCAGGAACAGCCGTCTCTGACAGGGCCGCCGCGGTGCCGGAGCACGGAGCGCCCGCCTGCACACCGGTGATCGACTTCAACGGCTCGACGCAGGTGATGTCCGTGAAGGTCAACACCGCGCGCTGGTCATAGGCCGTCGTGGCCGGGACCGCACCGTTGTTCAAGATCCCCCAGGTCGCCCCGATCCGGGTGCTGAACGGCACTCTGGTGTTGTGGGTCAGGTCGATCACCGAGTCGATCTTGCCGGCTGCGCCCCAATAGATACGGGTGTCCGTATCGGAGACGTAGGCGGAGAGCGCATTCTCGATGTTCCGGTGCGTCGACGCCGTGTACTCGTACGAGGCCTGCATGAAGATGCCCGCGACACCCGGTGGCAACGCACCGACGTTGTTGTAGCTCGTTGGGGCGGTGTTGCCGGTGTTGAAGTTCGCCGGGAAGGCCGAATTCGGGTTGTCTTGGGTCTCGTTGTCGCCGACGAAGAAGCGTGGCCCGTTGTACGAGCAGGCACGTCCCGCGCCGAAGCCGCCAGATCCGTTGATGCAACCACGGCTCTTGACGCCCAGATAGTAGCCACCACCGACCTTCATGGTGAAGGCACCCGGGATGACGTACCCAGCGCCGCCGCCATACTTGGCCGCGAGGACGGGGTCGGCGTTGAGGGCAACGAAGTTACCCGCGTACGACGTCGAGGTGCTGGACGTCGGGGCGATCGAGAAGGGCACCGAGATCTTGCTGGTACCACTCGGCGAGATGATCGAGAACCACGAGGTGTTCTCGGCCGTACCGTCGGTCGGCATGTTCTGCGACGTCACCGAGTCGAGGCGTACGGCCACTTCACCGGCCGAGAGCACCTGCGTCACGAAAGCGCCAAGCGAGATCTGGAAGCCGTTCGCTGGCTGTGGGCGCTTGGAGAACTTGCCCGTCGTCGGCGAAATGGTCGGAGCCACGGCATCGACGATCGCATTGGCGCCGCGACCGAAGGGACCGGAGACCGTCACCGTACCAGACGACGTCACGTTCGACGGCGGGGTACCAACCGTAACCGGCTTGGAGGCCTTCGCCGACTCGAGTGAGGACGGCGCCGAGCGCAGCGAGTTCACGTCGAATGCCGTGACCGAGTAGTAGTAACGCACACCGTTCCGCACGTCCTTGTCGACGTAGACGAACGGCACGCCGTTGTTGCTGAGCTGCGGGAACCCTCCGTTGGTCACGGCGGAGTCCGCCTGACCCGCGATGATGATCACGGAGCCGTTGGCCAGCTTGTCACGACCACCGTAATTGACCTGGACCATCGGGCCGGTGATGTCGTAGGCGAAGTTGACCGTGCTGGTCACGCCCGGCGTAATGACCGTGAAGTTGGCGCGGCAGCCGTTCGCCGAACCCGTCAGGCCCAATTCCGGGGCGCAGTTGTTGGTGCTCGACAAGCCACCGCCCTCGACGATGATGCCGCCGTAATCGCGGAACACCGTGTTGGTGTAGTCCCACTGCTGCAAGAGCTTCAACGAACCCGGTGAGTCGAGGCGGCCGCGATAGAGGCGGTAGCCTTCGACGTCAAAGCGCCGGTAGTTCGGGTCATACAGGTTGTTGGCTACCACACCACCCGGGGTGGTTTCCGTGGCCGCACCGGCGATCGCGAAGTACGGGTCACCCGTGGTCTCCGAGACGGTCGGCTTCCAGAGCACCGTCACCTGGGCATCGCCCGGGATCAGGAAGAACTCCGGCGGCTCCGGTGAGAACGGCAGCAGGAACTTCTTGTCGAATACTGACTGTGCCACGAGCGACTTGCCGTAGAGCGAGCCAGTCCGAACCTTGAACTCGCCCTGCTGCGGGATGCCGTCCGCGTTGACGTCGGTATGGCTGAGGAAGCCGGCGATCGAGTCGATCTTGGCTACGCCGCCGTACTTCGCCATCGAGTCCACCGAGGCGATCCAGGTGGCTTCACCCGGTCCGATGTCGGTGGTGCTGGTCGGCGCAAAGCCCGGAATGGCAACCGGCGCCGCGTGCACGAAGGCCACAACGACCGAGGCAGAAGCGCCCGGTGCCAACGTGGCAGCCGTCGACGACTGGAAGAAGCGGATGTCGGAAGGACCCGTCTTCCGGATGAAGCAAAGGTGCGTCTCTGACGGGATGCCCGGAACACCGCAGATCACGTCGCCCTGGTTGGCGTCGAGCTTGCCAGACAGGTAACGCCACAACCGCGTGGTGTTGTTCGGGTCGGCCGGGCAGCCGGCGACGCCGTTACAGGTGTTCGAGAAGAGCTGAATCGCGCCCGGGCCATCGGGGCCCTTGAGGTACTTGACGCCGACGAAACCAACGCCCGGGAAGAACGGGGCGCCGAAGATCGCCGGATCGAAGACCCAGCTCGACAGCCGTGCGAAGTCGCTCTGGTACGCGTAGCCGAGCGCGAACGGCAAGTTGACTGAGGAGTAGTTCCGGCCAGCCGTGCCGACGTCAGGGTCCGCGCCAAAGGCGGCGTACAATTCGTCGATCGTGTAACCCGCCGTCGGCAACGTGATGCCGAAGCGCGCGTTGTTCAGCGCATGGAAGTCCTGCGCCTTCTTGATCAACAGTTCACGCATCGCGGGACGGTGAGCCGAATAGTCGGCCGCGTTCAGCGACGTGATGTTGTAATAGGTGATGATGAAGTAGAGAATGTCTTCGTTGCCCGACGGGTAGTTCCACGCCATGCCGCGGTGCTCAACCACGAGGCCGAGCGGGTGCGGACGCGACGAGATGAACGCCGGGTCGCCGTCCCACGTGATCCAGTACACATCGCCCTGTGAGGCGTTGACCTGGCCGCGAAGGAGTGGGTCGAAGAGCAATTCGCTGGCGTCACCCTGTGGCACCAGGCCGACCGCGGGCCAGATGGCCACATCGTTCGGATCCTGACCACGGAAGATCTGGGTCACTTCGGCGCCGTGCTTCCGCGGACCGGTGGCGTCGAAGAGCATCGCGCCCGTCGTGTCGCCGCCCCACGGATTCGCCGGCTTGGTGCCGCGAATGATGCCGGCGAACTGGAAGCCGGAGTTGAACATGTACTCGTTTTGGGTGCCGCGCGGCCAATAGCCACCACCCGTCGTACCAGCGCCCGATGAGTCGGTGCCGATTTCGCCGCGTGAGGTGAGGCCGTAGAAGACTCGGTTGGTATTGATGAAGCCGACCGAGCGGGCAAAGAGACGGAAACTACCCGACGCTTCCCCCGGCCCTGGCCGTGCCTCGGCCGTGCTCGGCGACATGCCGAGCGAAAGAGCCGCCAGGACGAGCCCGACGATAGTTGTCCGCATACCACGCAGTGCGTGCATTGATTCCTCGCGTCTGAGTAGTCGCCCGGAGGAGGCGAGTGGCCAAATTGCCACTCGCACCCTCCGGCCGGGGTCAGAAGTTCACTTCAAGTCCGAAACGGAGGCTCCGGCCGGCACCAACATAGCTGTTGATGTGCTTGGTCGAAGCGCGGTTGTTGTCCGACGCTGCACGCTGTTCCGCGAGCGTATACACCCCATCGCCATTACCGAAGCGCTGTTCTGACTTCCGGTAGTAGAAGCACTGGGCGCCCTGCGTATTGGAGCCGTTGCCGACCGGTGCACAGGCGGCATCCGTCTTGGGCAGGTCGATCGCCCCATCGCTCGTCCGGTACAAACCATTGTTCCGGCCGAAGGAAGCGAAGCCCGCCGAGTCGGTGGCCCAATACGTCTGGAACAGTGCACCGTTGGAGATGGTGCCCGTCGTCGCCCAGACGGAGTTGATGTTCTTCAGGTTCAGGATGTTCCGGCCGTCCATGTAGCCGGTCATCTCGAACTTGCCGAGCGTGAAGTTGCGAGTGATTCGCATATCCAGCTCCTTCAGGGGCGGCAAACGCGCGCCGAGGAAGGAATTGGACTTCGGCTCGAGGGAACAGCCACCGCCGCTACGGGTCGCCTGCGATCCGAGGTCATCTGCATCGCAACGCGTGTAGGGCGTTCCAGAGGCCACCCGGAAGGTGGTGTAGAAGCCAGTCCGCCGGAGGACGGTCCCGATGACGCTCCCCTGCTGGAAGTCCGCAGGCAACGTCACCTGGAACGAGCCGGAGATCGAGTGCGGCCGCGAGTAGGTCGTCGTGGTCGCGTTCAGCGGGGCACGGGCCGCACCGAGCGGCTCGTAGAAGTTCCGGTACGACGTCGGGTCCGAGCCGGTGCTCTTCGCATCCTGGAACGAGTAGTTGATCGCGCCGTTCACGTAGTTGCCGATCCGGCGGTCGAGGCGCAAGTCGAGGCCACGGGTGTTGCCGAAGTCGGTGTTCTGCGCGATCAGGAGTCGCGTCGGCGTGCCGGCGATCGGATCGATCGGGAAGGCATACTGATACGACGGGTTCGCGAGGTTGTCCTTGTTGTACGCGGCGACGTCAAGCACCATGTCGTCGCTGAAGGCATGCCGCACACCGAACTCGAACAAGATCGTCTTGCCGAAGTCGAGGTCGGCGCCGTAGTTCGACCGGCTGTTCACGCCACCAACGTCGATGTCGGCAAGCGAGTTCTGCAGCACGAGGCCGAGGTCCGGCGACTGCGCCAAGTGACGATACGAGAGACGGAAGTTCGTCTTCTCCGTCACCGGGAAGGCCACCTGAATCGCCGGCGAGATGTAATCGTGCGACGGGTCGGTGGTCAGGAAGTTGTCGAGCGTGGCTGCGGTGAAGCCCGGAGCCGTCGAGATGCGCGGGAAGTCGATCCAGCGCTTCGCCCGTGAATGGAAGAAGTCATAGCGGAGACCACCGACCACGATCACGTCGCCGAGGTCCAGACGGTCCTCGAAGAAGAGATTGTAGCGATACGGCTTCACCAGGTAGGTGCTGCCGCCGGTCGAACCACCACCATACGACGTGATGTCGTAGCGAGTGTATTCCGCACCGAACTTGACACGGTTGTAGCGGTCGGCCTGCCAGTCGAGGTTGGCCTTACCAATCAGGCGGTTCTCGATCTGGTAGTTGACACCGGCGTCGCCGCCGCCACCACCGCCAGCACCCATCGGGATGCCGTCCGGCGCGCCACCATAGCTCGCCTGGCCGCTGTACTGACCGGTGTTGATCTTGTCCGTCACGCCAATACGGCGCGTCGTCTGGTTGGTCAGGAAGTTCTTGAGCAACGTCGAGTCAACCGGGAAGTTGTCCGGCGTGTACTCGAAGTCGAGCTTCTTGAGGATCAGGCCGAACGCCGGATCGCGGGTTCCCGCTTCCGAGGCCGTCGTCAAGTTGCCGCTGAGCGACTTGTTCCACTGATACGACAAGTAGGCATCGATCGCGAGGGAGCGCGAAGCGCCACGCGACAGCACCTGATTCCAGTTCACGGTACCGATGTTCGAGAAGTTCGACGAACCACCGGTCCGGCCGTCCGCCTTGCGGCCGCGGCTCTGGTTACCGCTGAGCAGGTACGTCGCCGAGATACGGGAACCGGCGCCGAACGAGTAGTTCAGCTTGCCGCTGCCGTAATACGTCGAACTCGCCCCGCCGCTCTGCGACTGGTTCGAGACGCAGCTCTTGCCGTAGTTGTCGCGCATCCCCTGCAGCGCGGCATTGGTCACGAAATCCATGTTCGCGCACTCGCCCGAGGTCACGGCATACTTGTAGACCGGAACCTGAATCGAGTCGGAACGCGGATTGTTCCAGACCTTCGGGAGCGTGAACGTGGTGTCGATGCCGACATTCGCCCACGTCGGGAGGGTCCAGGTCTCGTAGCCGCGGTTACCACCCTGCGAGCTCTCGAGACGGGTCGTGACGTAGAACGTCAAGTTGCCCTTGATCGGACCGCCGAGGCCGCCCTGAATCATGTTGAGGCCGCCGCGATAGCGGGCCGGCGCCAGCATGCTGGTCTCGTACGAAATGTTGCCGGCGTACTTCGCGCCACCCGTCTTCGTGGTGATCGCGATGATACCGCCCTGCGCGTTGCCGAACTCGGCGGACGCGGCGCCAGTGGTGATCGAGGCGTCCTCGATACCATTGACGGCGACGGCGTTCAGGCCGGCCGACGCACCTGCGAAGGCGCCACCAGAACGAATGCCGGACTGGAAGGGCACGCCGTCGATGTAGGTGTTCTGCTCGTCCGTCCGGGCGCCGCGCACCGAGATGCCGCCACCATTCGTGGTGGTCACACCCGGCTGCAGAATCAAGACGTCCGTCACCCGGTCCACCGGGAGCTTGTCGACGAAGTCACCCGAGATCAGCTGCTTGGTGGCAACCTGGTCGCGCGGGACCAGCGGGTTCTTCGCCGCAACGACGGAGATGGCGTCGAGCGCAACCGCGCTCTGCTCCATCCCGATGTCCTGCGTGATCGTCTGGCCCGACGTGACGCGCAAGTTCTCGACCTGCGAGGACTTGTAGCCGATGTACTGGGCCCGCAGGGTGATGGTACCTGCTGGGACGTTGTTGAAGAAGTAGTATCCTTGCGGGTTCGTCGTGGTCGTAAATGCCGTCCCGACGATGATCACGCGGGCGCCGACCAACGGCTGTCCCGCCGTGTCTCGGACGCGACCGTCAACCTTACCGGTCTGCGCGTGAAGGGCCGAGGCACCCGCCCCGAATGCAATCGCCGCAAGCGCGAGCGCCGTGCGTGCGAGAGCTCTCACACAACTTTGATTCATGAAACCATCCTCCGAAGGCGTTAACACGTGATGCCGCTCCTTCGTGCTAGTCAGCAGCGCCATGCGACGCTGTGACCGCGTCCTGCATCACCCCACAGGCGTGAGGCGACAATGAGCCCGATGTCGCACGACAAGCGATGTCGTGGCTCGGGAAACCGACGCTACGCTTCGTCGCTCAAATGAGGAGACGAAACGCGTACATGCCGCGCGGATCCTGAATTCTGCTCTGTCTGTGACATTCGGAAATCCCCGACTGAGTGCCGGGACACCGTGAATATGCCCGCGCCTAGAACCGGTGTCAAGCAACGGAGACCAATCCGATACAGGATTCTGACCG
>JAHECN010000158.1 GCA_024641735.1 Gemmatimonadota bacterium | reverse complement strand
CCACGGTTCTCCTCCCGAGATTCTTACCGTACCTTCCAATATGACATCCCTCTTCCGCTTTGCCCCAATGCTCTTCATGGCCTGTGTGGTCGAGGCGCCGCCTCCCGCCGTGACCGCCACGTTGCCGTCCGCCCAATCCGTCCGGCTCCTCGCTGGGGAACTCGACCCAGCGCACGCCGACACGGTGATCGCAGGGGTGGTCCGGCTCGAGTTCCACTCGAATGCCCAGAACGACGGACACAACATCGTGCTCTATCAGCTCCCTGATGATGCCGATGTCGCGACGCTCCTCGGTGTGATCGATACGGCCGAGTCGACCCCAGCGCCGCTTCGGGCCCTCGGCGGACCCGAGGGAGTGACTGGGAGCAGTGTTCCGGATGTCACGTTCCACCTACTGGACCCGGGCAAGTATCTCATCGGCTGCTCGATGCGCGGAGAGTCGGGGCATCGGCATCTCTCGGAGGGCGAGTGGCAGCAGCTGGTGGTGCTGCCGGCACCCGCAGGCAGTTCGCCCACCGCGATCGTTGCCACCATTGATGTGGGGCTCGCGGACTTTGCCTTCGTCACGCCGGAAGAATGGCCCGCCGGCCAGCAACTGCTCGCGGTACACAATTCCGGAACGCAGGATCACTTGATGTTGATCGATCGCCTCTACCCCGGAAGGACGCTCGCGGATTACATCGTAGCTGAAGACACCGTGATCGTCAGTGACGCGCTCGGCGGCGTGGCGCGCATTGGGCCGGGAGAGACCGCGTATTACCCGATGGTCCTCGCCCCCGGTACCTACGTGCTGACCTGCCTGATCGCGGATCCGGCGACGCGATTGCAACATGTGGAGATGGGCATGATGCGAAGCATCGTGGTGAAGTGATGAGGCCGCAACGCGCGCGGCGGGTTGGTGGCGTCACGGTGATCGCTGGCGTCATGTTGCTCGGCTGCGCGCCGCGCACCGCACCGACACCACAACGTGTCGCGCTCACGCCGCTCGCCCTCCGCGCCGATACGACGCGTGTCGACACGCTGGCGCCGGGCGTGGTGCATTACGCCTTCGTGGTGGATTCCGCGCCGTGGGCGATCCATGTCCTTGATGTCGACCGCTCGGCGTGCTGGTCGTTCGAGACCGTGAAGGCCGCCGGGGAAGCGGTGGGACGCGGGCTGCCGAGTGAGCTGCTTTCACACATTGGACCAAGTGCGATCGGTGGCGTGAATGCCGACTTCTTTCTCTTCACGCCGCCCGGAGTGCCGACGGGTGCCTCGATCCATCGTGGGCGTGTCGTGACGGGTCCCAGCATTCGGCCGGTCTTCGCCGTGACGGCAGCTGGGGCACCGTGGATCGGCACACTCTCGGTGGCCGGGTCCGTGACCGCCGGCGGTGAAACGTTTCCGATCGCGGGCTGGAACCAGAAGAGTGACTCGTCCATCGCGTGGTTTGATGCATCCTGGGGTGCGGTGACCGATACCATGAGCGGGACGATGCGCCTGGCGCTCGGCGCAGGACCGGATCGTGCCGTGCTGGCAGTCGACAGCTCCGGCGAGGCGATCACGATCCCCTCGGATGGTGGCGTGTTGGTGCTGGGTGCTTCGGCGCCAGATTCACTCCGGCGCGCCATGCTCCGTGCTAACCGCATCCGCGTGACCGTCGCGCTCGCGCCCTTCGCACCACGAGAGGCTGTGGGCGGCCGTCCCCTCCTCGTGCGGGACAGCGTGGAGGTCCCCGGCCTCGACCAGGCCGGAGGCGCCAACTTCGGCCCGGTGCGGCACCCACGCACCATCGTGGGCCTCACCAACGGCGGCCGTCGGGTGCTGTTGGTGACCGTGGATGGTCGCCAGCCGGGGTACAGTGCGGGAATGACGCTCCGCGAATCCGCGGCGCTGATGCTCGCGCTCGGGGCACGCGAGGCAATCAATCTCGACGGTGGCGGCTCGACGACGATGGTGTTTCAGGATCGATTCAGTGGCATCCGGATCGCGAATCGGCCTTCCGACAAGGAAGGGGAACGACCGGTCGCGAACATGTTGGCCGTGGTGAAGGGATGTCATTGACTCGGCCCAGCCCACTGGACGCGGTGAAACCTCGTGTCGCCTCCTGCGTCAGGCTACCCGTGAGCGCCCGACCCAACGACATTCCAGCATCTCTGACCCTTAGGTGATTGCCCGATGGACTTCAGTCTGACCGCGGAACAGCAACAGATCAAGCAAATGGTGCGCGATTTCGCCGCCACGGAAATTCTCCCCAACGTGATGGAATGGGACGAGGCGCAGCATTTCCCGCTCCCCGTCGTCAAGCAACTCGGCGAGCTCGGCCTCCTCGGCGCGGTCTTCGCCGAGAAGTACGGTGGTGCGGCCCTCTCCTACGTCGATTACGTCAACATCCTCGAGGAATTGGCGGCCGTCGAATCAGGGATCGCCTTGATCGTCGCAGCGCACAATTCGCTCGCGATCGGGCACATCAACGTGGCCGGGAGCGAGGAGCAGAAGATGCGCTACCTCCCGAAGCTCACCAGCGGCGAATGGATCGGCTGCTGGGCATTGACCGAGCCGGGTTCGGGCAGTGACGCCTCAGGCATGCACACCGTGGCGGTGAAGGACGGCGACGAGTGGGTGCTGAACGGCACCAAGAACTTCATCACCAATGCGACCCACGCCCAGATCGCGGTCGTCCTCGCCGTGACCGATCGCAACGACCAGAAGCGCGGCATTTCCGCCTTCGCGATCGAGATGGACAATCCCGGGATTCGTGCCGGCAAGAAGGAGAACAAGCTCGGCATGCGGATCTCCGATACTGCCGAACTCGTGCTCGAGAATTGTCGGATTCCCGCCGGCAACATGCTTGGCGAATTGGGCCACGGCTTCAAGGATGCGATGAAGGTGCTCGATGGTGGCCGTATTTCGATCGCCGCGATTGCGCTTGGCATTGCGCGCGGCGCCTATGACGCGGCCCGCAAGTATGCGCAGGAGCGCACCGCCTTCGGCCAGCCCATCGCGGCGTTTCAGGCGATCCAGTTCATGCTGGCCGACATGGCCACGGAAATCGAGGCGGCGCGTCTCCTCTGCTATAATGCCGCGATCATGAAGGACAACGGGGAACGCGTCACCACCGCGAGCGCAATGGCGAAGTTGTACGCCTCCGAAGTCGCCGTTCGCGCCACAGAAAAGTGCGTCCAGATCTTCGGCGGCTACGGCTTCATCAAGGAGTTCCCCGCCGAGAAGTTCTATCGCGATGTGAAGCTGACGACGATCGGCGAGGGGACCAGCGAAATTCAGCGGATGGTGATCGCCCGCGCCATCCTGGCGATGTAAGTGACAGCGCCAGGCCCCGTTCTGCTCTATGACGGGAGCTGCGGCTTCTGCCAGCAGTCGGTGCAGTTTGTGCTGCGCCACGAACGCCAGACGACGCTCCGCTTTGCGCCCCTTCGGGGAGCGCTGGGCGGAGCGATTCGCGTGCGACACCCCGAGTTGGTGAACGCGGACTCGGTGGTCTGGTGGGAACCCGGGACGGACAGCACCCCGGAACAAGTGCTGACAAAGTCCGCCGCGGCACTCCGCGTCGTGCGCTACCTCGGTGGTTGGTGGTCGCTGCTCTCTGTCGGGTGGGTGGTTCCACGCGCCGTCCGTGACGTCGTGTACGACTTCATCGCCCGCCACCGGCACCGACTCGCGGCTCCGGATGACTCGTGCATGCTCCCGACTCCCGACACGCGCTCACGTTTTCTTCTGGACGGTGACGATGGTTGATGGTCTGCAACGAGTCGCGCTGATCCTCGCGCTCGGTGCCGCGCCGCTGACGGCACAGCATCCCGCGACACGCGTCATCCCCGCGCCTGAGCGCGTGACGCCGCAGCAGGGCGAATGGCGGATCCCGGACACGCTGGTGGTGGTGGCTCCGGATTCGGTGACGCGGGTCGAGGCGCTCCGCTTCGCGGGTACGTTGCGGCGAGAGGGCGGCCGAATCGTTCGCGTGGCATCGACGCCCGTGCCAGGGGCGTTGGTGCTTGAGCACGGCAGTACGGCGCTGGCGGATGAGTCGTATGCACTCGAGATCTCCAGCGATGGAGCACACCTTGCCGCTCCCAGTGTGCGTGGCATTCGCTACGGACTGCAGACGATCCGTCAGATTCTTCCTGACGGAGCTGGTGGAGTCGTTGCGGCCGCCACGGTGACCGATGCGCCCCGCTACCCGTGGCGAGGTGCCATGCTCGATGTGGGACGCCACACCTTTCCCGTGGCCGACATTCTCCGGTGGATCGACTTGCTGGAGCGCTACAAACTCAATGTCTTCCACTGGCACCTGACGGAAGATCAAGGATGGCGGATCGCGATCGATCAGTATCCCAAGTTGACGAGTGTTGGAGGGTTCCGTCTCGAGGCCGATGGCTCGCACTACGGCGGATTCTTCACCAAAACGGAGATTCGGCTGGTTGTGGCCTACGCGGCAGCACGCGGCATCACCGTGGTGCCGGAGATCGAGATGCCGGGGCACGCGCGCGCGGCGATTGCCGCTTACCCGGAACTGAGCTGCACCGCTGCGGAGCTTCCGGTGCCGGCGACGTGGGGCGTCTTCTCCGACGTGCTCTGCCCGACCGAGCCAACCTTCCGCTTCCTCGAAGCGGTGCTCACTGAAGTGCTCGATCTCTTTCCGTCCCGTTTCATCCACATCGGTGGGGACGAGGTCCCCAAGGATCGCTGGCGTGAATGCCTCGAGTGTCAGGCAACGATGCGGCGAGAGAACCTGAAGGACGAGCACGAGTTGCAGCGCTGGTTTACCGCGCGCATCGCGGCATGGCTCGCCGAACGTGGCCGAGTGCTGATCGGTTGGGACGAGATCATGGACGGCGGGCTTCCTGCCGGGGCAACCGTGCAGGCGTGGCAGGGAAGTGATCGCATCGTCGCGGCGCTCAAGGCAGGAGCCGATGTGATCGCCTCGCCGGCGGAGTGGGTCTATCTCAATCGCCCAGCGAGTGAGTTGCCGCTCGCCCGCGTGTTGCAGTTCGATCCCGCAGCGAACCTCCCGGGCACGAGCACGCAGAGCACCCTGCTCGGCGGCGAGGCGCCACTCTGGACCGAGCATGTTACCTCACCAGCGAACGCGGAGCTGATGCTGTTGCCGAGGTTGCTCGGGTTCGCCGAGACGATGTGGCGTGGCCCAACCACAATCGAGGAATTTCAGCCACGGCTGAACGGTGGCGAGCAGGCGCGCCTGGCACGAGCCGGCTATGCCATTGGTCCTGCTGATCGCGACTTGCTGGGTGTCGCCTTCCATTACGACAGCGTGGCAAAGGGACTTCGGATCTCGACCGTCGCGGTTGAGGGTGTCACGCTGTCGTTGCGCGCGCGCGGTGCGAAGACGGGAGTGCCGGTGACGGACGCCACACTGTTGCGCGGCAACGGCGAGTGGTCCCTCGAAGGACGCTACCGCGGTCAGTTGATGCGAGAGACTCGGATGCTCACGACTGCGTCGCATAAGGCGGTGGGCAAGCCGGTCCGCTTCACAACACCTCCCGACGCCAAGTACATGGGTACCGGCCCGTTCACGCTCACAGACGGCGTCCACGGGACCACGTTCGCCGATGGCTTCTGGAATGGCTGGCTTGGGGTGCGGGTCGAGGCGACCATCGACCTCGGGACAGCGACTCCGGTGGATTCGGTGGCCG
>JAHECN010000029.1 GCA_024641735.1 Gemmatimonadota bacterium | reverse complement strand
AACGCACACGAGTTCATTGCCGCGCTCCCGGACCGATACCAGACGGTATTGGGGGAGCGCGGGACGCGGCTCTCCGGTGGTCAGCGGCAACGGATCGCGATTGCACGTGCCCTGCTGCGGGACGCTCCCATCCTCATTCTGGATGAGGCGACCTCCGCGCTGGACACGGAGTCGGAGCGCCTGGTGCAGGAGGCGATCGAGCGATTGATGGGCGGCCGCACCGTCCTGGTGATCGCGCACCGGTTGGCAACGGTGCGTGGTGCCGATCAGATTGTAGTGCTGGATGAGGGGCGTGTGGTGGAAGCTGGGGATCATGCTACGCTCCACGCCCGCGGCGGCCTCTACCGCCGTTTGCACGACCTTCAGTTTTCCGCAGCCGAGGTGGCATTGTGAGCACCGAGCGCAGCGTCCTGCTGCTCGCTGACTTTGATGATGGTCCGAACGCCCACTCGGCGCAGCGTCAGCGCGCGCTAGAGCGGCTGGGGCTCCGCGTCACGGCGTTCGACCTCTCGGCCAAACCCTCGTTCATCCAGCGGCTCCGTGCCGGGGATCTCCCGCGCCGTCTCGAGCAGGCGATGGAATCGGCCGAGCCGGACTTGGTGATCACTTTTGGGTCGGCGCTGTTGGATGAACCACTGGTGGATCGACTGCGCGGCCAGTCCCGGGCGCGTTGGGCGATCTGGATGCCGGATGATCTGCGGACGGTGCACGAGGCCGCCGTGCTCGCGCGCCCCTACGATCACATCTATGCCATTGGCACCGATGTGGCAGCCGAAGTGGCGGACCGACTGGGGCGAACCGTTGACGTCCTCGCGGTGGGAGCCGACCCGTCGGTCTACCGCCCGATCAAGACGCGCGATCAGTACCGCGCCAACGTGGTGTTCGCCGGTGCGGCCACGCCGCGCCGTGAACGCCTGCTCAGTGAATTGGTCGAGTTTGGATTGGCGTTGTGGGGGCCTGGTTGGCGCTCCACAGGACTCCGGGATTACTGCCGCGGTGAGGCGGCGAGCACGGAGGAGTACGTGCGCGCCTATGCTGGCGCGACCGTGGCCATCAACATCCACCATGTCGCGGTTGAGGGGGATTTGCGCGAGGCCGCGTGCAACCAGCGGCTTTTCGAGCTTGCCTCCATGGGCGCGGCGCAGGTGGTGGATGAGCGAGGCGACTTGGCGCGGTACTTCCGTGCGGGAGAGGAGGTCCTCACCTTCCGGGATGCCGCGGAGCTGCGTGGGCATGTCCGCGAACTGATCGAGAATCCGGCGGAAGGGGAGCGTCTCGGGCATGCTGCCCGGACCAAATTGCTGGGCAACCACACCTACATGCACCGGATGCGGCAACTCCTGCTCGATCAGCCCAGGCCGATGCTCCCCGAGTAGACGGCCTCATAGCGCTCGGCCATGGTGCGGTAGGTGAAGTGGTCGAGCACGTGTTGCCGGATCTGCTCCGGGTCCAGCTTGTCGAGCGTCGGTCGCAAGGCCACCAACTCCTCCAACGTGTCGCCCATCGCCCCGGTCTCCGGCGTGATCACTTCCGGGAGCGCACCGCGCCGAGTGCCGAGCACAGGGGTGCCGCTGACCATTGCCTCGATCGTCGTGAGGCCGAACGGCTCATCCCACTTGGCGGGCACCCAGAGGCAGGCGGACTCCGCGAGGAGATCCATCTTCTCTTCGCCTCCCACCTCACCGACAAATTTGAGTCCGGGGCGGATCGACGGCCGCCACCCGCCCGCAATGGTGATCGAGCGTCCCGCCTGTCGCGCGCCCTGCACGGCCCAATCCCATCCCTTCACGGTATGCAGCCGACCGAGAAAGAGGTCGCGCGGCTCCTTCTTGGCGCTGAAGCGGTACTCATCCGGGTCGAGTCCGTTGTGGACCCATTCGGTCTGCCCGTGGCGCGCGGCGTGGTTCGCCGAGAGCGCGATGCCCCCGGGAGGAAGTTCCTCGCCGTCCTTCGCGTTGCCGTGCAACGTCCAGCGGATCGGCAGATCCTCCACCGGATGAAGTGGAAAGTGCGAGTGCAGTAGATCCACACCCGCGGGCAGGTAGGGGCGCGGGTCAAAGTTCCGCTCACGCCCCTTCGGCAACTTGAGGTGGACGACGGGGCCGTAGGCGGAGGTCGAACCGGGGCGCGCCAGGAGGGTGACCGTATGTCCGCGTTCGGCGAGGCCGTGCGCAAGCCAAGTCACCACGCGCTCGGTGCCGCCGTAGTGGCGCACGGGGACCTTGGTGTCCGTCAGGAGGGCAATGTGCATACGGCGGATATATTTCCTTGCGAGCTGTTGCACACCCCAGCGAGGCGCGATGTCTGATGTGAAGGTCGCCGGATTCTCGATCATCCGAAACGCCACTCTGCTCGATTTCCCGCTCGAAGCGAGCGTGCAGTCGGTGCTGCCGGGTGTCGACGAGTTCGTCTTGGCGGTCGGTGCGTCAGAGGATGATACCATGGCGCGCGCCGAAGAGCTTGCCCGGCGCGACTCGAAGATCCGGTTGATCCCGACCGAATGGGATCTGACACAGGGCTCGGCGGTGCTCTCGCAGCAGACGAATCTCGCCATGGCAGCGTGCCACGGCGACTGGGGGATCTACATCCAAGCCGACGAAGTGCTGGCGGACGGGGGCGCCGTGGCGCTGCGGCAGCAGCTGCTGGAGTGCACGGCAGATCCCCAGGTCGAGGGACTCGTAGTGGAGTATCTCCAC
Organism: Gemmatimonadota bacterium; assembly: GCA_024641735.1. Taxonomy (GTDB): domain Bacteria; phylum Gemmatimonadota; class Gemmatimonadetes; order Gemmatimonadales; family GWC2-71-9; genus Palsa-1233. Next base: position 19,360 of record JAHECN010000029.1, on the reverse strand, counting down.
TTCTATGGCGGGCTCGACACCGTGGGTGTGAGTCGCCGGTGGTATCGTCGGGAAGTCCGCGCCGTGCGGCTCGGTGCCGATGTCCACTCGCACGGCGACGCCCAGGGCTTTCGCGTTGGCACGGGGAATCGACGGGTGCGGTGTCGCCGGAGCGGTGTCCGGATGTATCACTATGGCTGGGCGCGACCGAGTTGGGCGCTGGCGGCGAAGCGGCGACTGGATCACGAGATCTATCCCACCGAACGCGCCAAGGATCCTGACCGTCCGATGCTGCCGTGGTTTCCTGGACTCCGTCCGTTCAGCGGAGCCCATCCGGCGCCGGTGATGCCTTGGGTGGAAGCACGTCGTGATCAGCGAGGGTATGTCGAGCCGCCACGGTATGATCGCGACGCATTCCGTGTCGCGTTGTCGTTGGGCATTGAGCGACTCACCGGCTGGCGCCCGTTCGAGTACCGCAACTACACGGTGGTCCGATGACAGCTGTTCCGATCACGATCGTCGTTCCGGTCCGCGATGAGGGGCCTCGCATCACCGCCTTTCTCGAGGCCCATCGTTGGGCCGCCGAGTGCATTGTGGTGGACAACGGGTCCAGTGACGACACGGCGAGCCGCGCCGAGGCCGCCGGCGCACGGGTAATCCGGTACCCGACGGGGACGATTGCCGATGCGCGGAATGCCGGCGCGGATGCGGCCACGCACGAGTGGATCCTGGCACTCGATTGTGACGAGGTCGCTGACCCGGCGCTGGCGGAGGAGATCACCGCGATTCTTGCCGCGCCCAGCGCCTCGGCGTTTCGGATCCGTCGGCGCAACATCTATCTCGGTCGGGAGCAGCGTCGCGGGCAGTGGGGCAACGATTGGGTGGTGCGGTTGTATCGGAAGCCGCAGCAATATGCGGTGCGGAAGGTGCACGAGTATCTCGAGACCACGGGGGCTGTGGGGTCGCTGCAGGCGACGCTGCATCACACGCCCTATCGTGACCTGTCGCATCACGTGGCGAAGATGGATCGGTATGCGCGGTGGGGAGCGGAGGAGTTGTATTCGGCGGGTCGGCGAGCGAGTGTCGCGGATCTGACGCTCCGGCCACTCTGGCGATTCGTGAAGGCCTACCTGATCACGGGCCACTGTCTCGATGGACGCTTCGGATTGGTTACGTCGTTGCTCGGCGCGCAGACGGCGTTTCTCAAGTATGCGCATCTCTGGGCGTTGGAGCGAGAGCGAGCGAACGGCGGAAACGCGTAACGCCGCGACCGAGTGGCCGCGGCGTTCCGTGTTGCCTGCTCCGTCTGTGCTAGAAGCGGATGGCGCCGATCAGTGAAAGCGTCGAGGTCTTGGCATCCGGCTCGATGCTCACATTGCCCGCCTTGGCGGCGAATGCATTGGTGAGGCCGATGTCGCCGCGCAGGGCGACGGAGAACTTGCCGAACTCCATTCCAGCTTCACCGATGAAGGAGAATTCGGTTGACTTGGCGTCAACACCCTCGTCGAACGCGTCACAGTCAACCGAGACGTTCACGCCAGACTCGCTCCCCTTCGCCTTGCAGCCCATCTTGATGCCGAGCGCCGGACCGGCAGAGAGGAAGAGCCGGCCGTTGGTCCCGGACGGCATCCCGATCTGCACCAGCACGGGGATCTGGATGTAATCGAGGTGGATCTTCACATCGGACCCGACCTCGTTGTCCTTCGCGCCCTTGCGATTAAAGAGGACGGCGGGCTGGATGATGAAATCACCACGCCCGAGATTCGCAAAGCCGCCGAAGAGGAAGCCCATGGTGGCCTTGCTGTCGATAAAATCGCCCGAGAAATTGGCGAGTGAGCCACCGGCCATCACGCCGTAGACGTTCTGGGCGGAGAGGGGGGCAGCAGGGGTCAACGCCAACATCACGGTGGCGGCAAGTGGCAGGCTGAGAATACGGCGCATAAGGTTTGCTCCTGTGGGATGATGCTACCCCGAGGAGGACAGAGTCGCTCCTCGGTGGGTACAGTGAGGTACGGCGACCAGGGATTGTTGGTTCCAATGCGGAACAAGCCTGGCCGACGCTATCTTCAACAATACTCCATTCCTGTAGACGGTGATGCCGCCAATTCCGCCACACGATCTGCTCTTGGCCTACGATTTCCCCCCCATTGGCGGGGGGATTTCGCGCTGGATGGAGGAGATTGCGCGCGGATATCCCACAGATTCGCTCGTTGTTTCGACCGGCACACTGCCGAATACGGCGGCGGGCGATGCTTCCTTCCCCAATCGCGTCGATCGCGTGGACGTCCCCTCCGGTCGGCTCCGAACCGCTCCTGGGCTGCTGCGTTGGGCGCAGCGCGCCACTCGGCTCGCCCGCGATCCGGCGGCGCGCTTTGCCTGGTGCGGCAACATTCGACCGGCCGCGTTCCCGGCCAAATGGGCGAAGGAGCGGACGCGGTTGCCGTATGGGATCATGGTGTACGGCGGCGATCTGCTCTCCCTCTCCGACAAACTCTCGCGCTCGCGCTTGAAGCGCCGGATCTACCGGCCGATCCTCGCCGAGGCGGCGGTCTTCGTGGCAATCTCCGAATGGACGGCGGGGCGTTGCCGCGAATTGCTCCGGGGAATCGGCTTGCCCGACGAGGGACGGGTGCGGATCGTGCCGCTCGGCACCGACCCCGAGCGCTTCCGCCCGGACCGCGATGCGGGGGCAGCGTTTCGGGCACGGCGAGGATTGCCCGATGGGAAGTGGATGCTCACGGTCGCGCGACTTGTTCCGCACAAGGGAATCGACACGACGATTCAGCTGCTTGCGGGACTTGCCGCGACGCAGCCGGAGTTGCGGTATCTCGTGGTTGGGCGCGGCCCGCAGGAGTCTGCACTCCGCGAACTCGCCGACTCGCTCGGCGTTGCGGACCGCGTGCACTTCCTCACCGATGTCGACGATGCGGAGCTACCAGCCGCCTACGCGTCGGCCAACTACTACCTCGGACTGTCGCGCGAGGATGGCCTCGACGCCGAGGGGTTCGGGATTTCCCTGGTCGAGGCAGCTGCTGCTGGGCTTCCAGTGATTGGAGGGCGGAGTGGTGGTGTGGCGGACGCGGTGGCGGATGGCGAGACCGGGATGCTGGTCGATCCGCACGATCCGCAACAGGCGGCCGACGCGGTGCACCATCTCTTGAATGACCCGGCGCTCGCCGCGCGTTTGGGCGAGGCGGGGCGCGCCCGTGTGCTGCGCGGCTTCACCTGGCCCCGTGTGGTTGGCGACCTGCGGGCGATTGCAGCGGAATTGGGGCGGCCGTGAGCACCAACACAACGATCGTATTGCTCAAGGCGCGTTGGCGTCATGACCCGCTCTTCAAGTTCGGCGTGGTCCTGGTGTGCTTGCTCCTGTTGGCCGCCCTCGCGGCACCCTGGCTTTCGCCACATGATCCTTTGCTCGGCGATTTGGCCAATGATTCGTTGGCTCGACCGGGCGCGAAGTTCTTCTTCGGCGCGGATGCGCAGGGGCGGGATGTCTTTGCCCGCGTACTCTATGGCGCACGGATTTCCTTGATGGTGGGTGTGATCTCACAGACCGTGGCGGTCGCCTCCGGAATGACGCTCGGCCTGCTCGCGGGCTACTATCGTGGCTGGGTTGATCTGCTGGTCATGCGCTTCGCCGATATCACGCTCGCCTTTCCGTCGTTGCTGCTCTTGATCGCGGTCGCGGCGGCGATCAAACCTTCGCTCCCGGTCACCTTCATGGTGATCGGCGCGGTGGGGTGGGCCGGCATGGCGCGGATTGTCCGAGGGCAGGCGTTGTTGCTGTCGCGGAGTGACTACGTCACGGCGTCACGTGCGCTCGGTGCGAGCAACCGTTGGATTGTGTGGCGGCACTTGGCGCCCAACGTGCGCGCGCCGGTGATCATCGCGGCGACGCTCGGCATTGCGGGTGCGATCATGGCAGAGGCGGCGCTTTCGTTTGTGGGGTTGGGTGTGCAGCCACCGACGCCGAGCTGGGGGTCGATGGTGGCGGAGGGACGGGACTTGTTGCGGGTGGCGCCCTGGGTGTCGGTGGCACCGGGACTGGCGGTGGGCGTGGCAGTGCTGGGGTTCAATCTCGTGGGCGATGGTTTGCGAGATGCATTTGATCCGACGATGGGGAGGCGGGGGTGAGCCGATTCGAGGAGCTGCGGCGCACTGAGTTCTCGGCGCTCGATGGTCAGGGCATCTACCTGAATTGTGCCAGTATCGGGCCGATGCCTTCGAGGGCGGTGGCGGTCCAGGCGGCGTGCAACCGGGACCGTGCGCGGCCGGGACTGTGGCCGGTCGATCGGATCAATGCCATCCTTGCGGAGTCTCGTTGGCTCTGTTCGCGGTTGATCAACGCAGGCGAGGATGAGATCGCCTTGATGCCGAACACCACCACGGGGCTGAACGTGGCGGCGCGGGCGCTGCCGCTCAAGCGCGGTGATGTGGTGCTCACGTTCGATGGAGAATTTCCTTCGAATGTGTACCCTTGGTTGGCCCGGGCGAACGAAGGGATCCTGCTCGAACGGATTCCGCGGACGGCAGAGGGGTGGCCTGACGAGGCGCGGCTCCACGAGCGGTTGGTGCAGGATGATGTGAAGGCGGTGATGGTTTCGCTGACCCAGTTCTCGAATGGTTACACGATCGACCTCGCAGCGCTCTCCCGAGCGACACGTGTGACGGGGAAGTGGCTGATTGTTGATGCGATCCAGGCGCTGGGTCAGGTGCCGGTGGATGTGCAGAAGACGCCGGTGGACTTCCTGGCCTGCGGGGCGCAGAAATGGTTGCTGTCGCCGTGGGGGACGGGCTTTCTGTATGTGCGGCGCGAGTTGGTCACTCAGGTCGCCCCGACCTTTGCCGGATGGGCCGCCTTTAAGGGGACGGACGACTATTCACGATTAACCGCGTACGATCCCGAGCCGTGGGACGATGCCCGACGCTTTGAATTGATCACATTGCCCGTACAGGACTTTGCGGCGATGAATGCGTCGGTGGGGTTGTTGTTGGAAGTGGGGGTGGAGGCCGTTGCCGCGCGTCTCGCGGAACTGCTGGCGCCGGTGCACGCGTGGGCCCAGTCGGGTGGGGTCCAGACGACCTCTCCCGTCGGTCCGCGTGCCTCGGCGATCTGCTGTATTCGTCCGCCGGGCGATGTGTCCGCGGCCTATCAGAGGCTTCAGATGGCGGGGGTGATGTGCTCGCTGCGCGAGGGAAGCGTCCGCGTGAGCCCGCACCTCTTCACGCACGAGGAGGAGGTCGCCGCGTTTCTCGAACTCCTCAGTCGCTGACCAGGGTCCGCGCGCCGACTAGTCTCGACCGAACGCGACCCAGTTGTACACGCTTCCGACAATACGACCCAAGGCGTAGCCGATCACGAAGGCGTAGATGAAGCCAAGGAATGCTCCCGGCCAACTCACGCGGTATCCCGGCAGGTAGACCGAGAGCAGCGAGAGGTGAGCACCAACATCGATGCCACCCTTGATGACCAGCACGATGGTGGCGATGAAGAGGGTCAGCCCCAGCAGCATGCCGAACGACATGCCCCACGCCTGCGCGTTCAGCCGCAGGATGGCGCGTTTCACAGCCTTTGCTTCGTCGGCGGTCAGCTCTGGTTGTGGCATGACAGTATTCTCCTGCGGTGGATGGCTGGGGCGGCCGCGCCGCTCAGATATGGTCCATGAAGTCACGTGTTTGGGCCAACTCGGCCCGGGCCGTCAGGATGATGAGCCGTACGCCGAGGACGGCGTTGCGGGCAAAAGCAAAGAACCACCCGAGGACGAACCCCGAGAACCCTGCCCATCCCGCGCCGACCAACGCGCCGCGCCAGCTGACGTCATACCCGTAGAAATAGTTGGCGAGCAGTTCGAGTCGCAGCGCATCGGGACGTCCAGCGACCAACGGAATTGCCGTGAGCAGGAAGCAACTGATGGCTGCGATCGTCGCGATCGCGGCGCCCATCGCAAATTTGTGCGCTGGAGCGAAGGCCAGTGTGAGGCCGTCAGTGGGGTATGCGGAGTGCGATGTCATGGTGCCTCTCCTTCCCTGCGTGCGGTGGTTGCGATCGGCAGGCTCTGGTTGGGCGCGTGGCTCGGCGGACGCGACCCAGAGCTACCGACAGGGCGCACCGAAGCCCCCTGCAAGTTATTCGGAGATCTGCCAGCGCGCAGGGCCCCGTAGGCGATCACGCCAACCGCCGCGGCGAGGGCGTTGCTCAAATAATACCAGAGATGTAGCGGAATGACGCGGAGCGCGAACCACAGCCCCCGCTCTCGTGCAAACCAACGGTAGGTGGCATGATTTGCCACGGCGAGCACAAACCAGCACCCGACGCCGTACCAAAGGAGCCCTGGTGATCTGGCGAGAAGGCCTCCCGTGAGCCCAGCTCCGCCCATGGCTGCGAGGACAACGCGGAGCTGTTCCGCCATACTGGTATTGAGAGCGGCCGAAGGGCGGCCGCGCCGTTCCAGAAGCAACCGCATCCATGGGATGCCACGGTCACGGAAGTCGGTTCGAAGCATCGGCCAGAGGCGCCACTGTTTCAGGTGGGTTCCCTGGATCTGCGGATCGAGGAGAATCCGCCCCCCGCAATCACGCAACCGATACCCGAGGTCAATGTCTTCGATTTGCGGGCGAGGAAAACGTGCCGTGTCGAATCCGCCGACCGCCTCGAAGGCATCACGTCGCACGGCGCCGCATCCCGCCCAGAAGGTCTCTGCCTCGCCGGCGCCTTGGAGATGGACGTAGCGGTGCAGGAGGTTGCGATAGGCGCTGAGGAATCCCGGCGCGTGTGGCGTGGCGTCATAGCTCCCAAAGAGCGCGACAAGATCCGGGTGGGCTGCCACAGTGTCTGCGAATCGCTGTAGCGTGTCGGGGTGGACGCGAACGTCAGCGTCGATGAAGATCAGCCAGGCGCCGGTGGCGCGCCGAGCGGCCGCATTGCGCGCACCGCCTGGACCGAGCGGAGCCCCGGTGAGCGTGATCACGGCGTCCGCGTAGCCGGCAGCAACAGCAGAAGTCATATCCGAACTGGCGTCGTCCACCACCACCAACTCCCACCGGTCACGCGGCAAGGTGCTCGCCACGAGCGCGCCCAGTGTGTCCGGGAGCAGCTGGGCCGCCTGATGGGCGGGCATGATGATGGAGAACTCGACCGCACTCATTGGAAGAGTCGCCGGGCGCGACGGAGACGATGACGCCAGACGATCCGGCTCCGCCAGGCCGCGGTACCCCAACCCATCAGCGCACGGTCATTTCGGAAGTACCACGCGTCGAGCCGCGGCAGGAGCTCGGGGGCAGGTTTGTGGTCGAGCGGCAGGTGTACCGTGGTACAGCTCACCGCGTACGTTTGGCGAGCGGCGCTTGCGATGTCGCTGTTCAGATCACCAAACGGGTAGGCGAAGCAGGATGGACGAGTCCCGAGTCGGGACTGAATGGCTGCTGCGGAGCCTTCCAGCTCGTCGTGCACCTGGGCCTTGGTACAGCGTGTCAACCGTGGGTGCGATCGAGTATGCGAACCGATGGTCCACCCTTGCTGGGTGAGGTCGCCGAGTTCATCCCAGTCCAGAGTCCGCTGGGTCGGAATGCCTGGCTCTGGCCGACCCTGCCACGCATTGGTCCGACCCGTCGCATCGCTCACCACAAACAGGGTGGCAGGCAGGCCGTATTCCGCCAGCAATGGAGCTGCTTCCTTCAACACCGATTCCAGCCCGTCGTCGAAGGTGATGGCGATGGCGGCGGCGGTGGAGGGGAGGGTCAGAAGCTTGGGCAGTGAGACGACAGGAATGTTCTGGGCGACGAGCGCTTCCAGATGGGCTCGGAAGATCTCCGGGCGCACCGAAATCACCGATCCTGATGGATCGATGGAGTGGTAGGTCATGATCGCGCGCGCGCTCGGTCCCTTCATGGCACGCCCTGCGGTCGGAGCCTGATTCGCTGCCCCTCCCGTGGAGACCATCAGGCGTCGGCCTCTGAGGTCGGGGCCTCCAGACGCTGCTCCTCGTGATACTCGAAATCGGTATTCACCGCCCAGATGTCGTGCGTGGCACCCTGCATGTTCCAGACGGCCATCATTGCCGTCAACATGGAGTGATCCTGATTGTTGTACTTGTGCATGCCGTTCCGACCCACGGTGTGCAAGTTCGGAATCGGATCGATCCAGTCACGCACGTTGTCGAGATGCTCGCGATAGGCGCCATCGTAGATGGGGTAGGCCTTGGGCATCCGAATGACGGTCCCGTCGCGCACGAGCCCGGCCGGCGAGAGTTCGAGTTGTTCGAACTCGCGTGTGGCGAGCGCAATGAGCTCGGCGTCGCTCGATTCCCAGAGCCCATCCCCCTGGAAGCAGAAGTACTCCATGCCGAGACAGGTGCGTCCCGGCTCGGGCACCATCGCGGCACTCCAGTTGTTGAAGTTCTGGATGCGGCCGACCTGGACGCCCGGCGTGTGAATGTAGATCCAGTTGTCCGGAAAGAGGTGCTCCGTTTCGAGAATGAGCGCGACCACCAGAAAGTCCCGGTACCGAAGCCCCTCGGCCGCGGCCCGCACCGGGGTCGGCACTGGTGGGTCGAGCGCCCGGACGAGAGAGCGCACGTCAGTCGTCGAGATAATGTGGTCGGCCGGGAAATGCGCGTCGCCTCCGGGTGTCTTGACTCGGACGCCTGTCACCTTGCCTTCGGCGCACTCGATCGTCGTGACGAAGTGCTCCATCAGGACCGCGCTTCCCATCTCCCGCAGTTTGTCCCGACACGCTTCCCACATCTGTCCCGGACCGAGCCGGGGGTAGCGAAACTCGTTGATCAGGCTCTTGATCGCCGTGCTGCGTCGATTCAGCGAAGTGGCGTTCAGGATCGCGCGCGCCAAGGAGAGTCCCTGAATGCGTTGCGCCGCCCACTCGGCGCGAATTTCCGTGCAGGGAATCCCCCAGACCTTCTCGGTGTACGTCTTGAAGAAGATCTCGTAGAGGCGCTTCCCGAATCGGTTCGAGACCCACTGTTCGAAGTTCTCTTCGACGGGCGAGGGCTTGAAGCGCGCCTTGATGTAGCTCAGCATGATGCGGACGGCGTTCACGATCCCCAGACCACTCAGCGCGTTGTATGCCTTGAGGGGGTAGTCGAAGTACTTGCCGTCGTAATGGATGCGCGACATCCGCGGCACGCTGATGAAGTCATCGCCGAGGATTTCTTCCCAGAGTGCCTGGACGGGCGCAATCTTGGTGAAGAAGCGATGTCCGCCGATGTCGAAGCGGAAGCCACGATATTGCGCCGTTCGAGAAATGCCGCCCACGATGTCGTCCCCTTCGAGGACCGTGACCACGTGTCCCGCCTTGGCGAGCAGGTAGGCGGCGGTCAGGCCCGCGGGACCGGCGCCGATGACGACGACTCGGTCTCCCCGTTTCAGGGGGGTGACGGGGCGAATGGGTGGTGCGGCATCGGCCATCAGCAGTCCCTGTTCGGTAAAGCCGTGTGGCTGAACAGTCGACCGATCAGGTCGCCAGTGTGCTCAGCCGTCCAGCGTGTGCCGCAAACGGCCACGCTTCAGAGAAGCTCCGTGTCCGATCCAGCATCGAAGGGAGCGTTGGGGGAGGGGAGGAGCAAGGTGCGTGCCCCGTCATGAGCCGGACCGAGGATGGGTGACTCACCACGGGTGTGGGGACGTCGGCTCTGGGTTCAGGCCTGCTGGCAGGCGGAGGGGTCGGTTCACGCCCGGCTTCGGGATGCGGTACCGAGGTGTGGCACGAATACAGCACCGAAGGCCTCTGGCCGATTGGTCCGTGTCAGCCGAGAGTGCTCACTCCTTGGCAAGGTCGAACGTTGGCGCTGGGGTCTCACGGTAGCGCGCGAGTGCCTGGCAGGCGGCTCCTGAGGGGTCGCCGGCAACCATCGGACGGAGGATCAGCGTGGCTGGTGCGAACTGTCGGACGAGTCCCAGGTCGGCGCAAACGGCCTGAAGCCGTGGCGCGACGCGTGAGGCTTCAGGTCCAGTCATGCGCGAAAGGAGGATGTGGGTCGCGGGTCCGGCGGGCGCCAACACCTGTGCCAGTTGGCGATCGCCGAGCAGGATCAATGGTACCGTCCGATGACCCGTCAGCATGTATACAGTCGACGGTTTTGATGCGGCGATAACGGCGGCAGGCGGGAGCGAGTCCTTCACGAACTGAATTGCGGTGTAGTAATTCCGTGCTTCCTGATCGTAACAGCGGGCATCCGCATACGGCATGTGGGTGCGGCACGAGACGCTTCGCTGCACAGCCGATGCGGAACCGACGAAAGCAAATACAGCCAAGACTCCACCGAACGCCAGTGCGAAGAGCTGGGGCGTGCGTGCGCCGGCCGCGCGTGCGAAGCTCAGGACGCCGAGCAAGGTGACACAGATGATCTGTGGGACCAGTGCCGTCATGAACCGCGTCACTGTAAACGGGAAGATTATCAAGATGCCGAGTGAGCTGACGAGAAAGATGGGAAGTGCAGGCCACCGTCGGACGAGTGAGGCCGCCCCCACCATGGCGGGCCCCACAATCAGCGCCCCGAGGAGCAGGTTGTCGATCCCTGTGCCCGGAATGGAAGGCAGGCTGAATTGATCGGGTATTCCCAGGAGATAAAGCTTGGTGCTGCCGACCATCCGTGCGAGCACCTCCATGAAGCCGTTCTCTTGGGCAGCGGAGAAATCGACGCCATAGGTGTGACCCATGGTCCGCTGCGTGGCCCAGCCTGTATAGGCAAACCACCCGAGCGTGGTCACTCCGAAGCAGAGGGCCGCCGCGATCGTGGCACGCCACTGCCTTCGCCAGAAAAAGCCGATCAGGATGGCCGGTAGCAGTGTGATGCCGGCGGTTCGCGTGAGAAAGGCACACAGCGCTGCCGCGACGGCAAGTGTGGCATAGCGCGTTCCGTCACGTTGGGTCGCGCGCAACGAACCCCAGAGCGCGAGTACACAGAGGGCGACGAACAGCGACTCTGACATGACCTCGGTGCTGAGTTTGAGCAATCCAGCGTTCCAGATTCCGACCGCGGCAGCCACCAATCCGATTGAGGGAAGCGCCAATCGTCGAAAGCTGTCGATGATGAGGAAGCTGGTGAGCGCCAGCAGGGAGAGGTTCGTGGCGAAGATTGCATCGAGGCTGTTTCCGAACAGCGCTCTCACCATCAGCAACCATGCGGGAAAGCCTGGCGGGTACTGGGCGTGCGGCGGGGCGCCGACGAAGAAGAGCTCGCCGTAGTGACCTGCTTGGAGTGACCACGACATCGCCCAGTAGGTTGCATCGTCCCCCGCCATGCTGAGTTCGACCGAGCGCCCGATCCAACCCAGGATCAGGCCCGTCGCAATGATCAGTCCGGCGACGATCCGCATCGATCGGGACCAGGGCATGGCAGTGGGGAGGTCAGCGGAAGCGTGCGCGGGAGACATTGGCGTGGGCCTCAGGGATGGCACTGGTTCAGTCCAATCGCTCTGTGCTGGCGGACTTTGCGGGGTCGGGAGCGACAAGGGCCGTGACCAAGACCTTGAGGGTGCCGCTCGAGTGGGCGGTCACCGCGATCCACACAAGAAATCCTCCCCCCGCGACCAGTACGGTCGTGAGCGGTGAAAACGATCCCCACCAGAGAACGGCCGGAATGGGCAACGCCAAGAGGAGTCGTTTGGCGAGGGGTTTCAAGTGCGCGGCATCCCAGACACCACCGAATGCGCGGCGACTTTCGCGCACTCGCGCAAGGGCAACGCCGAGCGCCCCAACCATCCGTGCCATCGGGACGCCGGGGAGTCCGAAAATCATTGGCAGCAGCGGAAGGAGGGCGCCTGTGAGGATCTGACCGCGAAAGACGGTTCCCGTTACGAATTCCACGCGGCGGAGGGCGACGAACCCTTCAAAGAGGAGCGCGTTCACCGCGATCAGTGGCAGGGTGAGGAGTGCAACCGCGAGTGCGGGGCCACCACTCGCGTAGTCTGCGCCGAAGACCACGGTGACCGCACTGGTCGAGCTGAAGATTGCCATGATCGCGCCTGCCGCCAACACTCCCAAGAGTGGATGCAGGACGCGCGCCACCATGTCCGCAATCCGTTGCGCGTCGCCACGGAAGCGCATCAAGGTTGGCAGTGCCGCGGTCGTGACATTGTCAATCACGGCCGCAAGTCGATCCGAGAGCGAGATCGCCGCCGAGAAGATCCCGGCGGTCGCCTCACCAAACATCAAGCCGATCATGGGTGTTTCGATCCGACCGAGGGCGACGCCGAGCATGCCGACTTTGTAGAAGGGCCTCGCGTGCCGCAGCAAGACGCGCCAATGGCGTGGGCGCCATCGCAACGTCACGCTACCGTACAGTTGGGGGATCTGCTTGATCAAGAGTGTGAAGTTGACGAGGGGCCCGATGGCGTACGATGCCGCGAGCACGACTGCGGTCGGCCGGAGTGCGACCGCGACCACGGAGATAATCGTGAGCGACACCCCACTCCAGAAGGTCGCCCGACTGGTCGCTTTAGCCAGATCTCTGGCCACCAGCCCGTCGGTCAGAATCCCCACCACGCTGGTCGGCACGATGGCAAGCGAACTTGCCAGCAGCACTGGCGCGAGCCCCGGGCTCCAGATCCACATTCCGGCGGCGAGCGCCAAGATGAGCACAAGTGCCACGACCCCAGTGAACAGTCGGAGCGCGAGAAAATCGCCAAACACGAGGCGCGATCCGGGGCCCGTGTGGGAGAGATCGCGCACCGCCAGCGAACGAATGCCAAAATCCATGACCGTCAGCGAGAGGCCGGCGATAGCAAGTGAGATGCTGAACTGCCCAAAGCTTGCCGCGCCCACACGACGAGCGATGTAGCCGGTACTGAAAATCGCGACAACATTCAATGCGAGCGGAACGACGCCGAGCCACGTGGCGTTGCTCCATATCATCCGCAGCTGGGCGTCCTCTCCATGACCAGCGGTCGGGTCATGCACGCGGGGACCCCCCACTCCACCGACCCTGAGGCGCGTGACGCAGCCCCTTGGCCTGATGGTCGTAACGAGCAGTCCGGTTGGCGGTCAGAGCGGGTCCTCTGGGGAACAAGGCAGGCATCGGTACCCGAAAGGAGGCCAGGGCTAGGCGGTCGATGCGGGGAACGGTATCCACTTTGCCATCGGATTTCCACCAGTCCCAGCGAATTGGCGTGCCCCGCTGGTGGGTAACGCGCCCCCCTCGACTATCGTTCTACGCATATCTGCTGACTCCCCATCTTGAGCAGGGCACGGATGCTATGACAGCACTACTCCGCGTCACCGTCGTCATCCCGGCCTACAACTTCGGCCGATATATCGATGAGACCCTTGCGAGCGTCACGGCGCAGAGTCGTCCGGCCCACGAGGTCATCGTGGTGGATGATGCCTCAAGCGATGACACCTTTGCTCGGGCCAGCGCGTGGCAGGGACGAACAGGATCGGCCAGCCTGACCGTGCTCACGGGGCCCAATCGTGGACCGAGCGCATGTCGCAATCGCGGGATGCTGCTTGGAACGGGCGATCTCTTTGCGTTCCTCGACGGAGATGATTGTTTGGCTCCCTGGCACCTCGAACGCCTGGTGCCCGCGTTCGAGCACGATTCGGAGGTGGTGGTCGCCTTTGGCGACATGATGCGTTTTCTCGACAGTGGAGAGGAGATCGGTCCCTCGCTCGCATTGGTGCGGGACCCCCTGCGCGCGATTTCGACGCCGATGGCGATCCCGGATTTGGCCTACCTGACCTCAGATCTCCGCGCCCTGCACATCAGACAGACCCGCATTCTCCCCAGCAGTTGGGTGGTTTCCCGGGAGGGGATCTCTCAGGGCGGTCTCTTTGATCCGACGATCCGGTATGGAGAGGACTTGGACTTCTTCTATCGATTGCTTGGAACCGGGCGGGCTGCTTGGTATGACGGCGTCACCAGTCGTCGCCGAGAGCACGAGACCAACGCGTCGAATCCGAAGCGTGCCGCGTGGAGCGAGCCGATCATCCTGAGGGCACTCTGTCAACTCCGCCGGTTTGCACCGGACTTGACGTCGGCGGAGGCCGCGGCACTGGACGAGCGAGTCAACGAGACCCTGCGTGCGGCCGCCTGGACGTCCGCTGGTGAGGGTCTTGCAGCTTTCCTGACGTGGCGGAAGCAGGCACGCCGATGGTCCGGAGAGCGCGTCCCCTTGTTCCCGAAGCTATGGGCCCGGGCGTGTCTGGCACAGATGCGTGCCCGACAAGACTAAGGAGTGACCACGCCGCTCATGCGGATGACTTCGAAATCTCCTACTGTAACAGCCTTCAACGTGTTGATGACGGTGTCGTTCCACCGCGCATCCGCAGTGCCCGAGAAGAAAAAGTCGCTGCCATTGTCTGCCAGAATCATCCCGTAGGTCTTGAGCGCCCTGAGAATGACTTGCGCCGCTGGCGGAAACCCGGAAATGTCGTAACTCGCCTTGAGCCGAACTCGCATCCCCATCGGGGGGCGGAGCGGATCAGTGCTGGACGAGGCCCAGTGTCGGGCGGGCGGGAGGTAGGCTCGGCGGGTCCGGCTTACCGTAAAGCGCAGGGCGTGACGGACTTCTCCCAGCTGCACGACCTCGTCGTAGCGGACGAGCCCGGGGAGGATCGGGAGCCCCGCGGCGTCAGCTGAAGTCCACCCCGCCGGGCGAGTCGTCCCGTTGATCAAATCGAAGATGGCGCCCGATCCAGCGGCCCACGTGCCTGGCCCTCCGCTGACGCTGAAGAGCTCGTAGAGCTTCATCTCGCCCCGGGTCACCACCAACATATGTCGGTCGCTGCTCGGCTCAATCGGTGGATTGGCCGGGATCGGATATGGTCCGGGGTCGCTCTCGCTGGCATACAGGAAGTTCACGCTGCTCCGTCGAGTGCTGTCCGGGACAACGATGTACGGGATGCCGAACGGCCCCCCGTTGTAGCTCGCCCCGAAGTCCGGGTGGATCCCCCGCGTCAGACCGATCGCACTCAGGATGGCAAGGGAGCTCTGGTCAACCTGTGCCGTGTCGACTGGCTGGTTCCAAGGGTCGGCGTCGGGAAGGAGTCGCATTCCGTTGAAGGAGCCGTTCAGACCCAAGTCCGGTTGAATGGTCGGTGGCGGTGGCGGTGGCGGCGCCGGCACCACTACCAGCGTATCCAGTAATCGGGCAGGCGCCCCGCTCGCCCCGTCCGCTGTCACCGTGATGGTGTCGACCCAGGTTCCCACGCCGGGAAGCGCACCAGCCCGCAGCCAGCGGAGCGGTCCACCGCCACTCCCAGTCGTCGTGACCAGTTGGGTCCACGCCCGCCGCCCCGCCGCGCTCCAGGCCAGCGTGCCGCTCCCCGTTCCCGTGATCGAGATCAGGGCGGAGTCAGCGGGCGCCGTGCTACCCGCTGTGATCGTGGCGAAGCGCGAGCTGGGTGACAGGGTGAGAACCAAGGGGACGGGCGTGATGACCACGGTGTCGAAAACCTGGGCCGTGGGAGTCCCTCCCGCGAGCCGGATCGTGATGGTATCGACCCAGACTCCAACCCCGAGACCGGAGACTGCTCGGCTCCACGCAAGTTGGCCCGATCCCGTCCCTGTCGCGGATGCAAAGCTCGTGCGGGCGGAGCGCGCGGTTGCCGTCCACACAGCAGTTGAGGCGCTATCGCCGCCAATCGTCAACGTGACGAATGCGCCGGTCGCCGTGGTCCCAATCTGGGTGGTGATCGTGAGTCCCGCCGGGGTAGCCGCCAAGGTGAGCGGCGCGGCTGCAGGCGGCGGTGGGGGCGGGGCTGGCGGTGGTGGTGGAGGAATGATCGGCTGTGTCCCGGTGGTTCCCGCGTCGCTCCCGCAGGACGAGGCAAGGAGACAAACGATCACTGAAGTGCTCATCCACCAGTTACGCGCCATTTGCTACCCCTCCAGTCGCACCGCGACCCAATTGCGTTTTCCCTTGCGTAGCAGAATGACCCCGCCCGGTCTGACATCCATTTGGGTGACGACCCGGGTCAGGTCCACGACCACACCATTCAGAGAAAATCCGCCCGCTTCGAGTCCCCGTCGTGCTTCGCCCTTCGATGCCGCGAGTCCGCCCTGTACCAGAGCATCGGCAATGGGTAGCCCATTCGAGAGTACTTGTGCCGAGACCGTGGTACTTGGCACCGCCGAGGCCACCATCGCGAGTGTTTCTGCATCTGCAGCGATCAGATCCCCGCCGCCAAAGAGAATACTCGCCACGGCGGTCACCCGCGCAACGCTCGCCGTCCCATGAATGCGCTCGGTGACGTCATCTGCCAATCGCCGTTGCGCCACGCGCTTGCCAGGGTCGACCGCATGCTCCTGCATGATGGTACCGATCTCGTCGCCACCCAAGAAAGTGAAGAAGTTGAGGAACTTCTCGACGTCGGCGTCCTCAGCCTGCAGCCAGAACTGGTGGAACGCGTAGGGGGAGGTCTTGGCCGCATCGAGCCAAATGTTGCCGGCCTCACTCTTTCCGAACTTGGCCCCACTCGCCGTGGTCAGTAGCGGGAGGGTCAATCCGTGTAACTTCTGACCGTCTCGCCGTCCTCCCAGTTCTATGCCTGCTGTGATGTTGCCCCACTGGTCGCTGCCGCCGAGTTGCAGTTCGCATCCTTCCGATTTCGCCAGATGCGCGAAGTCATAGGCCTGCACCAGCATATAGGTGAACTCGGTAAAGGAGATCCCCGTTTCGAGCCGGCTCTTTACCGTGTCCTTCTGGAGCATGTAGCTGATGGTGAAATGCTTGCCGGCATCACGCAGGAACTCGAGCAGGCCGAGTGGCCCGAGCCAGTCGGCATTGTTGCGCATGCGGGCGTCCGTCGCGCCTTCCCCAAAAGTCAGGAAGCGCGCAAGCTGGGCACGAATCGCCGCCGAGTTCTCCGCGACTTGCTCCTCACTCAACATCGGGCGCTCACTCCGCTTGCCCGATGGGTCACCCACCAGTCCGGTGCCGCCGCCGATGAGCACAATCGGGCGTCCGCCAAGGCGCTGGAGCCAAGCGAGCGCCATCACGGGCACCAGATTGCCCACGTGAAGCGAATCCGCCGTCGGGTCGAAGCCGACATAGCCGGTGATTGGCCCAGTGGCCAAACGGCCTGCGAGGTCCGGGGTATGGTCGTGGACCATCCCACGGGCGGTCAGGGTCGTGAGGAGATCTTCCATCCGCCGAAGATGGCCGCGTCGCACGGGTCGGTCAAACGACGGAGTGCTCGGGATGCATCCCCCCGGGGACTCGGGTAGCTTCCACAAATGGCCAAATCCCCTGGACCCCTGCGCCGCTGGTGGCGCAAAGCCTCCTTCAAGAGCCGTCTGGTCGTCTTCGTGCTCGCCTGTGGCGTCTTCGGCGCCACGGCGCTGGCCGGTGCTTGGACACGCGCCTGCGCCAACGACGCCTGCCCAGATATCAACACGCTGCAACAGTACGACGCGGATCAGACCTCCAAGCTCTACGCCGCCGATGGGCAGCTGATCACCGAGCTTGGCACTCAGCGCCGCACCGTCGTCTCCCTCGACCAGATGGCCCCCATCCTCCCCGCGGCCTTCCTCGCCGTGGAAGACAAGCGCTTCTACGAGCATCATGGCGTGGACTGGGTCCGCTTCTTCGGGGCCGTCAAGGCGAACATGCTCAAGCTGGGGATCTCGGAAGGTTTCTCTACGATCACCATGCAGCTCGTCGGCAACATCTTCCCCGATGACATCGATCGCCGTCAACGGAGCGGGGTCGATGCCTTCGTCCGAAAGATCCGGGAGGCGAAGCTCGCGCTCGCCATCGAGAAGAAATACTCCAAGAAGAAGATCCTCGAGCTCTATCTCAATCACATCAATCTCGGTTCCCGCTCCTACGGCGTGCAGGCCGCGTCGCAGCGCTACTTCGGCAAGTCCGCCATGGACGTCAATGCCGCCGAGGCCGCAATGCTCGCCGCGCTCCCCAAGGCACCGAGTGGCTACGATCCGCGCAAGAATCCCGGTGCCGCCGTGCGTCGCCGCAACACGATTCTCGATCTGATGGTCGATGCCGGGAAGCTACCGCGGCAGGAAGCCGAAAGCTGGAAGGTGTACCCGATCGCGCTGTCGGCACGGCCCGATAACAGCGTCTTCGCCGAGTACTTCGTGGACTACGTCCGGCAGCAGCTGCTGGCCAAGTTCGGCGAGGAGCTCTACACCGGCGGTTACCGCATCACTACCACGCTCGACCTGCGGGCCCAGATGGCCGCGGAACAGGCGCTCGAGACGCAGCTGCAGCGGATCGAGGCGGATCAGTTCGGCAAGTTCCCGCACAAGAGCTATCGGGATTTTCAGGACTCTCGCCCGGTGGGCGGCGGGGAGCTGCGGAGCACGCCATACTTGCAGGGCGGTGCCTTGGTGCTTGAGGCCGCGACGGGGAACATTCTCGCAATGGTCGGCGGCCGGGACTTCAACGACTCGAAGTTCAATCGGATCGTCCAGGGAGAACGCCAGCCCGGTTCGACGTTCAAGCCGATCGTCTATACCGCCGCGCTCGAAGCCGGTCTGACGCTGGACGATGTCGAGATGGACGAGCCGATTTCGATCGCCATCCCGGATCAGCCCAATTGGGAACCGAAGAATTACGACAACAAGTTTTCCAATACGGCGATGACCCGCCGTCAGGGTCTCTGGCAGTCCACGAACACCATCGCGATCAGGACCGGAATGAAGGTCGGCGTCAATGCCGTCTACGACGAGGCGCGCAAGTTTGGCATCACCGGCCGCGTCGCGCGCGTCCCTTCGATGATGCTCGGGTCCGCCGATGTTCGGCCGATCGAGATGATCGCGGCCTACTCGACCTTCGCCAATCTGGGTGAACGGGTGACGCCGATCGCGATTCTCCGCGTGGAAGACAAGAACGGCAAGCTGCTCTTCGCCGAGCGTCCTCGGCGCACGCCCGTGCTCGACGAAGGGACCGCCTACACCATGACGGCCGCGTTGCGCGGCGTCGTGACCAACGGCACCGGCAACCAGTCGGTGTACCGCGCCGGCTTCACGGTGCCGTCGGGAGGAAAGACCGGCACGACCAATGACTATCGGGACGTCTGGTATATCGGCTTCACGAAGGATCTGGTCGCCGGGGTCTGGATGGGCTTCGATGCGCCGCAATACATCATGCCCGGGGCACAGGGCGGCAAGTTGGCGGCACCGGCATGGACGCAGATGATGCTCGACATCTATCAGCGCCGAAAGGCCCCGGGCGACTGGGTCGCGCCGGAAGTCCAAACGGTCTCGCTCGAGATCGACGCCACCACCGGACTGCGTGCCACACCATTCTGCCCGGACGACGTGCGCGAGGTGCGCACCTATCCGATCGGACAGGAGCCGAAGGAATTCTGCCCGGTGCATTCCCCCTTCCGACCAGGCGGCGGCGGGAACTGATGCTGCGGCTCGCCGCGCCGTGGCTCCTGCCGGTCGATGCTCCACCGATC
>JAHECN010000157.1 GCA_024641735.1 Gemmatimonadota bacterium | reverse complement strand
AGATCGGCGGATAGTCAGGGAAGCGGCGGTTGGCGTCTTCCCAGGCTTCCATTTTTTCTTGCACCGGGATGTTCCGTTCACTGATCTCCACCCAGACGCGATCGCGCTCAGGGAGGCGATCCACCAGCGCGAGCATCCGAGCATGTGCCACCGGATCCTCCGGCTCGAGCTGCCACTGCCGCGCCAGGTTATACCGCAGATACGCCTGGGCAAAGTTCGAGTCGATCTCGAAGGCGCGTCGGTACTGCTCCAACGCCTTCTTGACCTCAAGCCCCTGATAGCTCTGCTCAGCGTCGAGGAAGGCGCGCAACGCTTCGAAGGAGGAGGTGGTCAGTCCCGCCAACACCGGCGACGGTGCCTCGCCGCGGCGCCAGACCTGGCGCAACACTTCCCACGACAACGAGTCCGTCAACGCGCCAATCTCGGCCGGCATCGCCAGCGCCGTCGCACGGGCAAGCGCGGAATCACCATCCACGAGATAGAGCACCACCGACGCACGCACCAGCGCGCCCTCACTGATGAGGGTGCCGGTCATCACGCTCCGGGCACCCAAGTCCCGGCCGATATTCCGTG
The DNA here is from genome assembly GCA_024641735.1 of Gemmatimonadota bacterium. Classification (GTDB taxonomy): domain Bacteria; phylum Gemmatimonadota; class Gemmatimonadetes; order Gemmatimonadales; family GWC2-71-9; genus Palsa-1233. Next base: position 5,115 of record JAHECN010000157.1, on the reverse strand, counting down.
CGTCGTTGAGCGGTAGCGGCGAGGGGGCGCTCTTGGCGCGGAGCAGCAGCGTGGCGGCGTCCACGGTCCGCAGTGCACCGACGCCATCAAGATTGGCGCTGAGTGTGACGACCAAATCCTGCCCGAGTCGTTGCAACGAGGTGTCCGACACCGCACTCAGCGGCATGACGGCAATCAGTTCGGCGCCGTCGGTCACAGCCGGCGGCGGCTTGATCGTCAGGATGGCCCACGCGGCGATCGCACCGACCGCGACCACGGCGCCGGCCACCAGCGGCCAGCGTGCGCGGGGGGGTGCGGCTCGCATCGCGGTCGTGCCCGACGGCGTGCTGATCGCATCGAGTGCGCCCACCATCTCGCGCGCACTCTGCGGCCTGTTCGCCGGTTCCTTCTCAAGCGCACGGCCTATCATCGTGGCCAACCCTTCGGGGACCTCGGCGCGCTGCTCCCGAATCGCCGGGACCGGTGTGGTCAGGTGTGCCACCACGATCTGCTGGGCACTCCCGGTGAACGGGGGCTTTCCGGTCAACAACTCGTACGCCAGGATGCCGACCGCATAGAGGTCGGCGCGATGATCCGTCGTGGGGTCCGCAGCAGCCTGCTCCGGCGCCATATAGGTCGGGGTGCCGAGGGCGATGCCGACCTGCGTCAGGGTCGCGGCGGCTTCGGGTGCCTCGGCGTGTTCCGGCTGCGAGACGGCGGCCAGCGCCTTGGCGATCCCGAAGTCGGCGATCAGGGCGTGCCCGGCCTCCAGCAGGATGTTCTCCGGTTTGATATCCCGATGGACCAGGCCACGCTGGTGCGCGAAGGCGAGCGCGTCGAGAATCTCCCGCAGCAGACGGATGACTTCGGCGACTGGGAACTTGCCGTCACGGGCGAGGCGCTCACGGAGCGTCTCCCCCTGCACGTATGGCATGACATAGAAGAGCGAGCCTTCCGCCTCGCCAGCCGAGATGATCGAGACGATGTGCGGATGTTGCATCTGCGCCATCGTCTGGATCTCGCGCCGGAAGCGGTCGGCGCTGAGGCCAGCCGTCGATTCTGCCGATAGCACCTTGACGACGACGTCTCGCCCGAGGGAGAGGTCGCGTGCCACAAAGACACGGGACATCCCGCCGCCGCCGAGCTCACGCTCGAGGGTAAAGCCGTCGCCGAGGGCACGCTGGAGCTGTCCGCGGAGGTCGCTCAGGCCAAATCCTTGGTAGGAGTGATGTTGGGGATCCCCAAAACTTACGTCAAAACGGGGTCCAGTGCCACCTGCTGGCGGCTTCTAGAGCCATTTGGCCGTACATTTGGGCTTCTCCTCTCGATCAAGGATTCTGCCCATGCTCCGTCGCCTCGCCCTCGCCACGACCCTCGTGCTTTCCCTTCCGGTGCTTCTCCCGGCGCAACAGCGGTCCGTGGTCTCCCCGGCAACACACTGGGATCTCGGTTACCACGCGTGGGACGCGGGCAAGTACATCGACGCGATCGACCATTTCCGGGCGATGCTCACGCCAAATGTGGAGCGTCATTGGGTCGATTCCGTGGCAGTCCTGACCGGTGAGCTCTTTCCGGCGACTGAAATCACGGACGACGGCGCCCGGCCGAGCTGGTCGATGGACGGCCGGAGTTTCGTTTATGAGACCGGGGTCGCCGCCAATCGGGTGAGTCGGGTCGTACGCCGGAACGCGCCGCAGACGGTGGTCGCCGAGGTGCCGGGCGGCGGCGCAGCGCTGTCGCCGAGTGGTGCGCTGGTGGCCTGGCTTGGTATGCCCGGGAACAACGTCATGGTGCGGGATCTGGCGTCCGGCCGGGACCTACCGGTTTCCGGGCTCGACGGTTGGACCGCCAACGGGGTCACTTTCGGCGCGGACGATGGGACGCTCTTCGTGGTGGTGTCTCGGGCAAGCGATGGGACCCGAAATGACATTCTTCGGCTCTCGCGCACCGTCGCGGGCTTTGCGGCTACGGAACTCGTCACGCCGACGATCGGGTACAAGGGGGTGCCGGTCCCGCTTCCCGGGGGGCGTTACCTCGTCTACATGATCCCGGCCGGGAACCCCGTTCGGCTCCCGACCGGTGCCGCCGGCCTCCGTGCGGCGGCTGCCTTCGGGATCCTTGATCTCCAGACCAAGAGCACGCGCCGCATCGAGGGAGCGTCGCCTACGGTTTCGGCGGACGGATTGACAATCGCCTGGGTTGAGCGTGGTGGGGCAGTCTCCTCTGCCAACCCGGGGATTACAACGGACTTCTCCCGGATCATGGTCGCCCCGATCGCAGGTGGCGACGCCGTGGTTGCCTGGAAGGGCGGGGACCGCATCGATGCGCCGGCCCTTTCTCCGGACGGGAAGCGGATCGCCTTCCAGCGGATGTTGGTGTACGACTGGGAGCTCTTCGTGGTGGACGCTACGGGTGGCAACGAGTTCCGACTCACGCGCGAGATCCAGCACGACTTGATGCCGCAGTGGCTCAATCCGAACACCATTCTCGCCGTGATGGGGGAAGGGCGGCATCGCCGCTCCTACATCTACAACGCGATGACGGGATCGCGGACTCGCCTCTTTCACAACAACACGATCCGGACGATCGCACCGGAGTATGAGTGGGTCCCGAGCCCGGATGGCATGGCGATCTTGACGGTGGCGGAGCGGGATGGCAATACGGTGTCGCCGGAACGTGGGCTCTACCTGAGTGGGCACGCGGGACAGGTCACCCGCGAAGCGGTCCTGGATCGCCTGGCCACGAACCGCGCCTCGGAGGTCTCGTTGCGTGATCGTGGCCTCGCGACCTTCCGTCCGATCGCCGCCGCCGTGCGCGCGGTGACGACGCAAGTCGATGTGTCGCGAATCTACCAGTACGAAAAGGCCCTCTTCGATTTCGATTCCAAGCACATCACCATGCCCGGCAACGCCAAGGCCAGTGCCTATTTGGAGGCGACCTACCGGGGCTTCGGCTACACCCCTGAGATGCAGTGGTTCGAGCCGCGCGGTGCCCTGGGCGGGAAGACGGCAAACGTGCTGGCCGTGCTCAAGGGAACGGAGAATCCGGAGCTCGTCTATGTGGTGAGCTCGCACTACGACTCGCGCGCCGAAGGGCCTGGCGCCGACGACAACACCTCCGGCACAGCCGCGCTGCTCGAAGCCGCCCGCGTGATGGCGAAGCATCCGCAGCCGGCCACCATCATCTTCGCCTCGTTCACGGGTGAGGAAGCGGGCCTGCTCGGCTCACGCGAGTTTGTACGACGTGCCGTGGCGGACTCCGTCAAGCTGGTCGGCGCGCTCAACAACGACATGCTCGGCTGGGCGAACGACCACCGACTCGACAACACCATTCGCTATTCCAACCCGGGCATCCGCGACATTCAGCACGCCGCCGCCGCGCAATTCTCGGCGATGATCACCTACGACGCGCTCTACTACAAGAGCACCGATGCGGCGGCCTACTACGAGGCCTATGGGGACATCGTGGGCGGCATCGGCTCCTACCCTGTGCTCGGCAATCCGCACTACCACATGGTGCACGATGTCCTGGAAGTGGAGAACCACCAGCTCATCGCCGAGGCGAGCAAGACCACCGTGGCCACCTTGATGCTGCTGGCGTCGAGCCCGTCCCGGCTCAAGGGGCTGGCGGTGGCGAATGGCGTGGTCATCTGGGCAAAGAGCCCTGAGAAGAGCGTGACCGGGTATCTCGTGACCTGGGGCCCCGCCAACGCCCCGGAGCAGCAGCGGATGCGAGTCACTGGGCGGACCGCGCGGATTCCGGGTCTTCGGTCCGGGATGGTGGTGCAGGTCAAGGCGGTCAACGCCAAGGGATTGGAGGGGTGGGACTGGGCCCGGGTGGTAGTGCCGTAGGCGACGAGACCCTGCTATTTTCCCTGTCTTGGCCGCATCGGAGCGGCCTCGCAGAGGAGAGCGCATGCTGTATTACATCGGAATGGTGCTGGCGGGTCTCGGGGCGGGTGTCCTGATTGGGGCGCTGACCTACGTGACGCTCATGTTGACGGTCGTGATCATGTCGATGTTTGCCTTCACGGCGGCACCGGTGCTGGACAAGGTCTTCAAGGAGTAGCTGGGTCTCCGCCATCCTCCGCCTCGGCCTCTGGGGTGGAGGCGCGACGGATGGCCCCTTCCCAGTTGGTCTTTGCTCCGGCCAGGAGTTCCCGTAGCCCACGCACCTTGATCTGGTGCCCCCCGGTTCTCCGGAGCATGGTTCCCATGATCCCGAAATTCTCCGCCAGCCCAGTGAGGTTCAACGAACCTCCCTGGGCTTTGAGTTCGTCCAGCATGCGGGCCAGATTGCGGACTTGGCTCTCATCGGCCTGGTGGACCGCGATCAACTCGATCACCCGATGGGCGCGTTCAAATTTCATGGGCAGCGACTCGAGCCAGGCAAGCTGGATTTGTTGCCGCGACGTCAGTTTCAGCCCCATCTTCGCCTCCCGATTCAAGAACGTCGGCGGTGCCCTGCGCGTATTGGCATGCAACGCCGGTGCACTCTGCCTTCCCCGTCAAGATAGAGCCTCCCGATGAAGATTTCGGATCTGTCCATTTCTCGGCCCGTCTTTGCGACCATGATGTCGCTGGCGCTGGTCCTGTTCGGGGCGCTTGGGTACCAGCGGCTTCAAGTGCGCGAGTTGCCCGACATCGACCCGCCGATCGTGTCGGTCTCCACCTCATTGCGTGGTGCCAATCCGCGGGTCATGGAATCCTCGGTGACCGACATCCTCGAAGAGGAGCTGAGTTCGGCGGAGGGGCTGCGGACGCTCACCTCCTCGAGTAACGAGCAGTCGAGCAATGTGCGGCTGGAGTTCGGACTGAGTCGGGAGGTCGAGTCGGCGGCGCAGGACGTCCGGGATCTCGTGAGTCGCGTCCGCGGCCGCCTCCCGGAGGATGTCGAGGAGCCCGTCATCGCCAAGCAGGACGCGGACGCGCGCCCGTTCTTCTATCTGGCGCTGACCTCTCCGACCCTCGACCTGCTGCAATTGACCGACGTCGCGGATCGGATCGTCAAGCAGCGGCTCCAGACCATTCCCGGGGTCTCGCGCGCGCAGATCATGGGCGAGCGGCGCTGGTCGATGCGGATCTGGCTCGATCAGACGGCGCTCTCTGCGCGCGGACTCACGGTGCAGGACGTGGC
>JAHECN010000028.1 GCA_024641735.1 Gemmatimonadota bacterium | reverse complement strand
TGTCCCGTTTCCTGTTCCCTGTTCCCCTGTTGCTGCCCCTGCCCCTGCCCCTGCCCCTGCCCCTGTCCTTGTCCCTGTCCTTGTCCCTGTCCTTGTCCCTGTCCTTGTCCCTGTCCTTGGCCTTGGCCCTGACCTTGACCTTGGCCCTGCTGTCCCGTTCCCTGTTCCCTGTTCCCTTGTTGTCCCTGACCCTGACCTTGGCCTTGCCCCTGCCCCGCCTGGGCTTCCTGCGCGGCAACTCGATCGCGGAGTGACTCCAGCTCGCGAACCAGGTCCCGAGTCTGTTCGAGCGTGCGGGACTGTCGACGTGCATCCGAGACGCCGACCTCACCCGCAGCGGCGGTCAGTTGTTCACGCACCGCGGTCACCTGCTCGCCGATCTGTCCCTCGAAGGCGCGAACGTATTCCGGTGAGCCCGAGCGCATGACGCGCTTGGAGTAATCGATACGATCCGGGAGCCGACCGTCGCGAATCGTGCCGGCCGCCCCTTCCAGACCCTTCGCCGCCCGGGGTTGATCGCGTCGCGCATCACGCGCCATCCGTTCCGCGTCGGACTGCAACTGCTCCAACGCGGTCCCCAACGCATCCTTCCGGCGGTCCAATGCGCCGAGCTGCTGTGCCCGCTCGGTCGGCGCGGCACCCGCGAGCGCATTCACGCCACGACCGATTGCTTCCTGCTCGGCTTCGAGGGCACGCGCCCGATCATCAAGCCGCCGGATCCCTTCGGTGACACTCTGCTGACGTGCTTCCTCGGTGCTCTGTGCCGCGCTTCGGAGCCGATCGAGCGCCGTATTCCCCTGTGCTGCCGAGCCGGTCGCGGCGCGACGCATCGCATCCGCCGCTTCTTGGGCACGCTGTGCGGCATTGGCGAGGTCCGGAGAATTCTGCTCGCGCGCCAAGCGTTCCAATCGGCGGGCCTCTTCTTCCGCCTGCCGGGCGAGTTCGCGCTGACCGCTACCTCCACCGCCCGCTTGCGCGGCCTGCTCCTGCCCGAGCCGTTGACGCAGGGCATCTGCCTGCCGCTGCATCCGCTCGTTCTCCTGCTGCTGACGCGCCGCGAGTTGCTTCAGTCGTTCCGCTGCGGCATCGACCTCCTGCTGCGCCGACGTGGTTTCCTGTTGCTGCACCGCCTCATATTGATTCCGCAGCTTGTCCGTCTCGAGCTCGAAGAGGTCCGCGAGATCCTGCGCCTGTTGGGCACCGCCACCGCCACCGCCTCCCCCACCGCCGCCACCCTGTTGTCCGCGACGAATTTCGATGTCGCGGAAGACGGCCTGGGCGCGCTGGATGTGCTGCAGGGCGCGTTGCTCCGCCGAGATCGCCGTCTCGGTCTTCGACGTGCCGAGTGCTTCTTCGGCCACGTTCATGTGACGGCGTGCGGAATCCAGTTCGGCGCGCACCGTCGTGAAAGCGGTGTCTTCCGACGCGAGCTGGCGGGCCGCGATCCGTTCAGAGAGCCCGACGACGTCATCCCGCAACTTCCCCTGCGCGATCGCGAGGGTGGTCAGGTTCTCCCGACGGACGCGCGGGGCGGTCTTGGCACTGTCCCGAATCCAGTTGAACGTGCCGGCGACGATTTCCTTCTGTCGTGTCGCCAATTCGTCGGGCGAACTCGCCCCACCCTCGCCACCGCCACCACCACCGCCGCCGCCGCCACCCGCGGCCTCTTCGCCAGCGCGGTAGTTGAGACCGAAGGGTCGGACCTCGAGGAAGTAGATATCGGAGGACGCCGTCTGCCCGGCACCATCGCGTGCAATGGCGTGATAGGCAATCACGTCCCCCGGGACGAGCGTGATTTCTTCCAGAAAGAGTGTGTGTGCGGCACGAAGATCGATTGCGCTGCCTCCGCTTCCCTTGGCGAGCGGGATCCGCTGCTCGGCGCCACCATTCACCCGATAGCGCAGCTCGAGCGTGGTGACGCCATAGTCATCCGCTGCCCGTGCGGCGATCGGCACCTCCTCAGTGGAGGTCACTTTGATGTCACGCCCCGGCGTTTCGATCCGTACCGTTGGCGCGCGATCCTCGAGCGCCGTAACGGCATACTGGACGGTCCCCGGAACCTCCGCCCCGTCGGGTGCCGTGAGATCAATGCGATAGAAGCCGTCGCGTGTCACAGGAAAGACAGCGGACACGGTTCCGGCGGAATCGACCGTCATCGCTAGTGTCGTCCCGTCATCGAAGCGCAACGTGCCGCCCTTCACCGGCATCGTGACCGTGCCGCGCACGCGCACCTGCGTCCCGACCACTGCAGCCACATCGCCACCCGCCGCAATCTCCTCGGGCGGCAAGCCGGTGTAGGCCGGGAAGCTGAGCCGGAGCGCCACCTTCGAGACGGCCGGGAGGTCCACCACCGTGACGTGGAACTCAGGCGACCGCAATCCATCAGCCTCGATGAAGTACACCATCGGCTCGACCAGATCGAACAAGCGTCCCGCAAAGCCACTCCCCACAGAATCGCGCTGCAGTGGCACGCGGATCCATTCGGGCGCGCTATCCTCACGGAAGACCAATTCCGCCTCACCGGCGGTGAAGCCGCGCAACTCACCCTGCACATCGAGCGATGCACCCCGCGGGACCGTGACATCACCCGGCGTCACCAGAACGGCAAAGACAGGCTCCGAGGCGGACGCAGTCCATGGCACGAAGAGCACGCGTGCAGCGTCACGGACGGCGGCGGGCCCAACCAGCAGGAGCAGCGCGCCGAGCGCGGAGGCCGTCGCAAAGATCCCCGCGGCCCGACGGGCACGCGGGCGCTCGAGGGCGGCACCCTCTTCGAGTTCCGCCACAGCGGCCACGGCCTGATCAATGACCCGCGCCGCGAGCGTCGGCGACGAACGCTCGCTCGCGTCAACATCCAGCTCATGCACGGCGCTGAGCAAGGTCTGCCGAAGGTGCGGCGCCCGCTCTTCGACATACAGCGCGAGGCGGGCATCGGTAATCCGCGTGAACAACGCGGGCACGATGACACGGAGTGCAACGCCGACCATCAGGAGATAGCCGAGGACGCGCACGACAACGACCGTATCGTCTCCCGGTCCCATGACGGCGCGGACAGCGGCACCGACGAGGAGAGCGAGAAGGGCCGCCGTGATCACCGCCGCGACCCCTTCCATCACCACGCGACGACGCCGGTGACGACGCACGGCAGTGATCGCGCCGCGAAGCGCGGCGTCGTGCGACCCGGGGTCCAATGGCGATGGGGTCATGTAGCCATCCCTGTGCTGGAGAGTTCTGACCTGGTGGCGGATGCCCGTCCACGCCAACCCTGACTGCCGAGCCACGATTCTGCGACGAGCGCCACAAGCACAATGAGCAACAAGAACCGCCAGAGGCGCTGACGTTGTTCGACCTCAGCCAATGGCAGCAGTTCTGTGGCAGTGAGCTCCGAGGCATCCTCGCGGACTCCCAACAGGAGTTCACTCGCGGGGGACGCGGTCAAATCCGATTCGCGCGGCGGCGGATTGGCGGCGACGGAGGCCACCGGTTCTCCTGCCGCACGCGCTTGGTAGGCCTGATAAAACCCACCGGCATCGAGCGAGATCGCACCGCGCACCCCGTTCGTATCCGGACGTACCAATGCCCCGTCCGGTGTCGCGATGACCAGTTCTGAAACGCTCAGCGCGGGACGCCAGCCCTCTCCGGTCGTGCGCCACAAAGGCTGCGGCTCATATCCGGCGGTATGCAGCGCGAGGCGCCTGATGAATGGAAGGTAGGCCGGCTGCAGCGGGAAGTCCCCCCCTCGCGTGTCGAGCGGGATGGCACTCAGCAGGATCCGCCCAGCATCCAAACGCCGTTCGATCAGGGCAGGTGCGCCATCGTCGAACCGCGCCAGCACTTCGCTCCCGGTGTCCGCGGTCATCCGGGCATACCGAATGAAGCGGGCACCGAGGAGTACGCCGCTCCCGCCGCCTCGGAAGGGGGTGAAGATCGGATGTTCCATCGCGATATCGCCGAGCGTGCCACCACGATCCGCGAGCCGATCCACTTCGCCCGCCATCGTCGCCGGCAGCAGTGGCATGACGGTCCGCGACGCCGCCATCCGCGGCCCGGCCACCACGATGGCGCCGTGGCCGGAACGGATCCACGCCGTGAAGGCGTCTGAGGTGGGCGGGGCAGCATCCAGGAACAGTACGAGTGCGGCACTCGCCAAGGTCTTGGCATCGAGCGCGGCCGCGTTCCTTCGCTCAAGCCGGAAGCTTGGATCGGTCCCGATCTCCAGCGCGCGCTCGGCAAAGAGCGTTGAGGCCGCCGACAGATCAGCCGGCGCCACCACCAGGATCTTCTGCGTTGCCTCGGCGGGGACAACCGCGTTGAAGTGATCGTCGGCGACCAAGAGATCCGGATCGAGCGAGACAGTCACCCGGGCTTCACCCGGCGGGAGCGCGACTGGATCAAACGCCACACTCCGCACGCCGTTCGCTGGCAATTCCACCTGACGGGAACCGGCCGGCCGATTGTTCACCATCAATGAGGCGGTCGCGCGGCGCATCTCAGGCAGCGCTCGGCTCGTCACTTCGGCCGTGACCGCAATCCGCCCCGCCGCACCACCACCGAGTCGTTCAACGGTCATACCGGAAATCGCACTGTTGGCCAGCGACGTGGGAGCCACCACAATCCCGCGCACTGCGATGCCAGGCGGGAGGGCAAGATCGCTCAGTCCGCCAGTCCCGCTGCGCTGCAGGTCGGAGACCACCACGACTTCCGCGCTGTGCAGATTCGCGGCCGCGAGCTGTTGGCGCGCTGCGCGCAGGGCAGCGGCAAACCGCGTCCCCCGCGAACCCACCTCGATGGTACCGAGTGCGGCAAGTGCCGTCGCGTGGTCCGCCGTTAGCGGTTGCATTACGACCGCGTCGTCGTCAAAGGCAATTACCGCCACGCGGTCTCCCGCGGACAGGTCGCGGATGACGGCGCGCGCCGAGTCCATCGCCGCGGGCCACACTTCCGCGTGGCTCATGCTCATCGATCGATCGAGGGCAAGCACCACCACACGATTCCCGGCCGACGCGACCGCACTCCCGCGCTTCTGGATCACCGGTCGTGCGAACGCCAACACAGCAAGTACGACCGCCAGCGCACGGAGCAGCAGCAGGGGCCAGTCAGTGACCCGCCGCCGATGCGACGTCTCGATGGCGATCCGCCGCAGGAACATCAATGAGGGGAAGCGCAACGGCCGCTGTTTGTCGCGCTGGCGCAGGTGCATGACGATCGGGATCGCCAATGCCGCCATCGCCGCAAGAAAGGCCGGGACCAGGAAGGAAAACGGCATCAGCGGACCTTCGTTCCCATCAATCGACGATCCAGGTAGGAGCGCAGCGCCCCGTCGAGTGGGGCATCGGTCGACACCAGCTGGTAGTCCACGTTGGCGGCGGCCATCTTCTCGGCGAGTGCGCGCCGATGCTCCACCACCATATCCCGATAGCGCGTCCGCAGCTCCTCCGGCTTGAGTGGCAAGCGAACGCCGGTCTCGGCGTCTTCGAAGGTGCCGGGCGCGTCGTACGGCAACTCCACCTCGGCCGGATCCGAGAGGTGAAAGACCACCACATCATGACCGCGCGTCCGGAGACTCCCGACCGCGCGACGCAGGGCATCAGGGTCTTCATAGCAATCGGAGACCAGCACCACCATGCCCGAACGGCCCCGCAGCTGGGTGACCTTCTCCAACACTCGCGGCAATTGCCCCTCACCGGTTGCCTTGCAGTGGGAGAGGGTGTGCAGCAGGAGGTTCAAATGGCGAGTCGACGGCGGCACCCACTCGACGATGTCATCGGTCGCGAGCACCAGACCCACCCGATCCCCCTGTCGCTGCGCCATCCAGGCGAGCGAGGCGACCAGGAAGCGACCATAGTCGAACTTTGTGAGCGTTCCGCTCGCAAAATCCATCGAACCGGAGCTGTCGAGCACGAAGAGAATGTCGGCGTTGGTGTCCGCCTCGTAGGTCTTCAGATAGAAGCGATCGGTCCGACCGTAGACACGCCAATCGATCCGCCGCAAATCATCGCCCGGCTGATAGGGACGATGTTCCGCGAAATCCACCGATGTTCCGATGCGCACGGACCGGTGCAGGCCGTGCAGAAAGCCATCCACCACCGTCCGTGCCAGGAGGGGGAGATCACTGATCCCGGAGAGGAGCGCGGGGTCGAGGAAGGCGGCGGGCGCGATACCGGTCATCGGTCGCTCAGAGCCCCGAACGCGGGATGGGCGCGATCTCGAGCAGACGATCGACCAACTGATCGGTGGTCACCTTCTCCGATTGCGCCTGGAAATTCCGCAGCAGCCGATGCCGGAAGACCGGCCGGGCCAGCGCCCGCACATCCTCGAACGAGACATGCGCCCGTCCTTGAATCAAGGCGCGCGCCTTGCCAGCCAGAATCAACGCCTGCGCGGCGCGCACCGAGGCGCCATACGCCAACCACTGCCGGACGAAGTCTGGGGATCCCACCATTGGGCGCGTCATGCGGACTAGCTGCACCGCGTAGCGCACCACCACATCCGACACCGGGACCCGGCGCACCAACTGCTGAAAGGCGATAATGGCTTCGCGCGAGACCACGGGCCGGATCGATTCCGGAGCCACCGTCGTCGTGGCCTTCACCACGGCGACCTCATCCTCCTCGGGGGAATACTCGAGCAACACCTCGAACAGAAAGCGGTCGAGCTGCGCCTCCGGCAGCGGATACGTCCCTTCCAGCTCAATCGGGTTCTGCGTCGCGAAGACGAAGAAGGGCGGCTCCAACGGATAGGTCTTCCCCTGCACCGTCACGCGGCGCTCCTGCATTGCCTCGAGCAGCGCGGCCTGCGTCTTCGGCGGCGTGCGGTTGATCTCGTCCGCGAGCACGATGTTCGCGAAGATCGGCCCCGGCAGGAACGACAGTTTCCGGCGACCCGTTTCCGGATCGTCCATGATCATGTCGGTGCCCGTGACATCGCTCGGCATGAGATCGGGCGTGAACTGGATGCGCGAGAAGCGCAGGTCGAGCGCCTGGGCCAACGAATGGATCAACAGCGTCTTTGCCAGACCGGGGACGCCGACCAGAAGGCAATTGCCGCCGGCAAAGAGCGCCACGAGCGCCTGCTCGATGACATCCTCCTGCCCGACGATCACCTTGCGCAGTTCGGTCCGGATCTGTCCGGTGGCCTGATGCAGTGCTTCGGCGAGTTGCGCGTCGTCGAGCCCGTCAATCATGATGGAAGGGGTGTTCTGAGTCACGCCGCGGCCTCGGTTCAGTGAGTAAAGGAGTAAATGACGTAGTTGATACCGAGCTTGAAGGCGTCGCCTGTCGGGAGCGGATCCCGCCCCAGAAAGGACCACTCCCACCACTCGGAGATGTCGTAGTTGTAGTTGACCACCATCAGGAAACGCCGCGTGGGATCGTTCCCCTCGAAGACGCCGTACAACTCCGGGCCGCCCTGACGGCCGAAGGCCTCGCCGAACGAGAGGTCGGTGATGCGGTAAAAGGTGTCAAACAGCGGATGCGAAGCCTCCAGACGGATTCGCCGCGCGCCGGGCAGCACCCGCTCCAACTGCCGGTCAAAGTTGGCCAGCGCCGTCGCGCCCCTGAAATCGTCCACGATGACGAATCCACCCTTCATCAGGTAGCTGCGTAGCCCCAGCACTTCCGGGTCAGTCGGCATCCAGTACCCCACCTCGCAGAGGTATGCCACCGGAAAGCGATGCAGCCTCGGATCATCCGCGGTAAAGACATTGCTGACGTCGGTCCGCGTCTTCATCGTCGTCAGTTCGGAGAGGATCAGCGGGAAGGTCCGGTCCGACCGAGGATAGTCGTGATTCCACATGGGATCGAACCGGGACCGGAACCCGCCATTGTCGACCGCGGTATACTTGATTCTGGCGTACGTGAACCGCCCGTCATAGTCGGCATTCGCGATCTCCGTCGGATAGCCGCCACCGCGTTGTGCCACCGCGGGAGCCGCGGCTCCCACCGCGACCACCAGCGCCAGACCAAGGCCCTGCATGCGATGCATCATCCCCCTCCCCGCAAATCGAGCAAGAGATCCTGGGCCTTCTCGAACGAAGGCGCCTCTTCCAATATCGAAAGCACTTCACGACGGGCCGCTGCCAGCTCTCCCGCCCGCTTCAAGGCGAGTGCCAGTTGGTAGCGCGCCTCCAGCATGTTGGGCGGGCGCCGTGCCAGCACCGCGCGACGCTCCAAGACCGCCACGGCATGACGCCCGGCCTCCGTGGCGGCAACCGCGAGTGCCTCGTGGTGGGCGATCGGCGACGGCGCGATCCAGACGGCGCGCTGCAGCGCATCCGCCGCACCGCTCGGATTGCCGAGCGCGCGCTGCACCTTGGCTTCCAGCAGGTTCGGCTCCAGCGCGGTCTCTCCCCGTGCCGTGATGCGCGCCAGAAGCGGAGCCGCGTTTCGCCATTCGCCCTGCGCCGCGTAGTACCGCGCCATCGGCCACGCCGCGCCATCCGGGCCCGGATACCCCGGGAAGAGTTTCTCCGCCTCCGCGAACCACGTCATCGCCTGCGTGACCTGTCCCGCGTCGAGGAGACGGGTTCCTTCCTCTACGGCCGTACGGATCGGATTCATCGCCTGCGCCACGCCATTGCGCGGACCGATCGCCGCGAGGGGCACGGCGTAGCGCGTACGGAGCCAGGCATCGAAGCGCTGGTCCAGCACGGCCGGCGTCATCTTCAAGGTGCGCTGCAACACAGTCGGAAGATCCAAGCCCTCGGCAAATCCACGCAGCATCGCCCGCAGTGCCGTAATGCCATGGTCCGCTTCAATCATCTCGCAGACGAGTGCAGCCTGGAGGTAGCTGTCGCCGATCTGCGCAGGATAGGTGGGCCGCACCAATCCCTCGTTGATCCGACTGACCGGCAGGAGCTTGCCCGCACTCACGGTTTCGAGAAAGGCGAGCGAGACGTCCATCCCCCATCCGTGCCCCGCCCGACGTTCCTCCAAGACCGAGAGGCCTTCGGAAAACCAGCGTGGCACACGATTGTCCGAGAGTCCCAGCGTGAACGTGTGCGCCAGCTCATGCCAGGCGGTCGAAGCGAAGTTGAACTCGCCAGCGGGGCGGGCAGATGGCGCATCCATCGCCAGCACCCGGCCAAAGGAGACGCCCAGTGCGCCGATCCCTGCGAGCCCAGACGTACGCACCGAGAAATCGGCATGCCGATCGTACACTTCGAGTCGGATCGGCGTCGGAGGCCGATACCCGTAGCGCGCCGCGAGCGAGTCGTACCCCGCTTCCATCAACGGCACGAGGTAGAGCGCCAACAAGTCCGCATCCGCCACGGGCAGCACCAACTCGAACCGCGGACTCGTCACCATCCGCCACTCGGCTGAGCGATCCAGCAGGTCCAGCGAATTCTTGTGCCACAAGTTGAAGGGGTCGAGCGCGAAGGCACGCTCCAGCGAAGACCTTGCGGCAGCCACCTCACCGACCCGAAGCTGATTCACACCCAACACGCCGAGCACTCGCGCGGACAATGGGTCAACCGCCACGCCTTCCTTCGCGAAGGATACAGCGTCCGCATACCGCCGATGCCGCGCCGCTGCCTCGGCGACTTCGGCATAGAAATCCGCCGGTGCACGGCTCAGCGCTCTCGCGCGTTCCTCCGCGCGCTGGTACCCCGCGGAATCGCCACGGAGCCAGGAGATTGCCCCGAGCGTTGCCCAACCAGCCATCGCGGTGGAATCCACGGCCAAGGCACGACCGACGGCGGCCGTTGCCGAATCATACGACTCCGCTTCGAGGTGCAGCCGCGCCAGCAACAAGCGTGCGGGGACCAGGGCCGGATCGGATTGCAAGGCGGAGCGTGTCGCGTCAAGTGCGTTGCCATTGCCTGCAAACGCCAGCACCCGCGCCATGCCATAGCGCGCACGCGCATTGGTGCTGTCCCGCGCGAGCACCGATGCGTACCCCGCCTGGGCGTCGGGCGCGTTGTACTTGTCCAACAAGAGGTCCGCAGCCCGCAGCGCTCCCTCTGGGTCATCTGGATTGCGTGCCGTCGCCTGATCAAAGAGCGAGAGCGCCTGCCGGGTGAACTGCGGATCTTCACTGCCGAGGATTACGTAGGCGCGACCGACTGCAATCAAGTCTGTCGGGGGCCACTCCGTGCTGCGTCGCGTATACTCCCCCACAAGGGTACGCGCTCCGTCCATCGCGGCGGCTCGGTCCCCGCGACGCCATGCCAGCTCTGCGCGACCGGCCTCCCCCATTCGGCCCTGCTCTGCTGCGGTCTGGGGCGTCTGCGCGTGCCCGCACGGCGCCAGCACGAGTGGTACGGAAAGCACGAAGGCAAGACGCAGGAGTCGGCTCATTTGGGCGGCCCCTGTTCGATGGTGCGGATCGCACGCGAGCGCGTCGCAATTTCCAGCAGCAACCGCTCCAACTCCTTGGCGTATGCGGCGGGATCCATGGTGGCCTTCTGCTCTGTCAGCGTCGCGAGCTGCTCCTCGAAGACTCGCCGCTCCGCCACCAACGCGACGATACGGGGGTCTGCACTCACCGCGCGTCGTTGGAAGGTGATCCGCTGCGCCAGCGCGCCATCGATGGCCGGAGCCACGCCGGGATCAGCACTCCCTTCGCGATCGCCGTTGTCGTCGAGCATCGCATGCTCGGTCAGCAAGCGATTGTCATCCTCATAGTCCCGTGCCACGGCAGCCTTCGCAAACCTGAAGGCTTCCAACGCGGAGACGGCCCCGTCCTGGTCGGCGTCAGCCTCGGGCGAGGTGAGTCCCTTGGCGATCTCTCGCGCAAAGAGTGACGCATTTCGTTCACTCGGACTCTTCGTCGCGGTCATGATCACACGATTGGGGGCGGAGAGCGCGGCGAGGAAGTCCCCACTGCCACTCGCTGCAATAATCGCGACGACCGTCTGACGTGTGAAGCCGGAAAGCCAGATCCCCCACTCAGCAGCCGTGGGATCGGCACCGGGCAAGTTGACGCGCGAGCCTTCGCCTTCCCCGCTCCCATGACCGATCACCACGACCAGGAGCACATCGCCAGCAGCAGCCCGTGTGGAGAGTCGCAGAACGGCACTGGCAATCTCCTCGCGTGTCGAACGGCCGCTGATCCGGCTCGGCTCATCCGCGGGCCGTTCCGCCAGAAAGATCAGGCTCGAATCTTGGACGCCCCACCGCGTCTTGGCGGTGTCGTGAATACGACTTGCCGCCTCCACAAAGTCGCGACCGACCGCCGGCTCTCCGCCAAGGCCCGTCACCAAGAGGACGTGCACTCGGCCGGACTGCTGCGCGGCAAGCGGCGCAACGCCTGCTATGCCAAGAATGAGGATCCACGTGAGTCGACGCATCATGACAACCCCCGACGACGTCGAATCCACCATTCGGCCCCGAGCAGACCGAGCAATGCGAAGAACACAATCGGAGCATCCCAGAGATCGTGGGCGTCACGCACCGTGATGCCGCTCTCGGTGAGCTGGACATCCTCCACCAGTCGGCCCGCATCAGCGAGCGGGTAGTACTGCCCGCCCGTTTCATCGGCGATCCGCCGCAGCAAGGGCGAGCGCAACTCGGCGCGCTCCATGTCGACACCGAGGGTATCGACGAGCATTGTCATGGCGGTGCCCGTCGTGGCCTCATCCGCACGGATCGCCGAGGCCACGAGATCGTAGCGCCCGGCGTCGGTCGCGGTGAAGCGGCCGGTGTAGCTGCCGTCCTCGCGCGCCACGCGATCGAGATGGACATCAAACGGCTCACCTATTGGCGGCGTGACGCGCACCGACGTACCGGCGTCGTTCACGTCGAGATACTCCGCGTCAGCAACCCGAGCACGCAGGGTCACGCTCTCGCCCGGTGCGACCCGCTCCGGCGTCATCTCAAGCATCACCCGATCCGGAACGTCGTCGAGGAGGCCGCGCAACATCTGTCGCCAGAAGGTCGCGTGGGTCAGATCGTCGATCGGGGTGGCCGGATCCATCTGCCAGAGCCAGCTGTCCTGCACCGCGAAGATCATCGAGCTGCCACGCCCGTAGCGCTGGGCCACCAGGACCGGGCGCGCCGGGCCACCACCCGCGGGTTCCCCGCTCAGCAGCACGGTGGCGCCGGGACGCACGCCGCCAAGTTGGTTCACGGAACTGAGCCGTGGGAGTGTTCCCCACCGGGTCTCACTGGCGGCGCGCGTGTCGCCGAGCTGGAGACTCGCACGCCCAAGGCCAGCAGGAGTCGGGCGCAGGGCAAGCTCGACAAATGGATCAGCCGAGGTGTTGCTTCCACCGGACAGCGAGAGTGGCAAGACCTCATCCAGCGGCGTCCCGGTGAAGCCCCCTTCGGCGAATGACGATCGCCCTCCAAGCGCGAGGAGACTGCCGCCACGCCGTGACACAAACTCGGCGAGCATTCGCAGTTGATCGCCGCTGAAGTACGCCGCCTCGATGCTTCCAAGCACGATCGCCCGATAGCGAAAGAGATCGGCGCGGCGGGTGGGGAAACCCGAGGCGAGGTCGAGCGAGTCCGCGACACCGAGGCGGAGATATTTCCCCGTGGCACTCCGGAGCAACGCCACCAACTGCAGCGCGCTGTCCTCCGCGACCGCACGACGCAGAAAGCCGAATTCGGGACGCGGCTCCCCTTCGAGGTAGAGCACCTTCTCCCGCCCGGCCCGTACGCGGAGCACTCCCTGTGCCTCGTTGTTCTCGGTGATGGTCTCGCCGTCCAGCGGCTTCGCGCGGACGCGCAACAGGTGTGTGCCCTCGGGAAGCGGCGGCACCCGGACCGGCACCGACACGGTCTCGCGACCACCGCGGAGTGGGACGCGCTCCTGATGAATCACGCGTCCGTTGGCTTCGACAGAGAGCTCGACGTCGGTCCGATCGTAGCCGCGCACACCGAGCGTGACATCGGCCACCACGGCCCCACCGACCAGCACCGACGATGGCAGCACAATTCGCTCGACCGCGATGTCTCGAGCGAAGCGTTCCTCCCCCACACCCACGGTGTACAAGGGCACGCGGCGGGCTCGGAAGCCAAGGAGCGGCGGTTCGAGATCGTTGCTGGTGTTGTCCGCCCCGTCAGAAACCACCACGACGCCGGCGAGCGGCACATCCGCCAGTTCCTGGCGAACGGCGTCGAGACCTGCGGCGAGGTCCGTCCGTGTGCCTGTCGCGGTCAGCTCGGCGGTCGTCCCCAGAGGCACGGCGTCGCTACTGAAACGGAAGAAGCGGAGCGCGAAGCGTTCGCCAAGCTGGCGGACCAGTCGGGCGGAATCGGCGAATGCGGCGCTCGAGGCATCAATGCGACGCCCGCCCTCGACGTCGGCGATCCGCATGCTGCGGGAATCGTCGAGCAGAATGGCGAGGATGTTCCGTTGCGGGACGGCGCGGGTCACGATGATCGCTGGCCGAAGCAAGCAGCCAACGACCAGGAGGAGAGCCGCGGCGCGAAGGGTGCCGAGGAGGTAACGATCCCGCCCAGTGGTCCCCTTGAGCCTCCGTGCGGCATAGATGGCGACGGCGAGACCGCTCGCGGCCAATACCAGCAACGCCCAAATCGGGAGGACCGGCGCAATGACAAAATCGCCGCGGGAGAACAGGCGCGGCGGGTACTTGAACAGGAAGGTAGAGACCGACTCGACGATGGATCCCAGGATGGCTCCAAGGGCTTGATGCGGGTGGGGACAGAACTGTGCCCCAATAGAATGAATACGTCGGGGGGTCGTGCAATGTTGAGCGCCATCGGGCGATGGCGCTCTGGGGCCCTACGGGAGCAGTCGGCTCAGCGTTTCTCGCCGGCGCAGCGGACCGGGAGGAGGCGCAATTCCACGCTCGGCGCGCCAACGCCCTCGTTGCGCGGGATCAGGGAACCATCGGATGCCTTGCGGTAGATGATCCGCTGCGGGAACTCGCGACTTTCGCGGGCGAAGAGGACGTAGTCACTCGCCTGGGTCACCAACTTGTACACATGTTCCGGTCCGCCACTTGAGGCGGCCGCGAAGACAATTCCCGAGTCGGTGACCGCGATCCGCGTGAACTCCCACCCCGTCACGTGATCCTTCGTGAAGTACCGCGTAACTGCCAGCATCAGATTATCCGATTGGCTCGTCCAATTCTCCTCGACGCGCTGATCCTTTCCGGTCTCGCCGACCCAGCACCCCGCCATCCAGTCGAGTTTGTCGAGCTTGAGATTCGATTTCGGCTTGGGCGACGTCGAATCCGCGCTCGCGGAGGACTGCGCGGAGGCAGTCAGGGGGAGCGCGACGATCAGAGCGAGCAGAGTCAGGATACGCATCGGCAACCAGAAGTTCAGGGGAGAGTTGCAACACCAAGGCGACGTCCGTGAGGAGCGTCGATTGCACAGTGTGCCGCGTCAACGTCCAGTCAGGCCTGCGTACCGCCGCAATACCGAATACAATATACGTATTCCCAATCCTCAGCAGGACACCAATAGGAGGACTAAATGCGCCCTCTCGTTGCCGCTCTTTCGATGCTCTCCGTGACCACCACCTCAATTGCCGCTCAGGTCTCGCCACCCCCGGGCTGGGGCTGGCACCATGACACCCGCGGCACCTCGGCAGACTCCGCTGACTGGCGATTCTCCATGATGCCCCCCGGATTTCACCTCACCACGACGACAACTGGCGTGACGCTTTTCCCAACCGGCTCCACGATGACCGGGCGGCGCGCTGCGGAGGTGAAGGTGATCCTCTTTCCGGGAAAGGAGACCAGCGAATATGGGCTGGTCATCGTGAATATTGATGACCCGACGGAGTGGATGGGGGTCCTGGTGACGCGTGATGGGGCCATCCTGACCTCCGCGAGGCCTGGCCGGACGGGACTGCGCGGGACCGAGCACGGCCCCGAGGGGGTGGCAGTACCCGACTCGAGCGGCTACGCGACCAACATACTTCGGGTCGAAGTTGGGGTAGATTCGGCGACTTTTTTGGCCAACGGCAAGCGGATCGGCGTGATCCCAAGAGCGGCTCTCCCGAAGCGGGCGGAAGTCGGCTTCCGAATGGGTATGGGACTGAACATGCACGTGACTATTTTCGATTTGATCACCCCGCTCGCCCCCGCACGCCCGTAGCAGTGGCTGGGCGTGCGTCGCCCGAGCTTGACATATCAACAATTGTTGTTACAATTCCCGTATGACCATCACGCTTGCTGACGCCAAGGCCACCGCTCGGCTCTTCCACGCGCTCTCCGATCCGACCAGGATCCAGATCGTTGAGCGACTGCGCGGTGGTGAACGCTGTGTCTGTGACCTCATGGACCTCCTCGACGCGGCGCAGTCCCGGCTCTCCTTCCACCTCCGCGTGCTGAAAGAGGCCGGACTCCTGACCGACCGCCGAGAGGGACGCTGGGTCTATTACGCGCTCAACCGCGATGTGATGACCGAGGCCCACGATCACCTCGTCGATCTGATGACCCCAGCCACCGGCACCGCGAGTGACGCGGCGTGCTGCGGATGATTTTTTTGTAGTGAACATATCAACCTTTTTTGATCGGGATGGAAATCATGACGACAGAGACCAAGAGCATCAGGGAGACCGTCCAGGAGAAGTACGGCGAGGCGGCGCTCCGCGTCCTGGCCGGGCAACCCTCCAGTTGTTGCGGCGGTAGCGCGGCAGAGTCAGGCTGTTGCGACCCGATCACGTCCAACCTCTATAGTGACGCCCAAGCCGCGACACTTCCGGAAGCCGCAGTGCTCGCCTCCCTCGGCTGCGGGAATCCGACCGCGCTCGCCGAATTGCACGGAGGGGAAATCGTGCTCGATCTCGGTTCGGGTGGGGGCATCGACGTGCTACTCTCCGCGAACCGCGTCGGCCCGACCGGGAAGGCATACGGCCTCGACATGACCGATGCGATGCTGGCGCTCGCGCGCGATAATCAGGCGAAGGCCGGCGTCACCAACGTCGAGTTCTTGAAGGGGGAGATCGAGCACATCCCACTCCCCGATAATTCGGTGGACGTAATCATCTCGAACTGCGTGATCAATCTTTCCGCCGACAAGCGGGCGGTCCTTACGGAAGCGTTCCGGGTCCTGAAGCCCGGCGGACGCTTCGCCGTCTCGGATGTCGTGGTCCGTGGCGAGCTCCCTGCCGAGGTGCGTGAGAGCATGATGCTCTGGGTGGGATGCGTCGCCGGCGCACTCGGGGACGAGGAGTTCATTCGGCTCCTCCACGAGGTTGGCTTCACCGAAGCGAGCATCGAACCGACGCGCGTCTATGAGTTCGCGGACGCGAAGGCGTTCCTGGAACAGTCGGGAGTGTCAACGGCAGGCTTGGCCGAGGAAATCAGTGGCCGGGTGATGGGAGCGTTCGTGCGGGCGACGAAGCCGTGCTGTGGGCCGGGGTGTTGTTAGTAAGTCGTAAGTCGTAGGTCGTAGGTCGTAAGTCGTAAGTCGTAGGTCGTAAGTCGTAGGGGCGACGCATGCGTCGCCCTTGTCGTAGAGGTCGTAGGCCGTGGGTCGCGGGGCTAGATTGCCCCCTGCCCTGACCTTGGAACGGCATGACGCTCGACTCAGTTCGCACCGAATGGTTTTCTCAACCGAAGGCAGACCTCCTGTCCGGCCTCGTGGTCGCACTGGCGCTGATCCCCGAGGCGATTGCCTTCTCGATCATCGCTGGCGTGGACCCCAAGGTTGGGCTCTACGCCTCGTTCTGTATCGCGGTGGTCACGGCGTTTGCCGGAGGCCGCCCTGGGATGATCTCCGCTGCGACCGGCGCCATGGCACTGGTCATGGTAACGCTCGTCCGGGAGCATGGCCTGCAGTACCTCCTCGCCGCGACGCTGCTGACGGGGGTCTTCCAGATCGGCGCTGGGCTCGCCAAGCTCGGTGCGCTCATGCGCTTCGTCTCACGCTCGGTCGTGACCGGGTTCGTGAACGCGTTGGCGATATTGATTCTGATGGCCCAGCTTCCGGAATTACTCGGTGCCCGCTGGCCCGTGTTCGCGATGGTCGCGGGCGGGCTCGCGATCATCTACCTCTTCCCGCGGATCAACCGGACGATCCCCTCTCCGCTGGTGTGCATTGTCGCGCTGACGGCATTGGCGCTCGCCCTGAAGATCGACATCCGGACAGTCGGGGACATGGGCGCACTCCCCGACACGTTGCCGATCTTCCTGCTGCCGAGCGTGCCGCTGAATTGGGAGACGCTGTCGATCATCCTGCCGTATGCGCTGACACTCTCGGTCGTTGGGCTGCTTGAGTCGATGATGACCGCCACGATCGTGGACGATCTCACCGACTCGCCGAGTGACAAGAATCGCGAGTGCGTCGGACAGGGCCTCGCCAACATCACCTCAGGGTTCTTCGGCGGAATGGCGGGTTGTGCGATGATCGGCCAATCCGTGATCAATGTGAAGTCTGGCGGCCGTGGTCGCCTCTCCACGCTGGTGGCCGGTGTCTTCCTCCTGATCATGGTGGTCTTTCTCGGCGAATGGGTCGCGCGCATTCCCATGGCCGCGCTGGTGGCCGTGATGATCATGGTCGGGATCGGTACCTTCAACTGGTCCTCGATTCGCAACTTGGGCCACCACCCGAAGAGCTCGAGCATCGTGATGGTGAGTACGGTGATCGTGGTCGTCTGGACGCACGACCTCGCCCGTGGCGTCCTGGTGGGTGTGCTCCTCTCGGCGCTCTTCTTCGCGCGACGTGTGGCGGAGTACTTTGAGATCAAGACGACGACGACGCCGGACGGCGAATCGCGCCGTTATGAGGTTGTCGGTCAGGTCTTCTTCGCGTCTGCGGATCGGTTCATCGCATCCTTCGACTTCAAGGAAGCGGTCGAGCGCGTGACGATCGACCTGACTCAGGCACATTTCTGGGACATCACTGCCATCGCCGCCCTCGACACGGTCGTCCTGAAGTTCCGCCGAGAGGGCACCTTCGTCGAGATCCTCGGCCTCAACGACGCGAGCGGCACGATGGTCGACACCTTCGCGCTGCACGACAAGCCCGACGCTGCCGCGCGTCTACTCGCCCACTGACCGGAGTTTCGCCATGTCCAAACGCGTGATGGCCTGTGTCGACGGATCCGCCTTCTCGAGTGGCGTGGCAGACCATGCCGCATGGGCAGCGCAGCGGCTGGACACGCCGCTCACGCTACTCCACTTCCTTGATCACAAGCATGCGATCGGACCGGTCGATCTCAGCGGGGCGATCGGCCTCGGCTCGCAGGAAGTCCTTCTCAAGGAGCTCGCGGAACTCGACGCCCAAGTTGGTCGGGTTGCGATGGAGCGCGGGCGTCTGCTGCTCAATGCGGCAAAGGAGCGAGTCGTGGCCCTCGGAGTATCCGAGCCACTCAGCCGTCAGATACACGGCAATGTCGTGGACAACTTGGTCGAGCTCGAGGATGACATCCGTCTCCTCGTCCTCGGCAAGCGGGGTACCTCCGAGGACCTGACTGCGGATCACCTTGGCAGCAATCTGGAACGTGTCATCCGTGCGCTGCACTGCCCGATCCTCGTGACCCCGGCCGCCTTCACCGCACCAACCAAGGTGCTGATTGCCTTCGATGGGTCGGATACGATCAAGAAGGGCGTCCGCATGGTGGCGGAGAGCACACTCCTGGTGGGAGCGAAGCTCACGTTGGCACAGGTCGGTGATCCGGATACGGCGCACCGCGCGGCACAGGACGAGGCGGTCGCGATGCTGCGGGCGGCAGAGCTGGACGCGGTGGGAGTCATCGTGCCGGGTCCGGTGGAGACGGCGTTGCACGCCTATCAAGTGGCGGAGGGCTTCGACATGATGGTGATGGGGGCGTACGGCCACTCGCGCATTCGGCACTTGCTGGTGGGGAGCACTACGACGGCGATGATTCGGGCAACTGAGGTGCCGTTGTTGCTGTTGCGGTAGGGGTTGCCAGCGCGTCCCGAGAGGGGCGGCCCGCCACTTCCCCCCGGAGTCGACTGGGGGCACCTTTCCAGCACTTCTACTCCACCAGCATATCGGTCACGCGGATCTGTGATCCGCCACCGCGACCGTACGGTCGCTCGCGAGACCATCATGTCCCTCCTGTCCTTGCCAGTCCTCCGATGGGCCGTTCTCCTGATCGCCGCCTTCGCCCTTCCGCCATCAGTGCACGCCGAGGAATTTCGAAAGGACCGACCCGCGACGAGTCGTAGTTTCGACCTGTTCGCGGAAAGCTGGGCGATCTTCGCCGTCAATCGCGTGTCGTACGGTCTCACATCGCGTGGTGAAATTGGTGCGACTCCCCTCGAATACGTTCCGAGCGGTGGCATCTGGCCTCGGGGAACCTCCAATCAGTATCTCTACAACTCCGGCCTCCAATTCGCCGGGATCATCCGCGGCACGAAGCCCGGAAATCCCTGGGGCGGGGATACGACGGGCGCAATGTTCATGGATGCCACGGGGACGAGAAAGCACGGAATGCCACTGACGACGATCTATCTCGGCAACAACCCCACGGACGTCGCGAACTGGCCCGACCTCGCCAGAGTGCCGGCGGGCGATGCCAGTGAGCTCCTCTTCGACCCTGCGCTTCGTGGTCGGATCAACGCCTCTGGAGGCGACGCCCACTTCATCGCGTGGGATGGCGACCCGGCGCTCAATAGCTCACGTTCCCATCCACTCGGTCTCGTGGTCGAGCATCGACTCCTGGGTTGGAACTACCCGAGCGGCAACGAGGACATCATCTACCTCGCGGCGACCTACTACAACGTGAGTTCGCTGAATGCTGCGGACTATGCCCAACATCGCCCGGCAATGCGCGGGTTCCTGATGGAGAAGGCCCAGCAGTTCCACACCCTCAACAATGCCAAGTTCGGGATCACCCTTCCGGCCAATGGCTATACCATCGACGAGCTGTACACCGGCTACACCTCCGACCCAGATGTCGGAAACGCCGGGACCAACTTTGCGAGCGTCAACCTCCCCTTCGCGATGGGATTCGCCTACCAGGCGGACTTCCGCCGACTCTCGAGTTGGGTCTTTGACCCAGGCATTTACTCGTCGCCCTTCTTCCCGGGTGCGGGATTTGTCGGTTTCAAGTTCTTGAAGACCCCTCTCGGGCCACCTGCGATCCACGTCTATTCGAACACCTGCGGCAGCGTGGCCGGGTGCCCATCCGACTTCAACAGCGTCACACGTCTCTGGCGTGCCCTCGCCGGCAAGTTTGATCCCGGCCAAGGGGATGTAATCTGCGGCATCCCCGGAATCCCGTCCTCCACGCACTTGTGCTGGGTCCGACGGAACAGCCCAGCGGATGTACGGCATTTTCAGTCGACAGCGGGGCATTCCTTGGCGCCTGGGCAATCTGCCTCGGTGGTCG
Source organism: Gemmatimonadota bacterium (assembly GCA_024641735.1). Classification (GTDB taxonomy): domain Bacteria; phylum Gemmatimonadota; class Gemmatimonadetes; order Gemmatimonadales; family GWC2-71-9; genus Palsa-1233. The sequence continues at coordinate 1,899 of JAHECN010000028.1, read as the reverse complement.
TTGCTCTGATCCATGCGGCCCCGGTCGCGATTCCCGGGTTCACCCCGAGCGTTGGTGCCTATGTCGACCCGGGCCAAGCGATCTGGACCTCTTCTGTGGATTCCATGGCGAAGTATGGCGGCGTCAATCGGATCGATTCGATCACCGGCTACCTCGGCTTCACCGACAACGGCGACGGGATCCCGCAGGCCGATGAGTTTCGCGTAGTCCCGCGCTCCCTCCTCGGCAAGGCACGGCTGGCCCAACAGATCTTCGACGTGCGCTTCCTACTCCCCGCGGCACCGGAGCAACCCGAGTTCTTCTTGGTACCGGGTGACAAGCAGGTGACCGTGCTCTGGAAGCCGTCCCCCACCGAAACCACAGGTGACCCCTACTTCGTTGTGGCAGGGAGCGCGACCCGGGCTTCGCCAGGCGGAGTTTCTCCGAACGCGCTCTACGATCCGAACTTCCGGCGCTTCGATGTCGAGGGGTATCGGGTCTACCGTGGCCGGACGGACAACCCCGGCGCGATGACCCTCCTGAAGCAGTGGGACTATAAAGGAACGACCCTCACCGATTTCGGCGGGCTCGTCACAGAGGGAGGCGGCCAACCGTGGAAGCCGTACTGTGCGCCGGAGCTTGGCGTCACCGGTCCGTCCAACTGCAACGCCTCCTTCACGGCGATCACCCCCGGTATCGTGAGCACCGTGTCGGTCGCCTACCAGCTCAATGGGACCTTTCTCCAGGTCAACTATGGTGGTCGGGACCTCCTGACGAATGGCGGAGTGGTGATCCTCCCGGGGCAGGTGGATTCCGCACTCACGAGGGACGGCTTCCCCGCGCTGCGCGATGCGGGTGTGCCATTCGTCTATGTCGACCAGGATGTGCGCAACGATGTCCGCTATTTCTATGCGGTCACGGCGTTCGATGTAAACTCGATTCGCTCCGGGCCGAGCTCACTGGAATCGGCGAAGACGTCGAAACCCGTGACGCCGAGGGTGACGCCGGCGAATCTGAACGCGAGTGGCACGGTGACGATCGCCGGCCCGTTCGGGCGTGGGGCCACGGCGCTCAGTGACGTGGTGGCACCGACGCTCGATTCCACCACCGGACGCTTCTCCAAACGACCTCTGCCATCGAATGCGTTGCAACTGACGCTTGCTTCGTTTGCTGCTCAAGTCGTGACGACTGGCGAGATCGCCGTCCGATTGGATTCGATTTCGGTGGGAACCTTCGGCCTCGCCGAAGCAGCACCGGCCGTCAGCTGGTATTCCATCGTCTCGGGCGGCAGCGTCTCGCGCATTTCGTTGCCCTACTCCGTAGCCGCCGCTTCTGCGAGCGGGGTGACCACGACGGCATCTTACGCAGCTGTTCCGATCGACGCCGGATTGGCGGCACAGTATGGGGGCGGAGCGGGCTACAAGCTTGGCGGGACGGTCACGCAGACGACCCTCGGCGGCTATTACCTCGCCGTCAAGGGGCGAGGGTGCATCAATGGGGTGTCAGGCGCCGCATACGGGTTCGGCTCCGCGCGCGCCTGCTCGTACAACGGTCCACGCTTCTTCGTGGGTGACAACGAGACCGCACCGAATCCCAATTCGGCAAATCCGGCGAACTTCAACACGTCTGCGACGACTGCCGCCAGCTACAACAATGTTGGAGCACTGCCACCGGGAGTGGTCGGGCTGCAGCGCCCGATAGCCTACGAGTACGTCCCCACCGGCTATCGCGAGATCGAGGTCGCGCTCTCCCCATTTGCCTCCGAATCGGACACGCGGATCTACTGGGGCCCGGGCGGTCGAATCGACTCGGTGATTGACCTCACCCACAACACGGTTGTCCCCTTTAGTCCCCGCATCGGGGCGACGTGGGGGATCCTAAACAACTCGGCGGTGCCCGCGACCACCGCGTACGATCAAC
>JAHECN010000156.1 GCA_024641735.1 Gemmatimonadota bacterium | reverse complement strand
TATCGGGGCGCCGGGATTCGAACCCGGGACCTTCCGCTCCCAAAGCGGACGCGCTACCGGACTGCGCTACGCCCCGCGGCGGAGTAAAGTAGCGCTTACGCCCCCTGAAGGGCAGTGAGGAGTGCCGCGACGGCGCGCCCGCGGTGGGACACCGCCCCCTTCGCCTCGCGCGTGGCCTGACCGAAACTCATCCCGAGATCGAGCGAGAAGAAGAGCGGATCGTAGCCGAAGCCACCCGTGCCATCAGGCTCCCCGAGAATGCTCCCCTCAGTAACACCGGCTACGACCAGTGTCTCCCCGGCCGCAGGATGCGGATAGGGCCATTCGGCGTCCATGGGGCGATGCAGGGCAAGGACACAGCGGTAACGGGCGCTCCGTGCCGCCTGCGGGACGTCACGCAGCTGTGCGAGAAGGGCCGCGTTGTTGGCCGCGGTCACCTCGTGGTCCGGGCCATCGAATCCGGCAAAGCGCTTGGAGTACACGCCCGGTGCCCCGTAGAGCGCATCGACCTCCAACCCGCTGTCATCCGCAAGCGTGACCAGGCCACTCCGAGCAGCAAACCAGTGCGCTTTGGCGGAGGCATTCTCTGCGAACGTGGCCGCCACCTCGAGGGCATCCTCCTCCGGATGAGGCGCGAGGCCACAGTCCCCCGGCGAGCAAACCGTGAGCCCCAAGGGTGCCAGCAAGGTTTGAAACTCCACCACCTTCCCGCGGCTCCGTGTCGCGAGAAGGAGCGTGCTCACAAGCCGAGCGCCGTGCGCTGCAACGCGAACAGCTCGTGAATGCCGCCCTGCGCCAGATCGAGCAACGCGTCGAGGTCGGCACGATTGAAGGTGCCGTTCTCTCCGGTCCCCTGCACTTCCACGAAATCATCCGGCGCCAGCATCACGACATTCGAGTCCACCTCGGCGTCGCGATCCTCGAGATATTGCAGATCGAGCACCTGCTCGCCCGCGACCGTCCCGACCGAAACCGCGGCCACCAGTCGCCCAAAGGGGGAGGGTTGCCCCGTCTTCTCCGCCAACCACGTGCAGGCGTCATGCAGCGCCACGGCCGCGCCGGTGATCGAGGCGCAGCGCGTTCCGCCATCGGCAGTGAGCACGTCGCAGTCAATCCGGATCGTGTACTCGCCGAACTTCATCGTTCCCATGGCGGCGCGCAGCGAACGCCCGATCAACCGTTGGATTTCGCTGGTCCGACCACCGGGCCCGTTCCGCTCACGCGACGTCCGCTCCGACGTGGCGCGCGGCAACATCGAGTACTCGGCCGTCACCCACCCCTCGCCACTTCCCTTCTTGAAACCGGGAACGCCCGGTTCCACCGAGGCCGTGCAGTGGACCAATGTGCCGCCCATGCGGATCAGGCACGAACCCTCGGCGAACGGATTGGCACGGCGTTCGAGCACCGTGGGGCGAAGTTGATTGTTCCGACGACCATCAGGGCGTGACACGAAGGCGCTCCAGAATTCGAGAAGTAGATCGATCAGGCAGCAGGGGGATGACCACGACCTCGCCACCGGCAGCGCGAACACGCTCGGCGCCGACCATCGTCTCCGGCGAGTAATCGCCACCCTTGACCAAGACATCGGGCGCGAGGGCGTCGATCAGACTGGCAGGGGTATCCTCATCAAACATCACGACGCAGTCCACGCACTCCAAGGCGGCGAGCAGCCGTGCCCGATCCTGTTCCGGGACGATGGGACGCTCGGTACCCTTGCCCAGCCGACGGACCGAGGCGTCGGTGTTGACGCCCACGATCAACGCAGCGCCAAGCGCGCGCGCCGACTCGAGCACGTGGATATGGCCGGTGTGCAAAAGATCAAAGACACCATTGGTGAAGACCACGCGCCCGGCGTGCGACTGCCGCCAGGTGGTGGCGGCCAGGACGTCTCGGATCTTTCCTGCGGTGGACATGGCGCTCAGGGCCCGCTCTCACCGCGCGGCGTGAAATGGAGGATCTTCTCGCCCACGAAGAGCAGTTGCACGACTTCGTCGTACTCCGCAGTAATGACGACGCGTTCGGGCGTCGTCGTGCGCTTGATGGTGATCTTGCGCGCGTCGGGAGGCAGGCCGAGCGAGTCGACTTGCGCACGCAGTCTGAGGCGAATGGTGGAATCGCTCAGACTCGAGGCGAAACGCGCCATGCTCTTCACTTCGGCATTGTACCGTTGGAAGCGGAAGTAGGGCCGGCCGAGCGTGGAGCCCATGTACACGATCCCGATGAGCACCACCAGACTCAGCAAGCAGCCGAACGTCCCGCCGCCGCGGCGGCTGCGATCGGTCACCACTGGGACTGCGCCTTGTCCACGATTGTCGTCACCAGAACCTCCAGGGCTTTCTTCCGTCCATCCGCCTCGCGACCGGGCTCATAGTCCCCCGTCGCACTGAGCGCACGCTCCTGAAAGAGTATGCGACCATCCTTGCGTGAGACCATTTCAATCTCGATCGTCACCGAGAGCTGCCGGCGGGTCACTTGCACCCTTCCCTGTGTCCCACCGGCGAAGGAGGTCGGCACGTCCGGGTCGTAGCGCGTGATCCGACCCCGCACGACCGCGTCGGCTTTCCCTTCGGTGGAAGAACGCAGCCCGAGACGTCGCTCAAAGGCTTCGCGCACCACGAGATTCACTTGCTGGCCGAGCGTCGCGTCGGACGTCTCGTTCTCGAACGGCAGCACGGCAACGGTCTTGATGTCGGCCGGCAATCCGCCACCTGAGGCGAAGCCGAACGAACACCCGGCGATCAGCAGGGCGAAAATGCTAGAGCGAATCGCGCGGTGCATCCCAGAGGTCCGCCGGAAATTGAGTCGGCTTGGTCACGCGTGTGAAGTTCAATTCGAGCCGTGCGGGACCGCTCGGGATGTCGAGTCGCGACTTGATCGGATGGCCGTTGGCATCGAAGGTCGTGATCACCACCCCAAGCCGCTTGCCGCCCTGCCGCACTTCGGCGCGGAGTTCTTGCGTCCCGACCCGCGAGCGGACGTAATCAACGGTGTCGGCCCCGAGGATGTAGCGCCATGCCGTGACGCGTTCGTCCGAAAGCCCACGGAAGTCGCTGCCGCCAACCGGTGGCAAGGCACGTCCGAGCATGGCCCAGAGCAGCGGATAGCTCGGCACGAGTTTGTCGACCTGATCCTGGGGTTGGGCCCAGATCGCCGAATCGCGGACGACCACGGCAGCGCCCCGGCCCTGGCCGAGCGGACCACGGAAATCAAACCGAAGCGAGTCTTGCGCGGCGATGGACGCGGAGCCCTGCCCCTTGGCCGCCGCCGAGCGACGATCGGTGAAGACAAACCGGAACCGCAGTTCCTGGTTGCCCTCGGGGTGGGTGGCAGCAGACCATGCCGTCACCTGGGCTTCGGTCACGGGCGCGAGGCCTGCCGGCGCGATCCGACCCGGCGTCCCGCCGCAGGCGACGAGGAGCAGCAGGACGGGGAGGAATCCAGAATTTTGCATTGGCTTCAAGTTCGCCCTGTTGGCAGGCTGACTCAAGCCTCCCTCACCGTTGGATCGTCCGGATCAGGTCGCCCTGGGTGACCCGCTGGAGGGCGTTGTAGGAGCCAATGACCTTCCCGAAGATGGTATACCGACCATCCAGATGGGGCTGCGGCGAGAGATTGATGAACCACTGACTACCGGCCGTGTCGAGTCCGGAGTCGGCCATTCCCAGCATCGGCACATCGTAACGCCGGCGATTCACCTCGGCCCGAATGGTCCAACCGGGACCCTCACCGCCACCGACACGCTCACCCGTCTGAACCACGAAGTTGGGGACGACGCGATGCCAACTGGCCCCATCATACCAGTGCCGATCCACCAACCGGAGGAAGTTGGCGACGGTGAGCGGCGCATCACGCCCCAGCAATTCCACTTCAATGGTCCCCCGTCCGTCCAGATCCACCCGGACACGGGGATTGTCCCTGGCAAGAACGAGCGTCCGCACGATTACCCGGTAGTCCTCCAGACTGCGATCGCCCTGCGCCGGACCCGGGTCTCCCCACCGTTCGGCCAGAGCGGGCCAAGAGGAGGCGCGGCGTCGAAGTGCAGGATCCGTCGGCGGCACGAGGAAGTCGCGACGTGCCGGGTCCGCCAAGCGTTCCATCAGTTCCGGTGCTCGCCGCGCCAAACTGCTCAGTGTCCCCAAGACGGCCTGCTGCGCGGAACGATCGGGATCGCCCGCGCCAAGACGCCATGCAACGAGCAGCGGATCCAGATCGTCGAGCGTTGCAGACGCACCGACCACCGTGGCGGCAACGCTCCGAATCTCCGGCGCGCTGTGGCGAAGCCGCAGGCGTGCCGCGGCGAGGACCGCTGAATCGCCCCGAGGTGCGGATGCGCGCCATGCGACGAGCGCAGCAGCCTGCACGCGGGCATTCGCACTAGCCAGGGCCCCCTCGAAGCGTTCGGCACCGGCACCGGTCACGGTGCCCCACGCCTCGAGTGCCGCGATTTGCTCGCGCACGTCGGTGCTGGCACTCCAGGAGGCCGCGCGCGCCGCGAACTTGGCCGTATCGGCGAGGGCCAAGGCCCCGAGTGCCGAGCGACGCATTGCCCAGAGTGCGTCACGCCGATCGAGCACCCCGTCGAGTGCGGCGATCGCGCTGGCGTTCCGATAACTGCCGAGGGCGAGCGTCGCCTGCACGCGGACGTTGTAGTCCGCATCCGAGAGCAGACGGATGATCGCATTCACATGCGTGCTGTCGCGCCACGTGACGATCGATTGCAGTGCGTTGATCTTGACGCCCGGCGCACGATCCTGCAGTCCGCGCGCCGCTTCGGACGACACGGCCGCATGGGGCAGTCCGGCGCTGTCCGCATACGCCCGGGTCAGCGCCTTCATGACATTTTCCCGCACAAGCGGGTGGGGATCGCGCGCCGCACGCAGCAATTCCTGGCCTGCCTCCTTCGCGCGCAACCGAGCGAGTGCGTAACTCGCGCGCCACCTGAGGTCGTCGTCGCGATCACTGAGGTACGGGATCATGGCAATCACCGGGGCACGAGCGCCAAGGCGCCAGACCTCAAGCAGTGCCGACGGCAACATGGCATCGCGTCGTTCCCGAGGGAGCGCGCTCCGGCCGGCGATCAGATCCGAGAGCGCGGCCACTGCGGCGGCATCGGCAAGGCGTGCCAGTGCAACAGTCGCTTCCTGGAGCGATGCGACGTCGAGCGAATCGGGACCCGCAAGTCGCGTCAGCAGCGCAGGCGTTGCGCTCGAGTCACCGAGCAGTCCGATCGCAAAGAAGGCATCAGCGACCACGCCGAGATCCCGATCGCCGAGACTCTCGAGCACCAAGGGAAGCGCACGTCGGTCTCCGATCCGGCCGATGGCCACGACGGCCGTCCTCCGAACCAACGGCTCTGGATGGGTCAGGGCGCGCGACATCGCCACGACATCCAGTTGGCGACGATCCTCCGCCATCAACAGCGGTGCCAGCGCCTCCACCAAGGCAGGGTTCTGGGCGGCCACCGAGCGGGCCGGGAGGAGCGCCAGCAGCAGGAGGGCGAGCGGGCGAAGGGAGCCAGAAATTCGCATCAGAGGCGCACCGGATCGGGAATCGGAACCAAGGCTGCCGCAACCGCAGGAGGCAGACGAGAAAACGCGAAGGTCGGATCGAGCACCATGAGCGATGTGCTGGCCGTGGCGAGCAACTCGCCGGACTCCTGGTGTTCTACCGCGTACCCAAAGGAGACGCGCCGGGAGGCCTGTTCTCGCACCCACGTCCGGACTCGGATCGGATCATCGT
>JAHECN010000155.1 GCA_024641735.1 Gemmatimonadota bacterium | reverse complement strand
GTGGCCAAGGAATATGCTGGTCGCGGTGTACTGGTGAACTGCGTGGCACCGGGATTTATTGAGACAGATATGACGTCCGGGTTGCCAGAGGCCGCTCGGACCGCATTATTGGATTCCATCCCGCTCGGTCGCCTTGGCGCACCGGCGGACATCGCGGGAGCGGTGACGTTCCTCGCGTCGGAGTTGGGCGCCTATATCACCGGTCAGGTTTTGGTGGTCGATGGCGGTATGATTAGCTGAGCTGGTTCATCGTTCACATAACGCACAGAGGCATCAGATGAGTGACGTGGCGGAGAAGGTCAAGGACATCATCGTCGAGGAGTTGGGCGTCGAGCGCGAGAAGCTCGCGGCCGAGGCCTCGTTCATGGAAGATCTGGGCGCCGACTCCCTGGACACCGTCGAGCTGGTGATGGCGTTCGAAAAGGAGTTCGATATCGACATCCCGGATGAGGATGCTGAGAAGCTCCGTACCGTTGGCGATGCACTGAAGTACCTGAACGACAAGCTGGGCTCCTGAGTTGACGCGCCGGGTCGTAGTCACTGGCCTTGGGTTGGTCACTCCCGTCGGTCTGACCGTCGAGGAGAGTTGGGCAAACCTGCTGGCCGGTGTCTCCGGTGCGGCGCCGATTACCAAGTTCGATCCATCGCGGTCGTCGGTGCGCTTTGCGTGTGAGGTCAAGAACTTTGATCCGAGCCCGTATATCGACAAGAAGGAAGCGCGCCGCTACGACCTCTTTGCGCAGTACGGACTCGCGGCCGGACATCAGGCCATGGTCCAGGCAGGGCTCGCCGAGCCGGGCGTCATCAATCCCGCGCGTGGTGGGTGCATTATCGGCGCAGGGATCGGTGGCATGCAGACCTTCACGGACAACGTGGAGGCCTACCTCACCAAGGGACCGGAGCGCGTCTCGCCCTTCTTTGTGCCGATGTTCATTCCAGACATCGCCGCGGGCCTGGCCTCCATTCGTTACAACCTGCGCGGACCCAACTTCGCGACTGTTTCGGCGTGCGCGTCTGGTGCGCACGCGATCGGGACATCGTGGCAGCTGATCAAGGGCGGCATTGCCGACGTGATGCTGGCCGGTGGCTGCGAAGCGGCGACGACCGGCCTGACGGTCGCCGCCTTCGGCAACATGAAGGCACTCTCCACCCGCAATGATGAACCGACCAAGGCGTCACGTCCATTCGATCGCGGGCGTGATGGCTTCGTCCTCGCCGATGGCGCCGGGATGATGGTGCTCGAAGAGTACGAGCATGCCAAGGCACGTGGTGCCACGATCCTCGGTGAGATCATCGGCTACGGCGCCTCAGGGGATGCCTATCACATCACCTCGCCCCCGGCCGACGGGCATGGCGCGATGCAGGCCATGCAGATGTGTCTGGAGAGCGGCAATATTGCGCTCGAGGACGTCGACTACATCAATGCGCATGGCACCTCGACCCCGCAGGGCGACATCGCCGAGACGAGTGCGGTCAAGGCGGTCTTTGGGGACCACGCCAGGAAGTTGGTGTTCGCGTCCACGAAGTCGATGACGGGGCATGCCTTGGGTGCGGCAGGGGCAATCGAAGCAGTCATCTCGCTGCTCGTCGCGCGTACGGGGGAGATGCCTCCCACGATCAACAACGATGATCCCGATCCAGATTGTGATCTCGATTGTGTTCCCAACGTCAAGCGCAGTGCCCCGGTCCGAGTGGCGCTCTCCAATTCGTTCGGGTTCGGTGGCCACAACGTGACGTTGGCGGTCCGCGCGTTGTGACCCACCTCGCCGAAGCCGCGACCTCCCCTGTGTGGTCGGGCGTTCGGCGGTGGGCGAGAGGGCTCTCGGGTCGGACGCTTGCCCTCGGAATCATTGTGTTTGCCGCCGCCGGCGCCCTTGTCGCGGATCGGCTCTACGGCAAAGTCCGTGAACAGCTGTTGCGCGAGACGGTGCGCGCCGAACTCACCCCAACAGCCACCTCCCTCACCCTCGCGGTCAACGCGCGCATGTCGATGTTGCACGCGGTGTCCTCCTTCCTCGAGCTGAATTGGGCCAACCCGAAACTGACCGAGCGGTTTGACTACTTCGCCGGTGACCTGATTGGAGAGACTGCCGGGGTGCGGTCGATTCAGTACGTGTCCAACGACGGGGTCATCGCACACAGCTATCCGTTGGAAGGGAACGAAGCGGCCGTTGGGAAGAACGTCCTGCTGGATCCTCGAACCATGTTGCACGAGGATTTTGCCCGGGCACTGAACTCACATTCCGTGGTGCTCTCGGGCCCCTTGGAGCTCTACCAAGGGGGTTCGGGGCTCGTGGGTCGCTTGGCGGTTCATTCCCAACGGGATTCCGTGCTCGGCGTCGCCGCGGTGGTCCTCGATCTGGCCTCCATCCTCGATGAGGTGGGTTTGTCGGACGATGGCGCTGGAAGGAACCCCGAACTCACGACCGCCCTGCTCGATGAGCGGGGCGCACTGATTTCGGGTGATTCCACGCTCGCAGGTTCGCCGTCGGCGAACCCTGTGCATGCCCGGGTCATTCTGCTCGATCGCGAGTGGACACTGCTGGCTGTCCAACGTGGCGGCTGGGGTCCGGAACTGTCGGAACGTCGATTGCCGATGCGTCTCGCCCTCTCCGCGCTGGTTGCCCTCGTCGGGATCATGGTCTGGGGTCTGGCAGGTCGTCAGGAGGCGCGCGCCGAGGCGGCGCGACTGCGGAGTGAGGAGAAGTACTCCCGGCTCTTCAGCCTCACCCCGGACGGGGTCATCCTCACGCGCATGGCAGACGGGACCATTCTGGAAGTCAATCCTGGCTTCACCACCTTGGTGGGTCGTTCGCGTGGTGAACTGATCGGCGCTTCGACGGTTGCACTCAAGTTGTGGCCTGCGCCCGACGACCGCACCGCGATGATCACCGCGATCTCTGCCACCGGCGAATTGAATGACTTTGCGGTCGGAGTGTCGCGTCCAGATGGGGCCATGCGGGATGCTCGGTTGTCCGGCCGGATCGTGGAGTTGGATGGGGAGGCCTGCATCCTGATTATCGCCCGGGACGTCACCGAGCACCGGCAGTTGGAGCGGCGCCTCGCCAAATCCGCCCAACTGGAGTCCATCGGCCGTCTGGCTGGGGGGATCGCGCACGACTTCAACAATCTGGTCACGGCAATCAGCGGATACGGCCACCTGTTGCGGGATCGGCTCTCTGATCAGCCCGATGCGCTGGCAGACGTCGAAGAGATCCTGCGCTCCTCAATCCGTGCGGCGGAACTCACCGCGCAGCTCCTGGCCTTCGCCCGTCGGCAGGTGGTACAACCGCGCGACGTCGATGTGAATGCCGTCATTCTGGATGCCAACCGCCGGCTTCAGCAACTCGTCGGCGAGCGGATCACACTGGTCACTCGGCTCTCGCCGGAGCCGGCCTACGTGCATATCGACCCGGCCCAGGTCGATCAACTCTTGACGAATCTGATCGTGAACGCGCGCGACGCGATGCCGGCGGGTGGAACGATCACGGTGCACGCCAGCGTGCACGAGGCCACGGTGGACATCGAGGTCACCGACACGGGCCTCGGGATGGGGCCTGAGGTGCTGGCGCATCTCTTCGAGCCGTTCTTCACGACCAAGCCGCAAGGACAGGGCACCGGTCTCGGCCTGGCCACCTGCCACGGCATCATGGAGCAGGCGGGCGGCAGGATTGAAGTGCACTCCACCATTGGAACGGGCACCACCTTCGTGATGCACTTCCCGCGTGGGGCCGATGCAAGCGCCGCCGCCGAGCCCGGCAACGAGGCCATCCCAGAAGTCTCGGTCGAGCAGACCATCTTGATTGCCGAAGATGAACCGCAGGTCCGCCGACTCGCCGATCGCGTACTGAGCAACCTCGGATATCGCGTGCTCTCCGCCGGGAACGGCACGGATGCGCTTGAACTGGCGGCGCTCCACGGGGAAACGATTGCCCTCCTGATCACCGACATGGTGATGCCGGGGATGGGGGGAGGTGAGCTCTCGCGGCGGATTCGCGACTGTCACCCGGAGACCAAGATTCTCCTGATCTCAGGGTACAGCGAGGAGTTGGTGGCGGCCGAGCATGGGGACGTGGCGTTTCTGCCGAAGCCATTCACGCCCGACGAGCTGAAGGCCGCGGTTGCCAAGGTGTTGGGGGGCTAGTCGAGCGACTCAGCGATCTGGGCGACGGACTGCGCGTCAGGGAGCCCGGCAAGGATCTCTTCTGGGGGTTCGGCGAGGCGAGCGCCGACGGCCAGGAGCAGGCTGATTCGCTCACCAAGCGCGAGCTCTCGAAAATTCAACAAGCCCGTCGCATCCCGCCGCGATTCGAAGTCACGGAGCATGCTCCGCAGTGAGCCATGCGCTCGCCACGCCGCCCATCCGGCATCGCGATCCGCGGGCTTCATTCGATCCGAGTCGTCAGGTTGGAGTATGAAGAGCGCGGCTGAGGTGGCGGCCCATCCCGCACGATCTCCCCACAGCCCGTCCTGAACGGAGATCCGATCCGTGCCGTCCTCCCAACGAATTCCGCTCGGCCGGGCGACTTTCCAACCGATCCACGCTCCGAGGCAGATGCCGAGCGCCAGACTCGTCGCCTCGGCGAGCGACTGCGGCTCGCCACTCAGAATGGTCCACACGAGCGTTGGAAGCATGATGACCCACGCAAGACGAATTGCTCGTGCGTCTCGCTGAGGGAGTACCCGCCATCCGAAAAAGCCCCACCCGCAAAATATTCCACCAAAGAACGCGATCGGCGCGTGGCTCGCGAACAGAGATTGGACGGCATCAATCTGCTTCAGGAGCTCAAGGAGTATCCCGCCGCCCGCGACGTATCCCAAGCCTGCCAAACCTGCCCGCCACCCCGGCCACTGCCAGACGCCCAGGCCGGCATGCAATTCGGACGCGTACAGCTCTCCCGCCTGCCGGGAGGGGCTCGTCCCCGCCCGGAGCAATGCCAGCCCGTCGGAAAGGACCACCATGTTCATTCCGGCCAGGCTCCCACCCGCGATTTCGGCGTCGTAGCGCGTCATGAGTTCCGGAAGCGCGGCGGCCGCCGATTCGGTGCCGAGAAGATTCCATGCGTTGCAGCGATGACAGATGCGCCAGACGCGCGCGGTGTCCGGATCGAACGCGATCAGCCGCGCGTCGGGGATCGACGCGAGTTGCCGATTCTTTGGGAACGCCTTGCCGCAGCCGAGGCAACCGTCTGCCTTGCTCACGACTTCAGCTCCGGTCGGTCCAATCCTTCGGCGACATCTGCCACCTGCGCCGCCTCCATCAATCGCTCGTATTCAGTCGTTGCTTCCGTGGTCCCGTCGGCATCCCGCAGGAAGGCCAGGTCGAGCGCGATGAGGTAGGTATACGGAATATGCCCGAGGGTTAGCGTGTCATCGCGATCGCGGCGCCACTCGTCGAGAGCGGTGAGCACGCCGGTGACGCCGTGCTTTGCGGCGAGCGCGTGACCCTGACTGATGGTCTTGCTCTCGAGCTTCATCGGGAGCTGCGTCTCCACCACTCCCTTCAACAGCTGAACGCTCTCCTCGTGTGACCGCCAACGCCCGTCGAGTGGCCTCAGCTGAAATGCCAACGGGTGGATGGCCCAGCGTACGGTCATGATATCCCAGTCATCCGTCCCTGCCACGGTCCGAAGCCGGAGTGGAACCAATCTTCCAAACAATCTGTCCCAGGGCACCACCGCGGTTACGACGGTGAAGGGAACAAATACGGCCAGCATGAGTTTGAGCATTTGCGGGTCCGTCCCTGTGAGCAAGGAACCCACAAGGGCC
>JAHECN010000154.1 GCA_024641735.1 Gemmatimonadota bacterium | reverse complement strand
GGGCTCTGCCGGCCGGGCGACATTGGCGCGGATGTCTGCCACTTGAACCTGCACAAGACGTTTTGTATTCCGCACGGCGGTGGTGGCCCGGGGATGGGGCCGATCGGTGTCGCGGCGCATCTGGGTCCGTTCCTGCCGGGACACCCGGTCATCGATCTCGGCCACGCGCAGGCGGCTGGTACGATTTCCGCTGGCCCGTGGGGCAGCCCGAGCATCTTGCCGATCTCCTGGACGTATATCCAGCTGATGGGCTCGGAAGGGCTCACGTACGCAACCAAGGTGGCGATTCTCTCGGCGAATTACATCGCCAAGCGGCTTGAGGGTGCGTATGAATTGCTGTACGCCGCGCCGAACGGTTTGGTCGCGCACGAATGCATTGTCGACATGCGCCCGTTCAAGGCGACGGCCGGGATCGAAGTGGAGGATATCGCCAAGCGGATCATCGACTACGGCTTCCATCCGCCAACGGTCTCGTTCCCGGTGGCTGGCACCCTGATGATCGAGCCGACGGAGTCGGAGCCGATGAGCGAAGTGGATCGCTTCGTCGACGCGCTGCTCGCGATTCGTGAAGAAATTCGTGAGGTCGAAGAAGGCCTCGCCAGCCGCGAGCAGAACGTGTTGAAGGGATCACCGCACACGCTGACCGAGGTCGTCGCTGACAACTGGGATCGACCCTACTCGCGCGAGCGGGCGGCGTTCCCCGCGCCCGGTCTGCGTGAGCGGAAGTCGTGGCCGACGGTTGGGCGCGTCGATTCGGCGTATGGCGATCGGAATCTGGTCTGTGTGTGTCCGCCGATGGAAGATTACATGTAGGGGCGAGTCGTGAGTCGTTGGTCGTGAGAGGGGGCGCTTTGGCGCCCCTTTTCGTATGCTGAGAATTGGATTCGCCCAATCCCGTACCCGGGGGTAGCTTCTTTTTACGGGTCACCCCCCGAGATACTCCACCCAGATACGGAGGATTCGATGAACGACCTCTCACCTTTGGGGACGCCGCGTCGCGGCTTCCTCGGCCGCGTTGCGGCATCCCTCGTCGGCCTTGGTGCTGCTGGGCTCGTCCCGGCGACCGCCCACGCCGCTGACACGCCATCGACTGGCGTCGACCCCCAACTTGAAGCGTGGTTCGCCAAACTCACGGGCAAGCACCGTGCGGTCTTTGATGCCCCAAGTCCGAATGACGGCATGCCGGCGATCTGGCCGCGTGTCTATCTCCTCACCACCGAGGGGACCTATCCGGGCGAGACCGCGAGCGCGATGGTCATCCTGCGCCACAGTGCGATCGGACTTGCGATGCAGGATTCTCTGTGGGCGAAGTACAAGTTCGGTGAGATGTTCAACGTCAAGCCCAATGGCACCGCCGCCACCAGCAATCCGTACGGGACCATCACCGGCCTTCCGCTTCCCGGACTTGGCATTGCGGAGTTTGCGAAGAGCAATGTCCTGGTGGGCGTGTGTGATCTTGCCATGACCGTGAACGCCAATGGGGCGGCGGCCAAGATGGGAATGGACGCGGCTGCCGTGAAGAAGGAATGGGTCGCCGGGCTCTTCCCCGGCGTGCAGATCGTCCCCTCCGGCGTGATGGCTGCCGCGCGGGCTCAGGAGTTTGGCGCGAAGTACATTTTCGCGGGATAGACGCGCCGCAGGGGCGAGTCGTTGGTCGCGAGTCGTGAGAGGGAGCGCTTCGGCGCTCCCTTTTGCGTTTGTTGAGGTACTATTGACGGATGCCACGTCAATTCTGGCTCCTTCTGCTCCTTCCCGCTGCGGGGCTCTCCGCGCAACTCCCCGTCACGCCCTTCCACTCGGGGATGGTTGTCACGGCAAGCACGCGCATCGCGCCGGGTCGCTATCGGATCGCGGCCGGCGATTCCCTCGGTATCGTGGTGCGCGGGAACAGGGTCACCCTCGATCTTCGTGGCGTAGAGATTGTCGGCGACACGGCGCGCACGCGCCCCGATCGCTTCCGTGGCGTCGGGGTCGCGATCGATGGCGGAACCGATGTAACGGTGCGTGGCGGTGCCGTGCGCGGTGTCCGACATGGCCTCGTGGCGCGCGGCACTCGCCAACTCCGCATCCTCGGTGGTGACTTCTCCTACAACCAGAAGCCGCGGCTCTATTCTGGGACCGAGAAGGAGTCGCTGGTCGACTGGCTCTCCTTCCACCAGAACGAGAAGGATGAGTGGTTCACCTTCGGCGCGGGGATCTATCTCGATCGCGTGGTCGGTGGGGAGATCAAGGGTGTAACGGTGCGTCAGGGGATGAACGGGCTGATGATGACGCGCACCGACTCCCTCCTCATCTGGAACAACTCCTTCTCCTTCAATTCCGGCCTCGGCGTCGGGATGTATCGCTCGTCATACAATCGCCTCCTTCACAACAAGATCGATTGGAATGTTCGCGGCTACTCGCACGGCTTCTACAATCGCGGCCAGGATTCCGCGGGCCTGCTGATGTATGAGCAGAGCTGCTTCAACGTCGTGGCACACAACTCGGTCACCCACTCCGGCGACGGGCTCTTCCTCTGGGCAGGGCAATCGACGATGGACTCGGGGCAGGGGGGCGCCAACGACAATCTCTTCTATGCCAATGATTTCTCCCACGCCCCGACCAACGGGATCGAAGCCACCTTCTCGCGGAACGCCTTCGTGGCCAATCGCGTCGAGGAGAACTGGCACGGCGTCTGGGGTGGCTACTCCTGGGAGTCGGTGATCCTCGGTAATCGCTTCGCCGACAACGTCGAGGCGATCGCGATCGAACATGGCCAAGAGAACCGCATCGTCGCCAACCGTTTCGATGGCGACACCACGGCAATCCGCCTCTGGTGGAACAAGCTCGAACCGTCGGATTGGGGCTATCCGAAGTTCCGCGATACCCGCTCGCGGGATGTGACTGTGCTCGGGAACACCTTTCTCGGCAATCGCCTTGCGCTACGCGTGGACAACACGCAGCGCCTGCGAGCCGAGGGGAACGCGTTCGTCAGGGTCGACTCGCTCACGCGGTTGAGTGGCGACACCGCAGGGTGGGTATTGGTGCAGCGCCCCGGCGAGGCGACTCAGGTACCGATCCCGGCGCGGTACGTCGTGCCGAAGCTTGCGGGGGGGCAGAACGCGATGATTCCGCCGGGCGCGCGTCGCGGTCGGAAGACGATCATCGTGGATGAGTGGGGTCCCTATGATTTTCTGAGCCCCAAGCTCTGGCCGGTTGGCCGGAGTGACGCCACGCCGCAGCGGTTGCGGGTGCTCGGCCCGCGTGGGAGCTGGCGCGTCGTGGAGCGTGATGGGATCGCAGAGCTCAACGCAGAATCGGGACACGTCGGCGACACGCTGGTCGTCACTCCCATGCCGGGACGCGAGAACGACTACCGCGTCGAGCTGGAGTACCGGGGTGTTGCGGTCACCACGTCGTTCGGCGAGCGTGTCCAGGCTGGACAGCCCGTACGGTTCGGATGGTCGAGGTTCCTTCCGGATGTGCGGTGGTCGCTGACCTTCTCGCGCACCGATACGAGCACGACGCCGCCGCCGATCGCCTCGTCCGACAGCAGCGCCCTCGGCCAGATCGTGGCACGACGTGACACCTCGCGGTTGGATCTCACATGGTATCGGCCACCAGTGGCGGCCATTCCGCAGGAGTACTTCTTGACGCGCGCGGAAGGTGTCGTGACGCTGACTTCAGGGAAGTACCTGATCCGCACCATCGCGGACGACGCGGTACGCGTCTACCTCGATGGTCGCCTGATTCTTGATGACTGGGTTGCGGGCGAGTCGCATGTGAAGGAGGCGACCTTTAACGCGACCGGCACGCACCGCGTTGTGGTGGTGCACTGGCAGCGGGATGGGTGGTACGAGTTGCGGGTGGACTTGGAGCGGGTGCGGTAGGTGGCGGGGCGAGGCATGCCTCGCGCTGAGTCGCGAGTCGTGAGTCGTTGGACGTGAGAGGGGGGCGCTTCGGCGCTCCCGATTCGTATCCGGCCCGATAGCTTAGGTGGATGGATGGCCCCATGAATGGTTTCGCTGACATCGCCGCTCGCACCCGCGAGATCTACGAGCGCAACGCCGCACGGTTCGACGCCGAGCGCCCCAAGAAGCTTCACGAGCGGGCGTGGCTCGATCGCTTTGCCGCGTTGGTCCGTCCTGGGGGGAAGGTGCTTGACCTCGGCTGTGGCGCCGGCGCTCCGATCGCAGCGTATTTCATGGCGAAGGGTTTCGCAGTGACCGGCGCAGACAACGCCGAGGCGATGTTGGTGATCGCCCGGGCGCGCTACCCGGCCGGCGACTGGCGGCAGGGGGACATGCGGACGCTCAACCTGCCGGAGCGCTTCGACGGGATCATCGGGTGGGACTCCTTCTTCCATCTTACGCCGGAGGAACAGCGCGAGACGCTGCGCCGTATCGCGGAGCACCTCGCCCCGGGCGGGGCCCTGTTGTTGACCGTTGGGCCCTCCGCCGGGGAAGTGGTTGGGCACGTCGGTGACGATGAGGTCTACCACTCCTCCCTGAGTCCGGAGGAGTACGCGGCCATTCTTGCGGAGCAGGGTATCGAAATCGTCCAATTCGTTCCGGAAGACCCAGATTGCGACATGCACACCCTCCTCCTCGGTCGGCGCCAACTTCCCTGACAGGGGTGGATATCTTTCCCCTCTACTCCCTCGTCGAGGACTCGTGACCCCAACGCATCGCCCCCGTCCGCTGATCATCGGTGTCGTCGGTGGCTCCGGCTCCGGCAAGACCACGGTGGCCCGGGCCATTCTGGAGGCGACCAGCCTCGACGCCGCCTTTGTCGATCAGGACGCCTACTACAACGATCTTGCCCACCTGACGATGGATGAACGGCGGCAGGTGAACTTTGATCACCCCGACGCGTTCGATACCAACCTGCTCGTGGCACATCTTGAGGCATTGGCTGCTTGGCAGTCAATCGACAAACCAACCTACGATTATCCGGCGCACACCCGTGCCGCCGCGGTGGAGCGCGTCGAGCCGAGTGCGATCGTCATTGTCGATGGCATTCTGCTGTTCACTGACCCACGCCTGCGTGATCACTTCGACATCAAGCTGTACGTAGACGTGGCCGATGACATTCGCTTCATCCGGCGTTTGCAGCGCGACGTCGAGGAGCGCGGGCGCTCGGTGGCGGATGTCATCCGACAGTACCTCACGACCGTGCGTCCGATGCATCTGGAGTTTGTCGAGCCCTCGAAGCGGTGGGCCGACGTGATTCTCCCCGAGGGTGGCCACAATCTCATCGGCGTCGAGATGGTGATTGCGCGCGTGCTGGTGGAGCTGCAGCGGCGGCAGGGCAGCGCCACATGAAGAGCGGTGCGGTCGCTCTCGTGATACTCCTGGGCGTGTCGTCCCTGTCGGCGCAGAAGCCGTTCACACTCGATCGGTATCTCGATCTGGAGCATGTCGCCGATCCGACGATTGCGCCGAATGGGAAGTCGGTGGTCTTCACACGGATCCGAGCTAACCGCATTGCCGATCGGTGGGAAGTGATGCTGTGGCAGATGGACGATGATGGCAAGAACCTGCGCCAGGTCGGGCCAGGGCATCATGCCGCGTGGTCACCGAATGGACGGCAGCTCGCCTACTTCGCCGAGGTCGATGGCGTGACACAGTTGCGCGTTCGTGACCTGGATGGGGGTGGACGCGATCGCGTGATGACCTCCGGCACGAACGGCCCGCGCGCCTTCCGCTGGTCCCCGGATGGGACGCAGATCGCCTTTACCCGCCTCGTCCCATTCGCGCCGCCGATTTCCCTCGCGTCACCGATTGCCGCCGAGGGAGGGAGTTGGGCGGGTGACCCGACCATCACGACCCGC
>JAHECN010000153.1 GCA_024641735.1 Gemmatimonadota bacterium | reverse complement strand
ATGCGAATACCTGAGAGTGGTCGGGATGGCTCGAACTGGAAGGGGAGTGTGCGCGCGGACGGATCGCGCGGGTCCGCACCGTGCAGCGCGTCGAAGACCAACGCCAGATCCTCGGCGTGACGCGCAATCGGTCCAACCTTGTCCATGGTCCAGGAGAGCGCCATCGCCCCATGACGAGAGATCCGACCGAAGGTCGGGCGGAGACCACTGACGCCGCAGCGGGTGCACGGCGAGATGATTGAGCCGAGCGTTTCGGTTCCGAGGGCAAAGGGAACCAGCCCCGCAGAGACGGCACTCGCCGACCCCGCCGATGAGCCGCTCGAACCTTGCTCGGTATTCCAGGGGTTCCGAGTCATACCGCCGAACCAGACGTCGCCCTGGGCAAACTCGCCGAGCGACGTTTTGGCAACGAGGACTGCGCCGGCTCGGTCGAGTCGTTCAACGACGGCAGCCGTCTCGTCGATGACCCGTTCTTTGTAGAGCGGCGAACCCCAGGTCGTCGGATACCTGGGAACGGCGAAGAGGTCCTTCGCGGCATACGGCACCCCGTGCAACGGCCCACGGAACACCCCTCTCTTGACCTCGGAATCAAGCAAATCTGCCTGTGTGAGTGCACGCTCACGTGTCAAAGTCACAACGCAGTGCAAGGCGCTATCGTACTGGGAAAAACGTGTGAGTGCACGCTCAGTCAGCTCACGAACAGTCACCTTTTTCGCCCTGACAAGCCGGCCGAGCTCCGCGGCGGAGAGATAGGCCCAATCCGTCTCGGAACGGGGGACTTCGGGGGTGGCTGGTCGGGCTGCATTGGCCCGCGATGTGGATAACGGCTGGCCCACAGCCGAGGACCCGGCGGGAACGGGATCAAAATGGATCGCCGGAACGACAGGATTGGGGAGCGGGACGGAGTGGAGCTTTTCCACAGTCGTGATTGTCCCGTTCACGCTCTGGAGCATGAGGTCACGTTCGCTGTCGGTGTAGTTCAGGCCCAGAACGGCCTCTGCGGCAATCAACTGTTCCTTGGTGACCGCCCGGGACAGCACGGCCGGCTCCACGGCCTCGCCTGGAGCCTGAGGCGGGGTGGCCCACAGCTCTTGGGCCAGCGCGGTGGGAAGGCCTGCCGCAGCAGCCACCGAGAGGAAGGAGCGACGATCGAGGACGTCGGTCATGGGACAACTCCGGCCGTGGGAGGATGGCAACTTTTTGTTGCCTTGAAGCGTCAGAGCAGAATGATCACCATTGGTTCCCGCTACCACAAAGGAGTATGCCGATGCGCACCGCCCTCGTGACACTGCTCGCCCTCGCCGCTCTCCCACTGGCTGGCCAGGAGACGCGCTTCACCAAGACTCTCGCCCCGGGTGCTCGCCTCGCGTTGGAGAACATCAACGGGCCGATCACCATCACCCAGAGCAGCGGCCGCACCGCTGAGATCATCGTCACCAAAACGGTCCGGAAGGGCGATGGTGCTTTTGTGAAGGCGATCATGGAGGAGAGCGGTGGCGTGGTGCGAGTCTGCACGATCTACACCAATCGTGACGCGAACCGGAGCACGTGCAAGGGCAACAATTCCACGTCGCGGCAGGACGGCAACAACCAAGTCGAGATGCGCTACGATGTGCGCGTCCCTACAGGGATCATCCTGGATGCGCAGAGTGTCAATGGTGGGATTACCGCCAAGGGACTCGACGCGGACGTCTCCTTGAAAACGGTCAATGGCGCGATCGTCTTCGAAGGCAGCACCGCGCACCACCTGAGCACGGTCAACGGCGGCGTACGCGCGACAATCTTGCGACCCACGTGGCAGGGCACGCTGGAGGTCTCCGCCGTCAATGGCGGCGTCGAACTCACACTCCCTGCCTCGTTCGACGGCGAAGTCTCCGGCCAGACCGTGAGTGGGGGAATCAACAGCGAGTTCCCGATCACGGTCGAAGGGAAGTGGGGCCCGAAGTCATTCCATGCCACGATCGGCCGTGGTGGCCGGAAGCTGAGCATCGAAACGGTCAACGGTGGGATTACGCTGAAGAAGCGGTAGACGGCGAACAGCGAACCGCGAACGGCGAGAGCAGGATCGGTGGGAGGGAGTCGGCCAAGCTTACCTTTCCGCCATGTCCTCTCTCTTTACCCCCGACGGCATCGCCCGATGGCAAGACCATCTCAACGGCTCCACGCGGTTCGCCGAGGCTTCGGCGAACTGGGTGGGGACGTTGCTGTTTGTGGAGTCTGACGGATCGACCCCGACCCGGGCGACGCTCGTCCGCGTGGAGCAGGGTCGCTGCGTCCTGGCGCGAGTGGCCAGCCCCTCAGACGAGGCCGAGGCCGAGTTTGTCCTGAGCGCCGGCGCCTCGACATGGGAGGCCCTGGTCGCGGGGCAGACGACTCCGACCGCCGCCGCGATGGCGGGAACGCTCCGACTCGACAAGGGCAACTTCCTCGCGCTGCTCCCGCATGCCAAGGCCGCCGCGGAGCTCCTCGCGGCCGCGGCGGAGTAACCAATCCACCGTATTGCGCGTATCACCTCACCACGTCCCCTTCTCTCTACTCTCTTCTCTCTTCCCCATCCTCCCATGACCACTCCTCGCCGCGACTTCCTCGGACTCCTCGGCCTCGCCGCCCTCGGCGGGCCCCAGCTGGTCCACGCATCCGACTCCAAGACGGATCGCACACTGCCGCGCGACGCGGAATGGGACATGAGTTGGGTCCAGAAGCTCACCGGGAAAGTGAAGCTGGTCCTCGACATGCCGAACGCCGGCGATGGTTATGACTTCGGGCGAGGCGTGCGAACGGCCGAACAGACGGCGGAGGTCTACGGCCTGACGCCGAAGAACGTCAGCACCGTGGTCGTCATTCGTCACGAGGCGATCGACCTGATCATGAATGATTCGTATTGGGAGCGCTTCGAGATTGGCAAGGAGCTGAAGCTGCCGCTCCGTGGGGAGACCGACAAGTTCCGCATCACCAACCCGATCGCCACGGCACCGGCCGATGCGACACCGGCGCGTGCGGCCTATACGATGGATGGATTTCTGGCGTCCGGCGGAGTGATCCTCGCGTGCAACCTCGCATTCAGCAAGGCGATCGCGAAGTACCGTCGTGCGGACTCGCTCGGCCGGGATGAGGCGACGGCGAAGGCCAAGGAGAACATCGTCCCTGGCGTCATCTTGATGCCGACTGGATTGGTCGGGCTGATTGCCGCGCAGCACGAAGGCTGCGCGCTGCTCAAGCCGTAGGCAGCGGATCGAAGGCGATCGGCGCGGCCAACACGGCGTCGGGAATCCCGAACGCTGTCGTGATTTCCTCGGCGATCGGCCGCATTTCCTGAATGCAATTGTTCACCAGGTAGCGGATCGCCTTCGCCTTCGGGGTTTCCACCACCCCATTCATCAGGAACCATCCGATGTCGCGTTCGACGGCCGTGGCCCAGAACGTGTCCCGAACCAGCCCCAGGACGGGACGGAGTTCCGGGGCACTGCGCCGAATTTCTGCCTCGACCTCCTCCAGTGCCACGCGCTCCACATGGGCCGTCGCGAGGTGCATCAGGTGGTCCTGCACATCCTGCATGGCCCCGAGGGGATCCTTCTTCATGCCGGCACGGAGGCGCCGTGCGGCAGCGTCAAGGAGCCGCTGCTCCCGATAGCGGAGGAGGGCGATCTGTTGCTCCGGATCGCGAAGGTGCTCCTCATCATCCCGACGCGAGGCGATCGGGTTCATCGACGTGAGCACCGCGCGCGCACGGCGCGTCAGGATCCGGATGACTCCGACCTCGGTAAACTCCTGCTTGTACTCCGTCAGCAGTCCCTTCGCGAGCAACTGCATCAGCACCGTGTTGTCGCCTTCGAACGTGGTCCAGACGTCGATATCCCCACGCAACACCGCGATGCGATTGACCTGCAGGTACCCTTGTCCGCCGCAGCACTCCCGTGCATCGGTGACGGCACGTTGCGCCATCCAGGCGGTGTACGCCTTGAGGCCAGCGGCGAGTCCCTCGACCTGCCGCGTCTCCCCCTCATGCCCCGCGCCGTCCTGCATCGCAGCGAATCGATCCACCAGCCGGGACAAAGCGATGTCGAGGACGATGCTGCTGGCCAATGCCGGGAGCAACCGGCGTTGATGCGTGCGGTAGTCCAACAGCTTGGTGACGTTGCCACCCTCCGGGCCGAACTGCGTCCGCCGATTCCCGTACCGGATGGCGATGGTCAACGCACTCTTCGCCACGGACAGCGCGGAGAGGCCGATCGTGATCCGTCCGCCAACCAGCGTGCCGATCATGGTGAAGAAACGTCGTGCGGGATTCTCGATCGGTGACGTGTACACACCCTCCGGCGAGACATGTCCGAAGCGATCCAACAAGTGCTCGCGTGGGACACGGACCTGATCGAACCAGATCCGGCCGTTGTCGACCCCGTTGAGTCCCTCCTTGATCCCGCTATCCCCGATTCGCACACCGGGGACTGGTGCACCGTCCGGCGCGCGGATCGGAACGAGGAACGCATGGACGCCGTGTCGTGCATCCCCCACGATCAGCTGGGCGAAGACCGTCGCCATCGTCCCGTGGACCGCAGCGTTGCCAAGCCATTCTTTGTGGGCACCGCTGTGCGGCGTGTCGACCACGAATTCCTGCGTCGTCGCGTCGTAAGTTGCCGTGGTCTCCAGGTCGCGGACGTTTGATCCGCTGCCGAGTTCGCTCATGGCAAACACGCCGAGAATCTTCCCGCTGGAAATCTCCGGCAGGAAGGTGCGGTGATGCCACTCGGTGCCGAGCAGCATTACGCTCCCCTGGAAGAGGCCGAACTGCACGCCGAACTTGATGGTCAGTGAGAGGTCGTGATACGCCAGTGTCTCGAAGGCGGCGAGGAAGGCGCGCTGATCGCCCTTCCCGCCATAGGCCTGCGGCACGCCGAGGGCACCGAGGCCATCCTTGGTCAGCTCCCGCAGCCACTCCAGGACCACCTCGCGATACGCGTGATGCGACAACTCATATCGGTAGGCGAAACGGGGATCCGTCAGGCGTTGGCGAACGAAGTCGCGGGTCCCGGCTTCCGGTCCATCGAGCAATGCCCGGAGGGCGGCGACCGGGACGGCCGGTGATGGGCGAACAGGGGCCGGCGGGGGGCGGCGAGTGGGGGCAGGTTGGGTCATCGGTGAAAAATAGCCTCCCAGCTACCTTTGGTCGTGCCCTCCAAACCCACCCGCGTCATTGTCGTTGGTGCCGGCGCCGCCGGCCTGATGGCCGCCATCCATGCTGGCGGTGCCGGAGCGCGCGTCCGGCTTCTGGAGCGCACCATGGACGGCGGGCGGAAGATCCTGATTTCGGGCGGGGGCCGCTGCAACGTTCTGCCCTCCCAGTTGGACGCCCGCCGGTTCGTCACCGATTCCTCCCCCAATTCGGTGCGCAACATCCTGAAGCGGTGGCCACTCGCGGACCAACGGCGCTTCTTCGAAGAAGAGGTCGGCATCCCCTTGGCGTTGGAGGAGGAGAGCGGCAAGCTCTTCCCAGTGGAGAACCGCGCTCGCGCGGTGCGAGATGGACTCGGTGCGCTCGCGCGCGCACGTGGAGTCGAAATGGTGATGCACCGCCACGTCACGGGAGTCGAGCCGCTCCCAAATGGATGGCGCGTGATCATGGCCGATGGCGAGACCTTGGACGGTGACGCGCTGGTGCTGGCGACCGGCGGGCTCTCGGTCCCGCTCACGGGATCGGATGGATTTGCGTATGACGCGTTGCGCGCACTCGGTCACACCATTCACCCGACCTATCCTGCGCTGACGCCGCTGACGATGGCACCTCCCGCATTCGCTGATTTGGCCGGCATCTCACCGGTCGTGACGATTCGTGCCAGCTCGGCG
>JAHECN010000027.1 GCA_024641735.1 Gemmatimonadota bacterium | reverse complement strand
CCCGGTCTCGTCTCCCCGGCCCCGTCACGCCGGTTGGCGGATTTCAAGGGGGTCGGGGCAGGCGACGATCGAGACGGCGTACGGTCCGTGCGGCGCCCCAATGGCGCCTGCGTGTCGGACCACGGAAGTTAGCAGATGGCTACGGCGCTCGCCAGTTCCCTCTCCCCCGACTATCCGATGAACTGCGTGGGATCTGCCTCAGGGAGATCGAGGGCAAAGCGGAAACAGCTCCCCTCACCCGCCACCGCAGTGACTTCAAGCGTCGAGCCCATCGCCTCGATCAACTTCCGGCAGATCGAAAGGCCGAGTCCCGAGCCAGAAAAGGCATAGTCGCCCGCCTGTTGGCGGCGGCGAAAGGGCTCAAACAGGGTCGCCATGGCCGCCTCAGGAATGCCGCGCCCAGTATCGCAGACCGCACACTCGAGTCGATCGCCTGCGCCATCCATCAGCGCGACCTCGACATGTCCTGACGAGGAGAACTTCAGGGCATTGGTCGTGAGATTGAGCAGCACGCGATTCAGGGCGCCGGGGTGGCCGAGGCGCCGATCGCGCTTCGGGCCATGGAACCGGAGTTCAAGTCCCTTCTCCTCCGCAATCGGCCGCACGATGTCTTGGACCGACTCCAGGACCTCCGCCACAGAAAACGGCTGCCGGTCGCGACCGACCAATCGGTCGCCGCCGCGCACCAATTCGATGACATCGCTCGCCACGCCATTCAGCCCGAACGCGGCCGAATAGATCAGACCAAGCTGCCGTTCCTGCAATGTGGTCAGCGGCCCGCTGCGACCGCGCAACATCGTCTCGGCGAGGAAGAGAATGGACGTGAGGGGCGAGCGAAGATCGTGGGCGACTTCCACCACCAAGTCGAGCCCACTCGGACCGGTCATCCGCTCCTGAAAGCGCTCGGTCCATCGCGGCTCCATGGAGGCAGCGACGCGCTCCAAGGCGCGCAACACCGGGCGCAGTCCACCAGGAGGAACATCGGCGTCATGCTCCAGCAGATATCGTCGCAGCAGCGCGACGACACGACGATCCAGCGGCGTGGAGTGGGCGTCGTCCAGCACGCCGCCGTCCGCCGCAATGGCCACTTGGGCGACGACGCCGGCAACGGCGTCCGCCGCCTCCGTCTGGGAGATGGCATCCACCGCAAATCCTCGCCACTCCTCGACCAGTGCCTCGGCCGCACGGTCCAACCAGCGGCGACCGTCGGGAGTGAGGGCCAAGCTATTCACTGAGATCGTCGCGCTGCAATGCGTGCTTTTCGACGAGCCGATACAACGTCGTCCGGTCGACACTCGCTTGCCGCGCGGCCTTCGACATATTGCCACCCGCCTGGCTGATCAGACGCGTCAAGTACTCGCGTTCGAAGTTCGCCACCACCTTGTCCTTCACCTCGTGGAACGGACCATCCAACTGTCCCGCCATGGTCGGTTCTGGTGTGGCTTCGGCATCCTCATACATCGGAATGTCGGTGGGCTCGATCATCTGTTCCGGTTCCACCAGCACGGCCACATGTTCGATCACATTTTGCAGTTCGCGGACATTGCCGCGCCAGCTGCGCGTACGGAGAAACTCGATGGAGGAGTCACTCAACCGCGGCGCACGATCCGGCATCTGCCGATGCCGATGCCAGAAGACGCCGAGGAAGTGGTTCGCCAGGAGGGCGATGTCTTCGGGACGTGACCGCAGCGGTGGCAGCTCGATCGGAACGACGCGCAGACGATAGAAGAGGTCGCTCCGAAGAATGCCGCGATCGACGGCATCCTGCGGAACGCGATTCGTCGCCGAGATGAACCGCACATCCACCGGATCCCCAGCCGTCTCGGCGCCGACCCGTCGCACCACGCCATCCTGCACCACGCGAAGCAGCTTGGCCTGGAGTGCCAAGGACATTTCGGTCAATTCGTCCAGGAAAAGTGTGCCACCATCGGCCGTCTCGAGGAGACCAGGCTTGTCGCGGTCTGCACCAGTGAAGGAGCCTTTCCGGTGGCCGAACAACTCCGACTCGAGCAAGGGCTCCGGGAGGGCCGCACAATTGAGCGGGACGAGCGTGCGTTTGGCGCGTCGAGAATTCTGGTGGATGAACTGCGCGATCACTTCCTTGCCGGTACCACTCTCGCCACTGATAAAGACGGAGGCATCAGTCGGCGCGACCTTTCGAGCGAGCTCCACCGCCTTCCGGAACAGGGGCGAGATGCCGATCAGGGCCTGCGTGTCCGAATGCGAATGCTGCCGCATGACCTGCTGACGAAGGTCGGCCGCCTCCCGACCCTTGAGGATCGCGTGGCAGGCCCGGCCAATCAGGACTTGCAAGTGTGTGGCAGAGAACGGCTTGGGCAGGTAATCCCACGCCCCCATCCGCAGGGCCTCGATGGAGCTGGAGACGGTCGGATTGCCCGTCATCACGACGACGAGGGTGTCCCGATTGGACTCCAACGCAGAATTGAGGATCTCGAGACCAGGGACCTGCGACATAAAGAGGTCGACGAGGACGAGGTCAAACTGCCGCCGCCGGACCAGGTCGAGGGCCTCCTCCCCGCGTCCCGCGAGGGTCACGGTATACCCTTCGCCACGAAGAACCGACGCGCAGCTCTCCCGGAGGGTCCGCTCGTCATCGACGATCAGGATCCGAATTGAGGCCTTTACGTCGGCGGGAAGCGCCAGTGGGTCGCGGCTTCCAGCGTTTTCGGGGGGCACCAACCCAGCCCCGCTCGCGGCAGTCATGTGTACTCCTCTTCAGGCAATCGTAGGACCGACTCCCCACCGACAGAGGCAGAAAGTATGCCGGACCTGTGGTACCACTCCATCGTGGCAATGCCACATATTGGGAAATTCGTTGCCTGAACGTCTCACCTGTATCGGTCACGCATCACATTCATGTTGCATTCACGCAACACAAGTGTTGCATGGGATACCCGATCCTGTCAACCACTGCGGTATGGCAGTTGCAATACATCGACCCCGACTCAGTCTCTGAAGCGCTGGACCACCATCTCCCGTGGGCGTTATGAACACACAGATCACCCCGCTTTCCGGCAATACACCCTCCCTCGCCCGTGGCGGTGGGACAATGGGTCTTGGGTCGCCCTTCATGGCTTCCGGCGGTGGGCAACGAACAAGTCCCCTCAGCCGATACCTGTCGGCCCTCAAGCGGTTCAAGTGGCTTGTCCTGCTCACCCTCCTGCTCGGACTCGGCAGCGGGGTCATGGTCTCCAGAACGCTCAAGGAGACCTACATCGTGAAAGCCACCATGCTCCTCTCGATGCCAGCAGGAGAATCGGGGCCCATTGCAGCGGGTGCCGTATTGCCAGGAGATCAGTGGGAAAAGTTCATGCGAAGCTATCAGGCACTGGAGCCGGTGGCCCGGATGCATCGGCTCTACCTGATTGGGCCAAAGCGCCTTGGGGGGCCAATGGCTCCCAACGGGCCGAGTGGCCCTGACGCAAGCCTCCTCGAGGACTTCGACTTCAACGGGACCTACGTCCCTGGGAAATACGAGTTCAAGGTCTCCGAGGACGGAAAGTCCTGGGAGTTGCTCGAGCTCCAGTCTGGCCGGAAGCAGTTAGGCGCGGTGGGCGACAGCGTTGGGACATCCTTTGGATTCACGTGGGTCCCGACGATCGAGCGCCGCTGGTACGGCAAGACGTTCACGTTCGACGCGATCACCGAACGTGAGGCCGCTGACAATATCAATGGGCGCCTCAAGATCAACATCGATTTGCGGGGTGCGCGATTCGTCCTCCTCACGCTGGAGGGCCAAGATGCGGCGAAGACATCCGCCACACTCAACTCGCTCCTCAAGGAATACGAATCCCGCGCAGCGCTGATGAAACGTCTCAACCTGACAGCCGAAGCGGTCGTCGTGGACACCCAACTCGCCGGCGCATACGAACGACTGCGCGCCGCACAGCAGCAGTTGCTTACCTTTCAGACCAACACCATCACCCTGCCACGCCAGGAACTTCCCGTTGCCCCAGGCCTCCAAGCCACATCGCCGCAGGGATATACGTCGTACTTGGCGAGTCGCGACAAAGTCAAGCAACTGAAGGCCGACCGACGGGACCTCCTTGCGGCGCTGGCAAAGGCTCAGCGTGGTGACGCGGCGATCGACCTCTTCCTCGTCATCCAGGCCGTCGCGGACTCCCCGGAACTGAAGGGCGTCCTGAGCGACCTCATGGCGACGGAGAGCCAACTGCGCGCAGCACGTGCGGCGGGGTATCAGGACAGCTGTCCGGATTGTGGTGTCAAGGGGGGCGTCACCTACAATCTGCCGGCCTTGATTCGGCGCATAGACGAAATCCGGACGCAGACTCTGCCGACGTATGTACAGGCGGTGGTCCGGCGACTCGATGAGGATATCGCACGACTGGACGGCGAAATCGCGTTAGCCGGCAAGGAGTTGCAGGGAATTCCAAGCCGGACAATTGAGGAAAACCGGCTCAAGCTCGAGCTGGAGATCGCAACCGCGACCTACCGGTCGCTCACCGATCGCTCGGAAAGCGCCCGCCTCAAGGAGGCGAGCGCAACCGGCGACCTCTCGATCTGGGACCCCGCTGCGCCACCCCTGTTGCCCGGCAAGAACCGGAAGGCCGTCATCATTTCCCTGGGCGCGCTCGCAGGCCTTGCCGCCGGGCTGGGATTGGCGTTCCTGCTCGACATGACAGACAAGCGGGTCCGCTACGCAGATCAGATCAGCTCCGGGCTCGGCCTGACGATCCTTGGTGTCGTCCCTGAGATCCGGCGGGCCAAGGGTGAGACTCCATCCGCAGAGGAAGCGGCGCAAGTCATCGAGTCCTTCCGAACCATTCGCCTGAACCTCGCGCACTCGCTCGGGGACCAGCACGGAATGCTGACAATCTCGTCTCCATCTCCCGGCGACGGCAAATCACTGGTTTCCTCGAATCTGGCGCTCTCGTTTGCTGAGTCGGGGATGCGCACCCTGCTAATTGATGGTGACACCCGGCGCGGCGAGCTCCATCGGACCTTTGGGCAAGAACGGCGACCGGGCCTACTGGACCATCTCACCGGGGAACTCCCGATGGCCGACTTGGCCCGGCCGACGTCTCACCCGCTGCTGACCTTGATCACGGCAGGGAGTCGCAAGCGGAACGGTCCCGAATTGCTCGGGAACGCTCTGATGCGTGAGCTCCTTGCGGCGATGCGAGACAAGTTTGACATCGTCATCGTGGACTCACCGCCGCTCGGTGCCGGGATTGACCCGTTTGTTCTCGGCACCCTCACAGGGAACATGGTATTGGTGATGCGCTCCGGGGCGACCGAGCGCGACCTCGCGGAGGCGAAGCTTCAGATTGTGGACCAATTGCCAATCCGGCTCATCGGGGCGGTCTTGAATGACGTCCGAGCCTCTGCCTCGGAATACAAGTATTACTCGTATAGCTACGGCTA
Source organism: Gemmatimonadota bacterium (assembly GCA_024641735.1). Lineage (GTDB taxonomy): Bacteria > Gemmatimonadota > Gemmatimonadetes > Gemmatimonadales > GWC2-71-9 > Palsa-1233. The sequence continues at coordinate 17,352 of JAHECN010000027.1, read as the reverse complement.
CGGAGCTACCGACGAAACCGACAAGATCGGGAAGCTGCCGGCCACCACTTAGGGTTGCGGGACGCACGGCGAACGGAATCCCCTCCAATGGGGCTCCCTCGGAGAAGGAAAGTGCCCCGATCCACGACAGTGGACCGGGGCACTTTCGCTGGACCGTCCGCAGACGACCGTTCTCACGCCGCCATGGGGGTACTCAACTGCTCCAACAACGCCCGGCCATCGACTGGGAGTGTGGCGTGATCCGTGGTCACAACGGTGGTCCCGATCTCGAGTGTGGCCCCCTGCAGCGCTTCATCGAAGAGTGACCGAAAACGCCGTACCATTCGCTCCGCCCCTTCCGGCGCCGCACCGGGCGCCACCACAGCGAACCGGGCCGCCTCCAGTCGCCCCAAGGCATCAGACGACCGACCGTGGCTCCGAAGTGTCTCCGCGAATCGGTTGACCGCTTCAGACCCGACCATGCTAGGCAGGGCCCACGCCACACAGGTCACGCCGCGCCCGCTCCGGCGCGCCTCGCCGAGGAGCTCGGTCGCGCGGCGCGTCAGGCCCGGGCGTGTGTACAGACCGGACGCCTCATCAAACATGGCTCCGAGCCGCAAGCGGCGAACTTCAGCATAGGATGCGGCGTACACTTCCAACTTGTGCAACAGCGCCTCTGCGTCCAGCGGCTGACCATAAAACTCCCATGCCCCCGCCTCGTAGGCCGCGAGTCGCTGCTGCCGCCCAGATGGGCCAGCAGTCGTGATCAGGACGGGAAGTGACGCGCCGAACTGGGGAGCCGCCCGCAATCGCCGGCAGACTTCGGTACCCGAGAAATCGGGGAGTTGCTGGTCCAGGATGACGACATCGGGGTCAAGTCGATCGGCAAGCGTCAGAGTCTCGGATGCCGTATGCGCCCGAAAGGTCCGGTAGCCGTTCGCCACAAGAATGCTCTCGACCGCCCTGGCGGTCCATTCCTGATCGTTGGCGATCAAGACCACGGGGGCATCCTTTGCGGGCGAATCGGAGCGAGAGGTCAAGGCATTGGTCCTGATGTGAGCAGTAAAGAGCGACATTTGTTGCGTTCACGCAACAGTTTCATGACGGTTCAATGGTGAACTCGGGCGCAGTTGCTGGCAAGAATTCTCACGATCCGGCACGTAAGTAATTGCAACAAGAGATTTTAGAGGCCTATGAGCACCAGACCAGATCGTAGCGCTTTTCCCTCGTGATCTGGTCATCCTGCAAGGTCTTGGCCGAAGGCATCTCCCTGCCCAGGCCCGGATGGGGCCTCATTCCGTGGTAGCCGCCAGAATCTTGGCCGAGAACTTGCGCTTATGTTCCCCGTAAGATCAGAAGACCCCCACCTCTGGGCACGACAGCGTGGTGGTCAGACCGGAAACGACGCCGTCTTTCCCAATGGAGCCGCTGTGTTTACCAGAATCAATTTTCGAAGGGTCGCCTGCCTTGGGTTGCTCGCTACGGTGACCGCGTCCGGTGTCGATGCCCAGCAAGTGGCGCCCCAGATCATCGTGAGTGCCGACCGCGCCATGGTCTCCCGGGCCGACCTCACCGCGGCGTTGGAAGAAATCGAGGGATTTCTCTCCTCAGGTGCCTATAGCAGCAATCTCCGCACTGCGAAGCGAGCCCAGGCAGATGCGATCCGGCAGAGGTTGGCCGAGGGCGACCTTCGCGTCGGAGACTTGATCCAGCTTGATGTGGCGGAAGCATCCTCGCTCTCGAACCTCTATCTGGTCTCGGCCGCGCGGACGATCACGCTCCCTGGCGGAATCGAAATTTCGGTGGCAGGCGTCCTCCGGTCGGAACTCCAGGACCATCTGGTCACTCAGCTTCGCAAGCTGGTTCGTGATCCCACAGTACGTGCCACGCCGAGTATCCGGCTGTCAATTTTCGGCGCGGTCGGAAAGCCGGGATTCGTCAACGCACCGGCGACCACACTCCTGAGCGACCTGATTCAACAGTTCGCTGGTGGCCCGAGCAACAATGTCCGTTGGGAGAAGTCAAAGATCTTCCGCGGCGACAAGGTCGTGGTGGAAGGTGGCGAGTTCAAGGAAGCCGTCAATACGGCCACGACGATCGACCAGTTGAACCTCCAAGCGGGCGACATGATCGAGGTGGCGGCCAAACCGACCTCCGGGCCCATTCTCCGCGTCATGGGTGTGCTCAGCAGTATCGCGGGGCTGGTGTACCTCACAGCTCGAGCCTTCTGAGCTGCAATGCCAGCCTCCTATTACCCGACTGCGATGAAACAACTGAGCGAATCTTCCGCGAATCCTTCCTCCGCCGAAACCGACCCCCGGGACCTTTCCCGGGTGTCGCTGTCGCGAGATGAGCGGCTGATTCGTCTGGTGAATGTCGTCGTCGCGAGCGTGGGTTTGGTCCTCAGCATGCCATTGTGGTTGGTGATCGGGATTTTGGTCAAACTGACCTCCCGTGGGCCGATATTCTACAGTCAGACTCGTGTCGGGCTCGACGCCCGCGCGCGCGGGCCTGCGCGCACGGACTCCCGACGGCGCGACGATATTGGCGGAAAGCCTTTCACGATCTGGAAGTTCCGAACCATGACCGTGGACGCCGAGCGACAGGGTCAGGCGGTGTGGGCCAAGGCGAACGACCAGAGGGTGACGACCATCGGCAGATACTTGCGGGCCAGTCGACTCGATGAACTTCCTCAGTTGTTCAATGTCATCCGTGGCGACATGAATCTGGTCGGCCCGCGCCCCGAGCGGCCACAACTGTTCAGCGAATTGCGCGACCAGATTCCGAACTACCACCATCGTCAACGGGTTCGGCCAGGCATTACGGGCCATGCCCAAGTGCACCTCCAATACGACACCTCCGTCGACGATGTGCGACGCAAGGTCGAGCATGACCTTGAGTACATTACGACCCGGAGCGTCTGGCAAGATCTAGTGATCATGATCAAGACCATTCCGGTCATGCTCTTCCGCAAGGGTGGTTGGTGAGTCCCGCCGCTGATCTGGTGGCAGTGCACCCGACACAATCCATCGCCGACGGCCAGTGGGGTCTTGGCCGCGCCGCCTCATGGGCGCTCGCGGCCGTCGCGTTCGTGATCCTGTTTCAGGATCCGGCACGCGGACTGGCGCGTGATTGGTGGAATGACCCCGATGCCGGCCACGGTCTCCTGCTCGCGCCGGTCTCGCTCTGGCTGGCGTGGAAGTCGGGGATTCGGGTGGACAGCTCCCCCTCACCACGTTGGGGAAGTGCCCTCCTGCTCGGGGCGATCTTCCTCCGATCGCTCGGTTCGTTAGCTGCCGAGTTTTTCACCCAGCGATTCTCCATGTGGTTGGCCGTGGTGGGCCTCATCGTGTTTGCCTTCGGCTGGCGCCAGCTGCGCCATTGGTGGCTGCCTCTCGCCGTCCTCCTGCTCTCCATTCCCCTGCCCGCCTTGCTCACCAACAAGTTCGCCATCCCACTGCAATTTCATGCGTCCAAGTACGGCACGGCACTCATCGAAATGCGCGGCATCCCGGTCAAGGCCCAGGGCAATGTGATCGTCATTGCCGGACAAGGCCCGGGAGAGTTCTTCCGCCTCTTTGTTGCTGAAGCATGCAGTGGCCTTCGGTCCCTGACCGCGCTGTTGGCACTCGGTGTGTTGATTGGGGGATTGTATTTGCGGACCCTCACGGGTCGTGCGGCACTCTTGCTCCTCTCCGTCCCGATCGCCGTCGCGGTCAACGCGGTCCGGATCTTCTTGACCGCCTTTCTGATGTATTTTGTGGACCCTGCCTTCGGGCGAGGATTCATGCACCAAACCGAGGGATGGGCGCTTTTTGTCGTGGCCTTTGCCGCGATCGGATTGCTGGCGAGCCTCATCGCCCTCGTGGAGCGTCGCATCGCGCGCAGGAGGACCACTGATGCGTAACTGGCAACGCTGGATCCCCGGAGGGCTACTGACGATCGGCTGCCTGCTCAACGGGACACTCCTGGCGCGTCGGGCCGGATCCACCCCGATGGCTGCCCCGATCGCATCCGTCGCCACCATGTCGCTCGGTGCGCCCGGTGTGGACGTCCCCGTCAGCGAAGATGAACAGCGCGTTGCCGGGATGACTGCATTCGTCTTGCGCCGATACGAACCGATCAATCGGTTGCCGTACACCATCTTCGTCTCGTACTATGACGAGCAGCGACAGGGCAAGAGCATCCACTCGCCCAAGAATTGTCTTCCGGGAGGTGGGTGGGAACCGGTGGATTCACGCCCCGTGACGATCCCCACCAGCGCAGGCCCGGTCACCGTGAATCGGTACCGCTTGGTGCGGGAAGGGCAATCCGCGATCGTGTACTACTGGTATCAAGGACGCGGGCGCGTGGAGCACGATGAATTTCGTGTGAAGTTCGATCTCCTTCGTGATGCCGCCGTCTATGGTCGGACGGAGGAATCTCTGGTCCGAATTTTCGTCCAGGTGTCCGGCGACGATGTCGACGCAGCGGATGCCGTGGCACGGGAGGCGGCCTTCCCGTTGGTCGCCGATGTGAACCGGATCCTTCCTGCGTTGTGAGCACCCCGTGATTCGGCACCGCGCGCTCCTCGTCTCCTACCACTTCCCTCCGGTTGGAGGGGCAGGAGTGCAGCGCCCCGTCAAGTTCACCCGATACCTGCCAGAGTTCGGATGGGATGTTTCCGTCCTTCAGGCCGCGAATCCATCGGTTCCCCTTCTCGACCACTCGCTGCTCAAGGAACTACCGTCAGACCTCGTCGTTGCGCGGGCTCGCACCTTCGAGCCGTCGTATGCCGCGAAGCAGGCGATGCATACCGAGGCCAAGCCAAGGCACGGACGCCCTTCCCTGCTCCGACGGGTCGCGGGGACCCTGCTGCAACCCGACCCCCAGATCCTCTGGCTCCCGGATGCGATCCGCGTTGGCCGCCGCCTGCTGAAGCAACTGCCCCATGACGTGATTCTCGCGACGGCGCCCAGCTACACGAATTTGCTCGTCGGGGCGGCTCTCGCGCGCTGGAGCGGACTCCCGCTCGTCAGTGATTTCCGTGACGAATGGGATATCAGCAGCACCTATTGGGAGACGGCAACGCAAGGCCAGGTGGTCCATCGCGTCCAACAGCGCATGCAGCGCAGCGTGCTCCGACGGAGTCGCGCGATCATCGCCACCACCAAGGCGAGCACGGAGCGATTGGCAAGCCGGGCCGAGGCGGCTGGCTCCACCGCATCCAGCCATTGCATTTACAACGGGTGGGACGCGCACGACCTCGGGGCAGCGGAGGGGACATCCCCTGCCCACCCGATTGTGGAGGGCCGGATCCGCCTGGTATACACCGGGACACTCTGGAACCTGACATCCATCGCGCCCTTGGTTGCCGCCATCGAGCGCTTGGCACGCTCCGCGCCGTCTCTGGCCGCCCGGCTGGACCTGGTAGTAGTTGGCCGAAAGACGCCAGAGCAACAGGCGCACCTTGCACCGCTGCAGTCCCTGGGCGTTGTGGTCGCCGACCTGCCCTACTGTGATCACCCCGTGGCGATTGCAACGATGCAAACCGCCGATGCGTTGGTGCTCTTGCTCAGCGATGTGCCGGGGGCCGAGCGAGTCGCCCCCGCAAAGGTGTTCGAGTATCTCGCCGTGCAGCGACCGATTCTCGCGATCCTGCCGGATGGTGAAATCGCCGCACTGGTTCGCGACGCACAAGGTGGGGGACACTTTCATCCCAGCGATCATGCTGGCATCGCCGACTGGATCGGGCAGCTCGCGGCGGGCCAACAATCGCCCAAGCCCAGCGCTGCTTCGAGTGCGCGATTCGAGCGCCGAGCACTCGCCGGGGAACTCGCCGACATCCTCGACTCGCTCGTCCCTGGAGCCACACCATGATCTTCCTCGAGGACCTGCGCTACAAGGCGGAGTGGTGCTACGGCGACAGCCGACCACGCACCCTGCTGAAGACGCTGGTGACAGATGGCACCTTTGCCATGGCCTGCTATCGGATGATGGCCTGGTCACATCGTCATCACCTCACCCCACTGGCGATGTTCTGGAACAAGACAAATGCCATCCTGGGACAGTGCATCATCGGTCGGGGCGCGCTTTTTGGACCCGGATTCGTCCTCGTCCACTCGCAAGGCGTCGTGATCAATACCACCGTCCGCGGCGGGAGCCACGTGGTCGTGGAACATCAAGTGACCATCGGCGCGGAAAAGAACCGCAGCCCGATCCTTGGGGATCGAGTCTTTCTGGGTGCCGGCGCAAAAGTCGTGGGCGCGGTCACCATTGGAAACGACACCCGCATTGGGGCCAATGCGGTGGTGCTCCATGACGTTCCGGCCGGTGCGACCGTCGGCGGCATCCCGGCACGCGTCCTTCGGATGCGAGAAGGGGAGCCCTCGACGGAGCTCCCCTCACGAACCGAACAGCAGGCCTGATCCCTCCTAGTCTTGTCCGACGACCAAGCCCCCGCCTTCAGCCTTCCGGGTCGCGTTCCTGTCCGATGCACTCGCGCTGAAGCTCTTCCAGCCCAAATAGGCAAGGAGCAGCACAAAGATCCCCCCGAACGCTCCCGTCTTCAGCGCGGCGAGGTCGAAGGTCGCCTTCCGATCAAGGGCCACCATACGCCGCATCTCCAGGAAATCCAGTCCGAAAATCGGCAACAGGGGTGCCGCGGCCAGCGCCAGCAACAGGGCAATGATTCCAGCAGCACGCACCGCGCGCCGATGCCCCGTCAGGACCCCGACCGCGATGATCACTGCCAGAAGAAAGGCAAGCTGCGGGAGAGCAGCCAGAAACGCCCCGAAAATCTGGAACCGCCAGCGCACCTCCCCAGTGGCGAACGGGAGCGCGGGGACCAGAACATCAAAGAACGGGGAGAGCGTCACGGCTGCAAGCACGAACAGGGCTGCCGAGATGACGACCTGAGAGCGGGAAGAGAGCATCGGAGTCGGAGACTGCATACTGGGGGCCTCGCGGGCGGGTGGAAGGAGGGCAGCCCCCGGTGGATCGGGCTGGTATCCATCAATGGTGTCTACTAGGGCAGGGAGTAAGCAAGTCGCGGGCCGGGGGCGAGATTCACCGACTCGTGACCGACAACATTGGTCTGCAACTTGCAACACCTTGACTGATGATCCGTAAATCCCCCCAACCTCCCCGACCGCATCCCAAGAAGCGATCGGCCTGCGCATCCAGCCACATCCGTCGGGTTGGCCCACGACGCGATGCGCCCAACGGCGGGGAACGTCCGTGACCACCCAGGCGATTCCTGGGAACGACGAGATCGATGTGCTCGCGACCGTCCGCGCGGCAACGGCTGAGGCGGAGCCGCCCCCAGCGGCTCCCCGCAGATTCCGATTGCAGCAGACGAGCCTCGCCGAGCGGATCCTCGCGCCGTTGCTGGGGCTCTACCTCGGCTATGTCGTGGTCCGCCTCCCCGAGGTGTTCCCCGCGCTCGAGATCCCGAAGGGGCCGATGGTCGTCACCATCCTCTTCATGGTGATCCTCGGCACCGCGATCGCCCCGGAGGCATGGCGCCTCATCTGGCGGAGCTCCATCCCGCTCCGACTGGTCGCCGGAATCGTCGGGCTGGCGCTACTCAGTATCCCTATCGGAATCTGGCCGTCCGGGTCCTTCGACTATTTCAGCCAACGCTATCTCGTGGCGATCGTGGTCTTCGTGTCGTGCTTGGTCTTTCTGCGCGACCCGCGGGCGATGCGGAACGCGGTGGCCATTTTCGTCATCTCGGTGACCGCGGTCTCCGCGCACGTGGTCAAGACCTATGACCCGAACGCCCCCGTCTACAAGTGGGGCGAAGGCCTGATTGACCCGCGCATCGTGGCGGAGCGTCCGGAATTGACGCGACTCAAATCCGTTGGAGCGAGCCTGGACCCCAACGACTTTGGGGCGATCCTGGCAACGACGCTTCCGCTCGCGCTCTGGCTGTCGGTCGGCTCACTCTGGCGGCGCCTCTTCTGGACCGCTGCCGCCGGCGTCATGGTGATGGCGATCGTCCCCACACAATCACGAGGTTCGATGCTCGGCATGGTCGCCGCCGTCAGTGTCATCATCGGGGCCGGCGCAAGTGGATGGCGACGATGGCTCACCATCGCAATCGTCGGCGCTGGCATTGCGGTGTTCATTTCGATGGCCACCGGAATCGGAGCAGCCGGACGCTTTAGCGACTTCTCCGGCTCGGACTACAATCTGAGCAATCAAGGCCGCTGGTATTTCTGGCGACAGGGGTTCGTCTGGATGCTGAAGCGCCCCTGGGGCTATGGACTCGACAACTACCCGATCTACTTCGGGTCCATGAATGGAGAAGACCGTTCGGCGCACAGTACGTGGGTGCAGTACGGCGTCGAGCTGGGCGTCGCCGGCCTGGTGCTTTTCGTGGCGCTCTGTCGACATCTCATCAACGGTCTGCGCTCGCACCGAGCCGCGGCTGCGCGGGCTCGGCTCTCCAACAACCCCGTCGCCGCGACTCAACAAGTACAGGCCGGGCACATGTTGGCCGTGCTGGCGGGCGCGCTCGTCACCGGCACCTTCCTCTCCAACGCCTACTATTCGATGACGTACATGGCCCTTGGATTGGCCGCCGCCACCCTCCTCGGCTCTCCCTTCGCGGCCCCACTCGCCGACACTTCAAGCGCCACCCCCGCGACAGCGGTGGGCCGGCGACGGCGACCTCCGCCACCAAGGATGCCGTTCCGAGAGGCGGACGTCCGACCGCACGCGGAAGCTCCCGGTGCGTGAGACCGTTGCCGCGGAACCCCAGCCCGCAACGACTCCACGAGCCACCGGACAGCAGCCCCTGCTGTTTGTGTCGCACAGCTTGGCGGTCGGCGGAGTGGAAACGTTGATCGTCGATCTGGCCAGATTGCTCGGAGCGACAGAATTTCGACCGGAGGTGGCGGTCTTCGAATCCGGCGGCCCACTCGAAGAGAGTGTTCGGGAAGCCGGGGTCCCGCTGCATCACATGAAGAAACGGCGCGGCATCGACCCGACGATTCCATGGCGTTTGCGTGAGCTCGTCCGGACGCGGAACATGTCGGTCGTCCACACTCACAACTTCTCCACCTGGTTCTATGTCCGGGCGGCACTGGTTGGCCTGCCTCACGTTCGACACGTCCACACGGAACACTCCGGCGTCCCAGCGTCTGCGCTGAACCACGCGCTCGAACGCTGGTCCAGCGGCGGGACCGATCACGTGGTCGCCGTGTCGGAGCATGTGCGCGATGTACTGGAACGCCAGGTCGGTATTTCCCGCGACCGTGTGTCTGTGATCCTGAACGGGATCAACACCACGCGCTTTGCCCCCGATCCGGAGCGGCGAGCGGCCATGCGTCACGACCTCGGGATCCCGAGCGACACTGTCGTCATCGGGATTGTGGCACGGCTGGCCCCGGTCAAGGCGATCGACAACCTCCTTCGCACCTTTGCCGTGCTGCTCTCCCGGGAATCGGTGGCCCCCATCCTCCTGATCGCTGGGGACGGCGTCCGACGCGCCCACCTTGAGGCTCTCGCCGACGAACTCGGCATTACAGGTCAGGTCCGTTTTCTGGGCGAGCGACACGACACGGACGCGCTCCTTCGGACCATGGACATTTATGTCTTGAGTTCACTCAGTGAAGGCATGAACCTGACGCTCCTCGAGGCGATGGCGAGCGCGCTGCCCGTCGTGGCCACGAGCGTGGGTGGCAATATCGAAATCGTGGACGAAGGCGTGACGGGGCATCTGGTGCCGGTCGGAGATGCCGACGCCTTTGCCAGCCGACTCGGCGAATTGGTGCGGAATCAGGTCGAACGGGAGCGACTCGGGATGGCTGGCCGGCAGAAGGTGCTGGCGCACTTTGACCAGCGGGTCATGTTCGCGGCCTACCTGGACGCGTACCGAGGAGCGCGGCCCTAGGCTACGCGGCCGAGTCCTGGGCGCGCAGGTATGCAAAGGTCTGGTGGAGCCCGTCATGGGTTGACACAATCGGATTCCACCCGAGCGACCGCAGCGCCGCATTCGTGTACGTAAATGGACGATACATCGAGCGCACCACGTACGGGGTGAACACTGCGGGAAGTTGCCCCTTCGACCGCCGATGGTATCGGACCAGAAAGCGCGCTCCCAGCATCAGGGCCCAATACGGGACGGGGATCACCCGCATGTGGCGCACCTCGCGTCGGTACTGCCGCAAGTACTGGCGGCACGACGGCAAGTCATCATCGACCGCGTTGTAGACGGTTCCGGCGGGCGCACGCAGCGCCGAGACCGCGACCGCGTCGGCACAGTTGACCACGTGGGTGAGCGGTAACGCACAGCCATGCCCCAAGGCAAAGAAGCTCCCCATCGCACTAACCCCGACCCGCGCCGACATCGCCCCGCCGCCCGGGCCGTAGATCACCCCGGGTCGGACGATGACCGTCTCCATCCCGTGCTCCGCGCAAAGCTCCAGAAAGAGTCGCTCCTGATGGATCTTGGAGTAGGCATACGCGCCCTTCTCGACGCCGACGGTTTCCACCGGGGTCGTCTCATCCACCTGGGCCCGGCGTGGCAGTGCCTCCGTTTGGTACACCGAGAACGAACTGACCAGCGCGACGCGGCGGGTCCCCGCGGTTCCTGCGGCCTGAAGCAAGTTGCGCGTGGCGACCACGGAATTGGCCGTCATGTCTGCCGCTCCTCCCTTCGTCTGGGCGGCGGCGTGCACGACGAGGTCCACACCCTCGAGGATGCTTGGCAACACCTTGCGATCCAGCAAATTCGCCTGCGCTGAACGGACCGAGGCACTGGGGTACGCCGCGGCCAATCGCGCCACCACGGCATGTCCGGAGGGTTGACGAAAATTGAGCCGAAGATCGGTCACGCCGTTCGCCAGCAGTCGCTCGGCGAGGACCTGCCCAAGAAAGCCGCCAGCGCCCGTGAGTAGCACGCTCATCCTTCGCCTCCCATGCCCGCCACGATGGCATCAATGATTCGGCAGGTCCGAAGGATTTCCGGCGATGGCACCGGACTCGTGCCACCAGATTCAATCGCCACGTACCACTGGTCCAGCAGGTGTCGCATCCCTTGGAAGTAATGGAATTCATGTCGGCGGAAACGACCCAGATTGCGTAGCCCGTTGCCGGCAAACCGACGGGCCTGCACCCAGGGTGGGAAGAGACGGCCGATGGCACTCGGCTGTGTTTGGGCCGCAACCGGAACCAGCGTTCGGTTCGCGTAGTCGAGTTCGAGGGTCCCGCGCGTCCCGGCAACCTGGAGTGTATGGGTGACCGGGCGGCCGTGCGCGGTCAGCACCCCCGACACGGTCAGATCGCCGCTTCGCAACAGGAAGCGCAGCTCGTCCGCCATCGCATCCAACTCCGGAACCCCGGAAGCCTTGCGCCGACGAAACGCGAGCACCTGTGCCGTGGTGGAGTCGCCGAGGAAGGGCGCCACCTTGGCAATCACATGGTCGAGCACATTATGAAAAAGCTTTCCGGGCAGCTTGTGGACCCAATGATTCGGGTCCGACAAGACTGCCAGCCCGTAGTCACCCGCGAGGTCATACCCGAAGGTGGTATGGATGTGCACCAGGTCACCCAATGCGTGCGCCTCGAGGGCTTCCTTCAACTGCAGCCCAGGCACCGCGAAATTGTAGAGATAGTTCACGGCGACGAGCCGACCCGTGCGCTCGGCGGCGTCCAGGATCGTGGCGGCCGCATCGCCGGTCAACGCGAAGGGTTTCTCGACGAAGATGTGACAACCGCCCTCGAGCGCCTGACAGGCAATGGCGACGTGAGAATCCGGTGGCGTGGCGATATGGAGGGCATCGAGGCGCTCGACGCGGAGCATCTCCTGAAGGTCGGAGTAGCGACTCGGAACGCCACAGCGCACGGCCAATTGCTCCGCCATCAGCGGTTCCCGATCGCAAACCGCCACCACCTCAGCGCGCCCAGTAGCCCGTGCCTGCTCGACATGGCTATCCGCGATCTTCCCGCAACCCACAATTCCCACACGTAGCAAACAACACCTCCGCTGATACTCGGGGCCGCCAGAGCAATAGGGACGTCAGTGCAAGCAAGTTGGAGGCCAGCTTTCGGCCCGGTATCTTTCGTGAAGGGTGGTAGCGCCGTGCCCGTGCTCGGGTGCTCCTCTCTCTGCGGGCCTGCTTCCCGCGCGAACTACGAGCCTCTATCGGCCCGTGACCCGGCTGACGAGACCCAAGAGTGTGCCATGAAGATCCTGTTTCTCTCCAGCATCTACCCCACCCCACGTCACCCCGGAAAAGGGAATATCAACGCCGCCTTGGTAGCAGACTTGCGCGCACATGGTGATGATGTGCGGGCCTTGGTCCCGGTTCCTTGGACGGACCGGATGCGGCGGCGTGACCTGGCCTCCGCGGAGCCGGGAGTTACGTACACGACTTGGTATTACCCGCCAAAATTTCATCGGCATTGGTACCATCGGTGGATGCGGCGTTCCATCCTCCCGGCGGCACAGGCGATCCACCGGCAGTGGCAGGCCGACCTCGTCCTGAGCTACTGGCCGCATCCGGACGGGGCCGTCGCCATTGAGCACGCCCATGCCATCGGTGTCCCAGGGGTCATCATGAGCGGCGGATCGAACGTCCTCCTCTTGTCGTCGGATCCTCGCCGCGGCCCGGTCATCGCATCAACCCTCCGTGCCGCCGACCACGTCCTCACCGTTGGTGAGGCGATCCGGCAGCGCTGTCTTGAACTCGGCGTGGCACCCGGCCGCGTCAGCAGTTTTGCTCGGGGTGTCGATGACACGCTCTTCCACCCGGGTGACCAAGTCGCCGCGCGCTCCCGACTCGGGCTCCCGCAAGATCGCTTGATCGTGTTGTGGGTTGGGCGGATGGCTCACGTGAAGGGACTCGACGTCCTCCTCACCGCATGGCGCAAGATCGTCGATCGCACGCCGCTCGCACTGCTGGTGCTCGTCGGAGACGGCCCCGATCAATCGGCCGTGAAGGACGCCGCACGTGATCTGACCGATTCTGTCATATTCGCAGGGGCGGTCGCGCACGCTCAACTCCCGGAATGGTATCAGGCCGGAGACCTCGTCGTCCTCCCGTCCCGATCAGAGGGGACCCCGAATGTCCTGCTCGAGGGCCTCGCGTGCGGCACACCATTCGTGGCGAGCGATGTAGGCAACATCAGGGATCTCCTGGAACCCGCGTCGCAGGTTATTCCTTCCGAGGACCCAGGCGCCCTGGCTGAGGCCGTGAGCGCGGCACTCGCCATGCCTGCAGCACAACGGCGAGCCGACTCCACACATGTTCCCGCTCGAGGCACGGCCATCGAGTCCCTACGCCGAACATTTTCCGACATTGTTGAGCGACACCGACTCGGGACCCCAAAGTGAAACTCCCCCGCGAAGCACAACGCTGGCTCCCAGGCTGGTGGGAGTCCCGCCGGCGACAGTCCGTCCACCAGTTTGATCCGGCGCATCCGGTGACGGTCTGGTTCATGGTGGCAGATCATTACGAACCCTACTGGGGCAAACCCGACGACCGGGTCGCGACCGCACGCGTGGCGGCATGGACCGATCGGTGGCCTGACATCGCCGAATCGCACCGCGATGACTTCGGGAGCGCGGCGAAGTGGACCTTCTTCTACCCCGCCGAGGAGTACCGGGAGGACTTGCTGGACTCGCTCGCAGCTCTGGCCCAGCGAGGCGTCGGAGACGTTGAGGTCCACATCCATCATGATGGGGATGGAGAGGCCGCGTTCGTCGACCAGATGGGAGGATTCGTCCGAGTACTCCGTGAGCGCCACGGTCTCCTGCATGACTTCCGCGGCCGACCGGGTTTCGGGTTCATCCACGGGAACTGGGCCCTCGACAACTCGCGACCGGACGGCCGGTGGTGCGGCCTCAACAACGAGCTCACCCTCCTGCGCGAACTCGGATGCTACGCGGATTTTACGCTGCCCGCCGCCCCGGACCCGTGCCAGACGTCCCTGGTCAACGCGATCTACTGGGCAGTCGATGACCCGACGAAGCCGAAATCGCACGATCGGGGCACCTTGGTGACCACGGGCTCGGTCCCCCCACAGGACGGACTGCTCTGCGTGCAGGGGCCACTTACCCTGCGGCCACATCCCCGCTGGAAGGTGATCCCGTCCCTGGAAGTCGGCGAACTTGCCGGCTATGCGCGACCGGGGCCAGATCGGGCGGATCGCTGGCTCGACGCGGCACCGCGGATCGGAAACCACGTGTTCGTCAAGTTGTTCACCCATGGCGCCCCGGAGAAGAACGCGGTACCGCTCCTGGGTGGGGATATCGCGACGACCCTGAAGCAAGTCCACCACGCGTGCCGAAATAGGGGCTGGCAATTGGCCTTCGTCACCGCATGGGAGATGTTTATGGCTATCGAGTCGGCGCGATCTGAGTGCAACCCGACCACGGTACCCGATGGATCACGGGCGTAGGACCGGCGCACGCCAACCGCCGAACAGGTGCCACACAATCTGTTGCGTGCACACAACATTTGACCCAGTAAGCGCCACAGTAAAATTACGTAAACCGTTGTACAGCAATGCATTACAATAATTGCGATTGCATGATATTTTGGGCATGGAAGGTGCGATAAGCCTAGGCAACCTTAGTAGGAGAACTCAGCGCCAATGAAGAAGATCACGTTGCTCTCGGCTGCGCTCGCGGCCCTCGCGTTGCCACTTTCAGCGCAGTGGAGTGCCCTCGGTACCCCTGCCAACGATGGTGGCCAGTATTGGGATAACGTCTCGGACGACGGGACCTTCTGTAACTCTGGCTACGTGTTGACCGGTGTGGCCGGTACGGCACGAACCCCATGCAACAATCAGCGCCCGAACTCTTGGCTGCCATATACCGGTACCCAGCCTACTAGCTACCTAAACAATGGGAGTGGTGGCTACACACCGTTTCTCTTCGGCGCTGGTACGTACACCTTTAGCCCCCTGGCCGGAACCGGCAATCCCGGCGGCGACATCGCGGGCTATAATCAGGACTGGGGATACTTCACGTTCGACGGCAGCGGCGGCCGCGTCCGCACGACCCTGAACGCTGGTTTGCCCGGCACCCTGTCGCTCGGCAATTGGGGGCTGTACATCCTCATGACGAATGGGACCTACGCCTATTCTGATGCTTGGTGGCCCGCACAGTCTCAGTTCGCCCTGTTCCGCTTGCCTTCTACAGTGGATTTCATCGCTGGATTTGAGGACACCCAAACGCAGGACCAGTGGGGCCCGCGGGGTGACCGCGACTACAATGACGTCTTCCTCGCAATCAATTGGGAAGAGGGTGGTGGCCCGCAGGAAGTTGTCCCTGAGCCGGCCACGATGACGTTGCTCGCCACGGGCTTGGCTGGTATGGCCGCCGCAGGCCGCCGCCGGAAGAAGAACCGGCAGTAATCGGCTCGACCCAACGGTGATGGAATCAACAGGCCCCGAACGGACGTTCGGGGCCTGTTGGCGTTGAGCGCCGGATTATCTTTCGGAGACATGAGGAAGACTCGATCGTGGCTCCCGCAGCTGAATCGGCCGCCAGCAGTTCCGGCCATCCCCTCCCTCCCGCGTGGGGACGGGGTGCCGCGAATCGTGCACCAGACGTTCGCGACACTGGAACTTCCCGGCATTCTGGAAGAGAACGTCGCCCGGCTCCTTTCGCTCAACCCGGATTACGAGTACCGCTTCTACGATGATGCAGCGATGGTGGCCTTCATCGCCGAGCATTACGACACACGCGTCTTAAAGGCATTCCAGCGCATCAATCCGAAGTATGGAGCCGCACGGGCGGACCTCTTTCGCTACCTCGTGATCTACCGCTGCGGCGGCGTCTACATCGACATCAAGAGCTCGTTTGAGCGACCGATGCGAGAGACCATCCTGCCGGACGATCAATACCTCCTATCCAAGTGGCAGAACGGAAGCACCGACCAATTCGAAGGATGGGGGCTCTACCACGACCTCCGCGCCATCCCAGGCGGCGAATTCCAGCAGTGCCATATTATCGCGGCACCCGGTCACCCATTTCTGAAGGCCGTGATTGAGAATGTGTTGCGAAATATCGATCGCTACAACCCGGTCTTGCACGGCGTGGGGTTCATCGGGGTCCTGCGCGTCACAGGACCCATTGCGTATACGCTTGCAATCACACCGTTGCTCGGTGCGCATGCACATCGAAGAGTCGACAGTCAGGCAGAGATGGGGTTCATCTACAGCGTGTATCGTGATGACGAGCGGGCGCATCGGGCACTCTATGCGCACCATTACAGCAGACTCCGAGAGCCGATCATCCTCACGAGCCCGATCTGGTCACCCTTCCTTGCCATCTTGAATGGACTGGAGCGCCTCCGGCGCGGGACATTGATCGCACGGCGGGCAGTGGCAAAGTGGCGGCGCTCGCGGGGGAGCACCCTCTAGCTACACTTGCCTTCCACAATGTCCCGACGACGACCTGCGATCACGGTTTCGGCTGCGTCATCGGAATTGCCTGCAACCGTGCGACCTCCAACGGTGAAAGTCGAATCCCATTGCGGTCAACCCATGCCAGGAAGTCACCCAGGTCGAAGACGCCGTTCCGATTCCCGTCACGGTCAAGGAGTTGGCGCTGATCGGCCGTGAGCCTCCCCCCCCGAACCAATTCGTCCACTGCGACTCCGGCTGATGGCAAGTCGACAACGACGACTTCCAGCGTGTCAACGAAGACGGCAGTCAATTCTGTTGCGCTCGCCAACCGCACCGTCACGCTATCGATGTAGAGTCCCGGCGCAGCCCCTGCGGCCTGTCGTTGCCAGACCAGATAGCCTCCCAGCAGTCCACTGCTGGTCAGCACACCCAGTCGAGACCCACTGGCTGTCGCAGTCCATGCGCTACTCAACCCCGCCGGTGCGTTGCCATCCACGATCACCGAATCACGGCTGACTTCAAAGGAATGCGCGCTTCCAGTGGCGCGGAGTTCCCGTACTTTTCTTCCCTTCGGCTTCACATCGATGGATGGCGCCACCGGCGCCGCCGTGATCTGCAGCGTGTCCAGCACCGTCCGGCTCGCCACGCCACCCGCGCTCACCGTGATCGTGTCGACGTAGGTCCCCGCCGCCAGCCCCGCCGTGTTCCGGCTCCACGTCACCGTCCCGCTGCCGGTCCCGCTCCCCGTCGTCAATGTGGTCCAGCTCTTCTTCTTGGTCGCCCACCAATTGGTCGACGACGCATTGTCGCCCGCCAGCGTCACCACTGCGTTGTCGCTCGGCGCGCTGGTGCCGATCTGGGCCGTCGCACTCCGGTTCCCCGGGCTCACGCTCAGCGTCAGCGCCACCGGCGCCGCCGTGATCTGCAGCGTGTCAATCACCCGCTGGCTCGCCACGCCACCCGCGCTCACCGTGATCGTGTCGACATAGGTCCCCACCGCCAGCCCCGCCGTGTTCCGGCTCCACG
>JAHECN010000152.1 GCA_024641735.1 Gemmatimonadota bacterium | reverse complement strand
CTCACGGATTGCGGCGTCGATGCGCTCGGCGTGCGTGAAGTTGCCGCCGCGCCCGATGCCCTTCCCACGTTGGTCCCGAGTACGCTCGGCGCGCGCTTCATGGTGGGAATCGCGCTGACGCTCGTCACGATCGTGACAGGACTCTTCCTCCTCCCTCAACCTGATGGGGCGATCCTCGCAGCATTCGCGCTGACGCTCCCGATCTATGCGCTCGGAACGCGATGGGTCCATCTGGGCTTGGAGCAAGCAGGGCGGGCGTCGATTGGCCGACTGGTCACCGAAATCGTCATGGTGGGCGTGGTGTTGGTGGCCGTGCGTGGCCCGGAGGATCTGACCCGCGTCCCCGTTGCTCAGATCGCCGGCGAGGCCGTGGGTGTCCTGATCCTCCTGCGCCTGCTCCCTCGCACCGTGCGCACCTTGCCACTGGTACTCGCACCGGCGAGGGCGCGCGCGCTCCTCACGGAGTCCTGGCCGTTGATCGTGCACGCCATGCTCGGCCTGGCAATCTTCAACAGCGACTTCATCTTCTTGCGGATCTTCCGCGATTCCACCGCCGTCGGCATCTACGCAGCCGCCTACACACTGATCAGTTTTTTTCTGAACCTTGGGGCGACGTACACCATGACGCTGCTGCCCGTGCTGACACGCGTCCGGGAGGATCGCACCGCATCGCAATCACTCTACGACGGCTCCTTGGCACAGGTGCTGGCTGGCGCGATCCCGGTCGCCGTCGGTGGCTTTCTGGTGGCGCCTCGCTTGATCGACCTGGTCTTCGGCTCGGAGTACCTCGCCGCCTCGCTGCCACTGCAAATCCTGCTCTGGTCGATTCCAGTGGCGCTGATCCGCAACGTCTCGCAGGGCGCCTTGATTGCCTACCAGCGTCAGGACCAATTGATGTTCACGGCCGCGTGGGCCGCCGGGACCAATGTGGTCCTGAATGTGGCACTGATCCCGACCTGGGGACTGGCAGGTGCCGCCGTCGCGACGCTCACGACTGAAGTGCTTCGCACCGCGCTGGCCGCGCGATACGCGCATCGCCTTGGCCTCCCCCTCTCGCCGCTGTGGCGATTCCGGCGAGTGGCGTTTGCGACTTTGGTGATGGCAGCGGCCGTCTGGTGGCTTGGAGCAACCCACATCGCGCTGGTCGTGATCGGCGGCGCCTGCGCATACGCGCTCGCGCTGGCTGCGGTGGGCGGGATCTCGTTCCGCAGGGGTGCACTGCCGAGTCTGACCCCATGAGACACCTTGCGGCGAGGCAATCTCCGCTCGGAACCCTCGCGCAGACGCTGCCGAGACTCCGGTCCGTGCTCGCCAACTTGCGCCCGACCTGGCACATGCGGTCGCTCGCTCCGCTCAACGCGGCGTTTCTGGCGAAGCATCGGATTCGCGCGCTGATTTGGGACGTGGATGGCACGCTGACTCGATTTCACGACACGGTGCTCGCGGACGAAGCCGCCGTGTTTCGCACCCTCTCCACGCTCCCTAGGGTGCACCATGCCGTGCTCTCGAACGCTGGGGAAGCACGCTTTCGCGAGCTCGGCCGCATCTTCCCGGACATTCCCATCATGAAGGGATATCGCTGGGATGGACACGTGGGCACGCGTCAGATCCTTCGAGGGGAGGACAGTTGGTCGGTCGATGAACTTGCCGCACGAATCGATGCGGGAGCGATTCCGCTCCGAAAGCCCGACGGCCACCTCCTGCTGGCTGTGGCGCATGAACTCTGTTTGGAACCACCCGAGATGGTGATGATTGGTGATCAGTATCTCACCGACATCGCGGGCGCGAATCTCGCGGGAGTGCGGAGCATCAAACTCCCCGCCATCGGACCCGAGACGTTGCCACCAGGGATCCGAGTCGGACAGGTCGTCGAGCGAGTGATGTATCGGCTGCTCTACGGCGCCCCGGTTTGGGAGCCTGAGGACTCTACTGTGACTGCCCGGGAGGGCTGATGAATCCTGTTGAACTCACGGTCGTCGTGCCTTCGGTCAATGGACTGCACGATCTGGTTGGATGCCTTGAAGCGCTGGAGCGGCTTCGGGAGGACATTCATGTTGAAGTGCTGGTGGTCGACCGCCTCGGTGATACCGTCCGCGACGCGGTGCGGTCACGCTTTCCAAACGTGCGTATCCTGCCTGTGCCGAGCGAGACCACGATTCCGGAAATGCGACACTTGGCGTTTCAGCAGGCGAGCGCGGACGCCGTCGCAGTGATTGAGGACCACATCATCGTGCCTCCAGAGTGGGGCCGTCGACTGCTCGCCGGGCTGGCCGCTGGTCACGACGTGGTCGGCGGCCCGATTGCTAACGCCGCCGACCAGCGCCTGCTCGACTGGTCCACCTTCCTCTGCGAGTACAGCGCCTGCCTGCCGCCATTGCCGGAGGGAAAGGCAGAGTGGTTGCCGGGCAACAACATCGTGTATCGCCGCGCCCTCCTCGAGCGCTTTCGTGACGTCACGGCCGAGGGAAAATGGGAAAACCGACTGCATGATGCGATGCGAGGCGAGGGCATTCCGCTCTACTGCGATGCCACGCTGATCGTCGGCCACAAGAAGCATTTCGGTTTCTTCGAGTACATCTCCCAGCGCTATCTGTATTCCCGTTCGTACGCTGGCGCGCGCGTCCGCGGGGCACCATTGACTCGCCGGTTGGCGATGGGGGCAGCGGCGTTCGCATTGCCACCGCTGTTGCTGATGCGAATTCTCCGAGTCAATCTGGGCAAGGGCGTGTCCCGCCAGTTGGTGGCAACGACGCTGCCATTCATTCTGGTCTACGCCACTGCCTGGGCCATCGGGGAAATTGTTGGATATTGGTTCGGGGCGGGCGATGCCTTGGCCCGTGTGCGGTAGCGTAGGATTTCTGCAACAGTTGTGGGCGACATGAGGACACCATTGGCCTTTGCCCCGACGTGGGGGGGGCGGGAGAGCCGAAGTAGCGCAGGCAGGTCTCGATGGCACGGAACTGGCCCCTCAGGCCGCTTATGCCATCCACCACCTCGCCCATGATGACGCCCACAGGGGGCGGCGCTGGGCCCTGGATCCGGCTCTTGAGGCCAAGCCACTGGACCAAGAACTTCTTTGTTCTGGCCCCGCTCCTCTTTTCCGGACAGGCCCGAGATCTGCGCGTCGCCACGTCGGCGTCTCTCGCCTTTCTGGCGTTCTGTCTCGCGGCCAGCTCGGTCTATGCCTTCAACGATGTCCTGGATCGCGATGCCGATCGCCGCCATCCCACCAAGCGACTGCGCCCGGTGGCCGCGGGAACAATCGACACTCGGCACGCCATCGGCATGGCGGTGGTCCTCGCGGTGCTCGCCCTTGGCCTGGCGCTCCGGGAAGGCTGGGTGACCGCGGCGTGGATCGCCGTGTACCTCCTGCTCAACCTGATCTACTCGATGGGACTCAAGCGGATCGTGTTGCTCGACGTCTTTGCGATTGCCTCCTTCTTTGTACTCAGGTTGCTCACCGGCGCTGCGGCGATTGCGGTGCATCCGTCCGTCTGGTTGCTCTTGTGCGGCGGACTGCTCGCCCTTTATCTCGGCTTTGCCAAGCGACGCCACGAACTGTCGGTCCTTGGCGACAGCTCGGCGAGCCATCGCAGCGTCCTCGCCCACTACAGCGCCCCCTTTCTTGACCAGATTTCCTCGGTCCTGCTCGCCGTGACGATCGTGTCGTACCTGATGTACTCGCTCACATCTGACACGGCGGTCCGAGTCGGCACCGAAGAACTCAGCTACGGCATCCCGTTCGTGCTGTACGGCGTGTTCCGCTACCTCTACCTCGTCCACCAACGCGACACGGGCACTCCCACCGAGACCGTGCTCTCCGACCGGTGGCTGCTCGTCACGGTGGCGCTCTGGGTGGCGTACAATGGCTGGGTGCTGTACCGACCCTGACCGTCGCGAAACCGCGCGACCGCGTCGGCCGCGGATCAACCTGATGGGAGTCGCATGACCCGACGTTCGACAGCCGTCCGGCTCTTCCTCACGATGTGGCTGGTCTACGCGGCCTTCGCCACGACCAATGTCGCCCGTGAGACCTATCTCGCCGTAGCGCTTGGCGAGCGCCTGACCGTGCGTGTCGATCCGTACCTCGGCTTGCATCCCGACTTGTTCGAGATCCCCGGGCGTGGCGCGTACATCAACAGCAATCCCGGCGCTTCCATTTTCGGCGCGGTCCCCTACGCCTTGGCGCGGCCGTTGATTGCCGGTCTTTTTGCCATGCGGCCTGCGCTGGGGGCACCGAAGCCTCCGACGACCTACGACGACGCTCGGCCCAACCGCACCCCCCTCATGAATGAGATGCGAGCGCGAGGGCTTGACGTGCGTCTGGCCCTGGCGGCGTTGGCCACCCAGATGGGCTTGATGGCCCCACTCGGCGCGCTGGCAGTTGTGCTGCTCTACTTCTATCTGCAGGCCCGCTATGGCGACGACCGCTGGGCCCTCCGGCTTGCCCTGCTGTACGGCCTCGGGACACCAATCTTCTTCCGGTCCGCCTTCCTGAACCAGAATGCCTTGCTGACGCACCTCATTCTGGCCACGATGATGGTGGTCACATGGCCTGCGGGGGAGACGGCACGGCCTCGGCAACAGGCATGGGGCTGGGCCGGCTTTCTGCTCGGGCTGGGGTTGCTGATGGACTACAGTGCGGCGCCACTCGCCCTGGTGTTCGGGTTGTGGGCCATCGCCGAAGGATGGCAACAGGGGCGCCTGCGCGGCGCCGTTGCACTCGGTGGGGCCTGCGTGCTGGGTGCGATCGGGCCAGTCTGCGTCTTGTTGGGGTACCAGGGGCTCGCGTTCGGCACGCCTTGGTTCCCGGCGCAGCGCTACATGCCAGTGACCGAGTTCAGCGTCCGTGGCCTGAACGGCTTCACCGTGCCGACCTTCGACCTGTTGTGGCGCAATCTGCTCGATCCTCGCTATGGCCTCTTCGCCTTCTGTCCACTCCTGATCGCGGGACTCGCCGCGCCGTTCGTGCCGGCCATCCCGGGTGATCCAAGCCGTCGCGAACAGCGGTTCGCACTGCTTGCCGTTGGCGCCCTGCTGGTCTTCAGCGCCGCCAACCAGTTCTCCAACCTGCAGTGGAACACCGGCGTCCGGTACCTCGTCCCGGCGGTCCCCCTGCTGTTCCTGCTGATGGTGCCGGTCGTGCGCGCGCTGCCACGGTGGGGGGTCGTCGGGCTTGTCGTGCCGACCGTCCTGGTCTCGATCGCCGTGTCGATGATGCGTGAGGACGTCCCCACCTCGCTGGGGCTACTTTTCACCGGCGGCCCGACATTGCCGGTGCTGATCACCCTGAGCAAGACCGCGGCGGCCTATGCGCCCGTGCTGGCGGGCGGGGTACAACCTTTCGGCACGTTGGCCGTGCTCGCGCTGGGTGGCGCCATCGCCATGGTCTGGCGATTCCGACGCCGCGCCTCGGCGAACTGACCTGTAGACCGTGCTCGGCGGGACAATCCATTCAAAGACCTGTGGGAGGTATATGTGGTTTGCCTACGCACCATGAGAGCGACGCGTCGTCGATACCGGAGGATCTTCGTCGCCACCGCAGCGTTTGCCCTGATCGCGCTGCCGAGTTGCAGCGGCCAGAGCATCGACGAAGGCCCGGCCGCGCCGCCTCCCCCTCCCCCCCCGGCACCACCGCCGCCGCCCTCACAGGTCACGGCCCGCATCACGCTGGACACCCTGACACGGTACCAGACCATGTCGGGCTGGGAGACGCATACGCAGTCTGGCGAGGACTTCCCTGGCTTCGCGGGATGGCAGCAACGCCTGATGGACCTCGCAGCCAACGACCTCGGCATCAATCGTGTGCGACTCGAGGTCCGTTCCGGCGCGGAGAATCCGGTGGACAGCAAGGCCGCCTATC
>JAHECN010000151.1 GCA_024641735.1 Gemmatimonadota bacterium | reverse complement strand
CCCTTCGCCATCGCGAGGGCATCCTCGACCAGCTTCCGCGCCTGCAGCAGATACGCCTTCGCCTTCTTGGCGCGCTCGCGCTCTGCTTCCTTCTCCTGCCGCTTCAGTTCGTCCTCGCGCGCTTGCTGCGTCTCGGCCGTCACCGCCGCCACGGCTTCGCGCCGTTCGAGATCGACCTGTTGCTCGCGCACAGACTCCTCGTCGCGGCGGAGCAATTGTTCTCGCGCTTCCACCTGGGCGAGCAAGCGATCGAGATCGCGCTCCGCCTCGGGGACCAATGCCTCTGCGGCTTCCAGCACTGCCGGCGACACGCCCAGTCGCCGAGCGATCGCGAGGCCATAGGAGCGACCGGGAATCCCCTTGGTGAAGCGATAGGTCGGCGAGAGCGTCGCGGAATCGAACTGGAGTGAACCGTTCACGACGCCGGGCACCCGCGTCGTGAGATCCTTCAGCGCACCCAAGTGCGTCGTGGCGAGCGTGAGCACACCGCGGCGCGTAAGCGTTTCGAGCACGGCCATTGCAAGCGCGCCACCCTCGGCGGGGTCGGTACCGGAACCGACTTCATCCAGAATGACCAGCGTGCCGGCGTCTGCCTGCTCCAAGATCCGCCGCAACTCGGCGACATGCGCCGCGAAGGTCGAGAGATCATCCGCGAGTGATTGATGGTCGCCAATATCGACGAAGAAGCGCTCCACAATCGGCAGCGCACTCTCGGCGCCGACCGGGGGCACGATGCCGCACTGCGCAAGAGCGATCACGAGGCCGGTCGCCTTGAGCAGCACTGTCTTGCCGCCGGTATTCGGACCGGAGATCAAGAGCGTGCGCTCGTTCCCTTCGAAGGCCAGATCGAATGGGACCACATTGATACCGCGCGCGAGCAGAAGCGGGTGGCGCGCGTCGCGCAAGGTGATCGGTTCACCGACTTCGCGAATCGTGGGGACTTCGCCGTGGGTGTCGCGGGCCCAGCGTGCGCGTGCCACGATCGTATCGACTTCCACCGCGATCCTGTGCAGCGCGGCGATCGTGTCGCGGATCGGGCGGAGGCGATCAGTGATCTCGCGGAGCACAACCAGCGTCTCGCGTTCCTCCGCGATGATCGCGGCGCGGACGGCATTGCCGAGCTCGACGGCGGCGGAGGGTTCCAGGAAGAGGGTTCCTGCTGAACCGGACTCGTCGTGGATGATTCCTTCTGGACGGCTCCGTGCATCGCGGCGCACCGGGATCACGTAGCGCCCGCCGCGCATCGTGACCGTCGCGCCGCTCGGGGCAGCGTTGCCATCGAGGTCACGAAGGAGCGACTCGAGTCGGCGCACCAAGCGTTCACGTGCCGCGTGCACTTCTCTGCGTGCGGCGGCAAGCGCGGGTGAGGCGGTGTCGAGCAGTTCGCCGTCGTCACCGACCGAGCGCTCCAGCATCTGCTCGATGCTGCGATCGGCCGGCGTGGTCGCGAGGCCTGCGACGCGTGGACATGACTCGCGGAGTCGCTCCAACTCCTGCACCACCGCGCGCCCTGCGGCCAGCGTCGTCTTGATCCCGGCGAGCTCGGAGATCTCGAGGACGCTCCCTTCCATCTTGAGGCGGCCGAGGGCGCCCTTCAGTTCTGGGACGGGAGAAACGTCGAGACGTTCACCGCGGCGGAGTACCGCGAGCACTTCGCCGACGAGCGCCAGCTCCCATTCGATCCAGGGGATGTTGGCGGTGGGGCGGCGGGCGCGGAGGTGTGCGGCGCCGAGGGGGCCAACGGTGTGGCTGGCGACGACATCGAGGACCGCTTGGAACTCAAGTGCGGCAAGGGCGTCCGCGGAGGTGGCAGGGGACAACGGCAACGGGGTGCCGCTCCCCCGATGGGACGGCACCCCGTGTATTCCTGCCGAGGGCAGTGTCATCCCTCGGACAGCGCCTCTCGGGCGACCTGATTGATCACCTTGCCATCGGTCCGGCCCTTGAACTGGCCCATCAGGATCCCCATCAACTTGCCGAGTTCGGTGGCACCACCGGCGATCGCGTCGCGCGCGGCGGCACGGATCTCCTCGGGATCGATTTCGGGGGGGAGGTAGGTCTTCAGCACGCCGATCTCGTACTCCTCACGGCTCGCTAGGTCGAGGCGATTCGCGTTGGTGTACTGCTCGAACGAATCGAGGCGCTGCTTGATCTGCTTGCGGAGGACGTCGATCGTTTCGGCGTCGGTCGGCTCCTGATTGAGCTCGATCTCCTTGTTCTTCAACGAAGCAAGGACCGTCCCCAGTAGCAGGGTGCGGTCCTTGTCCGAGGCCTTGCGCGCCGACACTTGGTCGGCGCGCAGGCGGTCGATCAGGCTAGGCATGCGAGCGGCCGCGGCGCGTCTTGCGCTGCGCAGCGTTCAGCTTCCGCTTCCGCTTCTCACTCGGCTTCTCATAGTGCCGGTGCTTGCGGAGGTCGCTGAGGATGCCTGCTTTTTCACACTTCTTCTTGAAGCGCTTGAGCGCTCGTTCGAAGCTCTCATCCTCATGGATGACGACTTCTGACATTACTAAATCACCCCTCTCGGCCCCGTCTTAGGGGGCGGTTATGACATAGGAGGCCAAAGCTAAGGCGGGAGCGGGGTTAGGGCAACTAGGAGAGAGGAGAGAGGAGAGAGGAGAGAGGAGAGAGGAGAGAGGAGAGAGGAGCCCAGGGGCCCTCCCCCGCCCAATGTCCACTCTTCTCTCTTTTCTCCTTTCTCTTCTCTCTTTCACCCCGGCGGCCACTTCATCCGCCTCCCCCCCAGCAGGTGCAGGTGGAGGTGGTGGACCGATTGGCCCCCGTCCGGGCCCGTATTGACCACAAACCGGTACCCCCCGTCGAGCCCGAGCTCCTCGGCGACCTGCACCCCCAGGCGCATCACCTCCCCCATGGCCGCGGCCCCGTCATCTCCGGTCGCCTCGGCGGCGGAGGCGTAATGCCGAGTCGGGATGACCAGAACGTGGGTGGGGGCCTGGGGGGTGAGGTCCCGGAATGCCAAGGCATGCTCGGTCCGCCCGACGATCTGGGCGGGGATCTCGCCGGCGACGATGCGGCAGAAGATGCAGTCGGGGTTGGTCATGGGGACACCTGCGTGGGAGACCCTCGGAATCTGGCCTTGCCTGGCCAGTTGGGCCACCTAGCCCCCCACCGGCACCAGATTGGCCGTCACGGCCACCGGAGTGACATGGCAACGATCCGCGGTGACGAGAACATTGGTTCGGGTCCACGGCTGGTAGCCAGTCGCCACCAGCTCGATGCGATAGGTCCCTGCGCGCTCGACTGCGCCCGCCAGCGAGAAGATGTTCCCCTCGATGTCCGTGATGACCTGCAGAGAATCAACGTAGCTCCCCTCGTGCAATGCGCCGCGGACGCCCTGCAGCACCGGCTGCTGAGTTACAGCATTCCGGACCGAGACGTTTACGCCGAAACGTGCCTCGGCAGTGCAGACGATCTCAGAATCGCAGGCGGCATTCACTAGCAACAGGAGTGGGAGCGCGTAGCGCAACGATCGCATCGGAAGATTCCTCTGAGGAGCGGAGTGAACAAACTACAGACGCCTCCCGGGTCCCGAGCCTGCACATGCCTCCCTTCACGTTACCAGCAATAACCAGTAGCATTCGGAATGCCCAACCCAAATCAGACAGCTCTCCTGCTCCTGGCGCTGCTCGCCGGGTGCGCGCCCAGCGGTTCCAGTGGACTCGCCACAACCGACACGTTCGGCGACGGATCCCTCCTCCCTACAGGCAAGTGGCTCGACCCGGCGGGCCGCTCGCACCCAGTGGGCTCGTTGCCGCTCACCATTCTGCCGACGCCAGACAGCGGCTACCTGGTGGTGCTGAGCGGCCACAACACGCAAGGGATCCAGATCGTCAATCCTGATGGGTCAGTCCGCCAAACGATCGCGCAGGCCGCGGCCTTCCTGGGTGCCGTCTTCTCGCCGGACGGCCACACCCTTTACGTCAGCGGCGGGAATCAGGACGTCGTGTATCGCTACGCGTGGGCGAACGGTGAGGCGGCGCTCAAGGACTCGCTCGTGCTCGCGGCGAAGGCGCCCCGAAAAGCCGGCACCCGCTACCCCGCCGGTCTTGGCCTCTCCCCGGACGGCAACCGCCTTTACGTCGCCGAGAATCTCGGCGATGCCCTTGCCGTGGTGGACCTCGCGACCGGAGGAGTGATCCAGCGCCTCCCCACGACACGCTACCCATACGGCGTCGCAGTCGCGCCCAACGGCGACGTCTTCGTCTCGCAGTGGAATGGCACCTCGGTCCGGGCCTTTGCGGAACGCGGCGGCCGGCTCCAAGAGGTGGCGGACATTCCCGCTGGACGGCACCCCTCTGCCCTGCTCCTGAATCCTGCGGGGACGAGACTGTACGTGGCCTCTGGGAGCACCGACCGGATCACGGTGATTGACGCCGTTTCCAGAGAGCGGCTGGGCGAGTTGCGCGATCCCCCGCCCAGCGGTCCGGAGGAGGGGAGCACTCCGAATGGCCTCGCTCTCTCCGCCGACGGCACTCGGCTCTTCGTCGCCGAAGCGGACGCCAACGCCGTGGCCGTCTTTGACCTCTCCGCCGCCTTCTCCGGAGTCAGCGGTGCCACCGGGAATGACTCGCTCCTGGGGCGGATTCCGACCGACTGGTACCCGACCGCTGTGCTCGCGAGCGGCACCACGCTCGTGGTCACCAATGGCAAAGGGAAGGGCTCGCGCGCCAATCCGAATGGCCCCGGCCCGAGGCTCTCCAAGGAGTGGCAAGGCAGCGGCAACGACAACACCCTCGCGCAACTCTCGGGCACCGTGACCATCAGCGCGACGGCGCGGCTCGACCGCGCCGGCCTTGCGCCCCTCTCAGCCCGCGTAGCGAAGGCGAATCGCTGGGACCGCCCACCGACCCGCGGCTTCCGCTACCCGCCGATCGAACATGTGGTCTACGTGATCAAGGAAAATCGAACGTACGATCAAGTGCTCGGCGATCTGCGCCAAGCCGATGGCGACACGAGCTTGGTGTATTTCGGACGGGACGTGACACCGAACCAACACGCCCTCGCGGAGCGCTTCGGGATCTTTGATCGGTTCTTCGTGAACGCGGAGGTCAGCCCAGACGGGCACAACTGGTCTACCGCCGCCTACACGACAGACTATTTGCAGAAGACCCTCCCATCCAACTACTCGAGCAGAGGTCGCAGCTACGACTACGAGGGGACCAACCGCGGTTGGGGTCCGGAGAATATCCCCGAGGACGACGTCAACGAGCCGGCCAACGGATATCTCTGGGACTTGGCACAACGGAAGGGCATCACCTTCCGCAACTACGGCGAGTTCGTGGTCGGCGAGGGGATGAACAAGGAGGACCTACCGAATGGGTACAAGGGACTGAAGCCGTTCCTGCGATCACACACCAACGAACGCTTCCCCGCGTACGATCTCAGCATCACCGATCAATACCGCGCGGATCTCTGGTTGGAGGAGTTTGCCGAGCATGTCCGAGATGGGGTGATGCCACAGCTTGAGATCGTCCGACTCCCCAACGACCATACGCTCGGCTTGCGTGCGAACGCGCCGACGCCGCGGGCGATGGTCGCGGACAACGATCTCGCACTGGCGCGCATCGTCGCAGCCATCTCGCGCTCACCATTCTGGAAGAACACCGTCATCTTCGTGCTGGAAGACGATGCCCAGAACGGACCGGACCATGTCGATTCGCACCGCTCGCCATTGCTGGTGATCTCACCGTGGACGCGCGGCGGCGTGTCACATCGCTTCGCGAATACGACCGACGTCCTGCGCACGATCGAAGAGCTGCTTGGTCTCGATGCGCTCTCGCAATTCGATCACTTCGGTCGATCACTCCGTGAGATCTGGCGCGATGTCCCCGACCTCCGGCCCGTGGATATCCTGACACCGGGCGTGGCCTTAACGGAACGGAATCC
>JAHECN010000150.1 GCA_024641735.1 Gemmatimonadota bacterium | reverse complement strand
GCAGACGATCAAACGGTGTCCCGAATTCCGTGGTCGCCGGGACTCGCAGGACCTGCGCATTTGGCCATTCGCGCGTCGCGCGGCGCTCCAGCCAATCCGCCATCAAGTGCGGCATCAACGGCGACGGGACGATCTGATCGTCCGGACGTCGGGCATCCTCGTCCAGCCAGCGATCGAGAAACGCGCTCCAATCGGAGACGATCAGCTCCGCGTCAGGGATCGACCCGAGCGTTGCGGCGACCGCACAGGTTGGACTCTGGTCCACCAGGATCATGCGTCGCCAGATCACGCTCCCCTTCTCACGCGCCTTGGCGAGTTGACCGGCGTAGAAGCTGCCGTAGCAGCCTCCGCCAATGATGACCACTGCACCCAGCGTGATCATCGGCGCAGCAGACGACCGCCATCCACGACCATCGTCTCGCCTGTCACGAACGGCGCGTGATGTACCAGGTACCGGAGCGCCGCCACGGCATCCGCCGGTGTCCCGAGCCGACCGAGCGGCGTGGTTTCGCTGAGGAAGGCACGCCGGGCATCGTCGTAATCCTCGGGAACGAGCACGGTTCCCGGTGCGATGCCGTTGACGGTGATCTCAGGGGCGAACGCCGCCGCAAGGACCTTCGTCAACATGACCACGCCTGCCTTGCTGACCGAGTGGGCGGGATAATTCCGCCACGGCTCAAAGCCGCTCAAGTCTGCGATGTTGACGATGGTGCCGCGCGTGGCGCGGAGGTGCGGGGCCGCCTGCTGGGCGAGGAGGAATGGCGCGCGCAGGTTGAGATCGAGGATCGCGTCCCAGGCGGCGGGCGTCGTCTCCTCCACGGTGGCGCGCTCCATCACGGCCGCAGAGTTCACCAGTACATCGAGCTGGCCGAAATGCGCGACGACCCGACTCGGCAGCGCCATCGCCGCCTCAGCATCGGTCAGGTCGGCACCGAACGCCTCAGCGTCGTGGCCCTGCCCTCGCAACTCCGTGACGAGCGCCGTCGCTTCCGCCGCCGAAGTGCCATAGTGCACCGCGACTCGCAATCCATCTGCGGCAAGTGCTTCCACGAAGGCACGCCCCAATCGCCGCGCTCCTCCGGTGACCAAGGCGACGCGGCCGCCCGTCGGGTTCACGGGCGAGGCACCCCGGTTGGTCGCAACGCCTCAAGGGCATCGAGCCAGGCGTCCGGAACTTCCTGCGCGCCCAACATGGAATGCCCAGCGGCCTCGCCGAACTCCCCGTGCCAATCGGACCCACCACTGCGCCCGAGTCCGAGGGCGGCAGCGGCCTCGGTGATGTTGGCGCGCGTCTCACCGTCATGACTCGGATGGCGCGTTTCCACCGCGTCGAGGCCATCGGCCTGCAGCACTTCGAGCGAACTCTTGGTGCCGTGCCACTTCAAGTGTGCCGCGGAGACGATCCCGCCTCGTGAATGCACCAGATCGGCAACGGCACGAAGGGTGGGAAGCTCCTTGTCCACGTACGCCGGACGGTTGCGCTTGAGATACTTGTCAAACGCCATCTGTTCGGTGGTGACATGCCCCAGATCGAGCAGGGCGCGCGCCACGTGCGGGCGGCCCACCGCTGCGCCATTGGCGACCCGCGCGACGTCCGCAAAGGAAATGTTCACGCCGAGGCCGACGAGGCGTGTCACCATTTCGCGGGCACGCCGAGTGCGATCCTCTCGCGCGGTGACGAGGAAGGCCTCGATGTCGTCGTCGCCGGGGGTGAGGAAATAGCCGAGCAAGTGCATCTCCCCCCACGGGGCGGCCACCGAGAACTCGCATCCCCCAATGACACGGAGCCCAAGGTCGCGCCCTGCCGCGGTTGCTTCCTCGAGTCCGGCCAAGGTGTCGTGATCCGTGAGGGCGATGGCGCTGAGTCCGATCTCAGCGGCGTGTGACATCACCGCGGCTGGGGCGAGGTGGCCATCCGAGGCCGTGGAGTGGCAGTGGAGGTCGATCACCCGGAGTGCGAGTGGCCGTACGCGCCGTCCGGAGACGTCCACGCGGGTTGCGCCGTCGCGAGGAGGCGCACCAGATCGATGTCCCGCGCTTCATCAAACGCGCGCTCACCCACTTTCGCGCCTTGCGGAGAAAAGCGAGCGTAGCGCAGTTCGTTCGGCGCATCGCGTTGCTGGAATTCAAGTGAAAGCTCGTCGCGACCGTAACTGGTTCGGCGCCCGCTCAGGGCCACCTGCCATACGACACCAGACGCGTCCACAATCTGTCGGGCCATGTCAGCTTCTCCCTTCCCCAAGTGACGCGGGAATCTCGTCCCACGGTGCATTGCAATCGTCGCTGTAGTGGGCCACTTCGCGCAGTCGCGCTTCCAGTGCCGCCTCGGCCGCACCATGCGGACCATGGCGTCGGTGTGAGGCATCGTCCTTTCCCTCGGTGAACTCGAGGAAGAGGCCAGGCTCCTCACGGCTCCGAAAAACCCACAGGTGCAGTCCGCGCTGTGCCAATCGCGTCGCGAGGGCTTGCACCGTGGCAAGCCACTCGGCTTCATGGGTGGGAGCAACGGCGACGCGCGCCGTCGTCAACACCCGGTGCACGACTAGCCCTGCTGCTCGGGGAAGGCGTGCAACGTCGCACGCACATCCGCCAGGAACCGATCAGCGTCCGCCCCATCCACAATGCGGTGATCGTACGCCATGCACCACATGCCCTTGGTCCGGATGCCGAGGGCGTCGCTCCCATCAGGTAAGGAGATGACGGAGGGCCGCTTCTCGATCGCGCCGACGGCGAGGATCGCCACCTGCGGCTGATTGATGATCGGCGTCCCAACGTAGGTCCCGAATCCACCCGGATTGGTGATCGTGAACGTCCCACGCTGGATGTCATCCGGCGCGAGCTTCTTGTTCCGGGCGCGGTCCGCCAGATCCTGAATCGCCCGCGCGACGCCCAGCAGCGAGAGTTCGTCGGCGTGTTTGATCACCGGAACGATCAACCCCCAATCGAGTGCCACCGCGATCCCGACGTTGATGTCGCGCCGATAGATCGTGTTGTCGCCGGAGACGGCCGCGTTGACGACCGGGTGCTTCCGGAGATTGTCGGCAATCGCCTTCACGATGAACGCGAGGTACGTGAGATTGACGCCACGCGCCGCGTAATCCGCCTTGAGCCGCTTCCGAATCCCGGCGACGTGCGTGTAGTCGATCTCCATGAGCGAGTTGACATGCGCGGACACGCGGCGCGAGAGGATCATGTGATCCGCGGTCAACTTGCGGACGCGTCCCCACGGTTCGACGCGATCGCCTTCCCAGGCCTCCACGGTCGCGGCAGCCGGAACCGATGGCATGCGCGTGGGAGCGGCAGCAGCTGGGGCAGCACTCGGGCTGGGTGCGGCAACCGGGACAGCCGCTGGTGCAGCAGCCGGGGTAGCCGCCGCGGGACCGGTCTCGAGGAACGAGAGCACGTCCGTCTTGGTCACACGTCCGGCGGAGCCGGTCCCAGGAATTTGGGTCAGGTCGAGACCATGCTCCTCCACCATCTTGCGGACGAGCGGCGTGGACTTCCGTCGCAACCGCTCTTCGGCGGTTTCCTCACCAGTCGCGGAGGCGGTCGGCGCGGGCGCTGCCGGAGCAACGGGGGCCGGCGCAGCGACCTCGACTGGCGCCGGCGCGGGGGCGGGGGCTGCGGCAGGAACAGCCGGGGCGGCGGCGGGCGCGGTCGCTGCCGCGGAGGCGTCCGTCTCGATCCGCGCCACGATGGTGCCGACGTCGACCGTCTGACCCTCGGTCACCAACACTTCCACGATGACACCGGCATTGGGCGCCGGAATTTCGGCGTCCACCTTGTCCGTCGAAATTTCGAAGATCGGTTCATCCCGCTTGACCGTATCACCGAGCTGCTTGATCCAGCGTGACATGGTGCCTTCGGTGATCGACTCACCCATCTGCGGCATGATGACGTCAATGCGTGCCATCCCAACTCCCCCGGTAGTCCCTATTCAGTATTCAGTAGGCGGCGAGCCAGCGGCTCGCACGCACGATGTCCGACGTCTGTGGGAGGACAAAGTCCTCCAAGGGTGGTGCATACGGCAGGGGCACATCATGCGCAGCCACACGCCGCACCGGTGCATCCAGCCATTCAAAGCAATGCTCCGTGATCAGAGCGGTGATTTCTCCCGCCACACCACCGGTCACGGTGTCCTCGTGCACAATCAGCACCCGATTGGTCTTCTGTACCGAGGCGACGATCGCCTCGCGGTCCATCGGAAGCAAGGTACGGAGATCGAGCACTTCGACCGACAGCCCATCCTCCGCGGCCAGCTGCTCCGCCGCCTCCAGCGCCTTCCACACCGTCGCGGCGTAGGTGACGATCGTGAGGTCCTTCCCTTCCCGCGCGATCCGCGCCTTCCCAAGCGGGACCACGTGATCTCCCGCGGGCATCGTCCCCTTGATCCGCCGATACAAATACTTGTGCTCAAAAAAGAGCACCGGATCGGGATCCCGGATCGCCGCCTTGATCATCCCCTTGGCATCTTCGGCCGTCGCGGGGTAGGCGATCTTCAGGCCTGGCGTGTGCAGAAACGCCGCCTCCGGATTCTGCGAGTGGAACGGCCCGCCTCGCACATAGCCACCCGAGGGCCCCCGCACGACAATCGGACAGGGCAGGAATGCACGATAGCGCGCCGTCGCGACATAGTTCGTCAGCATGTCGTAGGCACAGGAGATGAAGTCGATGAACTGCATCTCCACGACGGGCCGCATGCCATAATGCGCGGCACCCGCGGCCGCCCCAACGATCCCTGCTTCCGCGATCGGCGCATCGATCACGCGCTGCGCCCCGAACTGCGCCTGCAGCCCTTCGGTCACCTTGAAGGCACCACCAAACGCCCCAATGTCCTCGCCCAACAGGAACACGGTGGGATCCCGTTCCATCTCTTCGCGGATCCCTTCGCGAATCGCCTCCAGAAAGGTAATCTCAGCCATCGTGCGTCCCCCATCCGGCAGGACGCTCGTGCTGCGCCACTGCTGCCCCGAGGCCCTCGCGATACCAGAGGGTCGGCATCGCGGGGGGGTCGACGTAGACCCCGGTGAGCGCATCGGGACCGTCACAGGGCGGGGACGCCTCGGCGACGTCCGTGGCGGCATCGACCTCCGCGGCCACGGCGGCATCCGTGGCGTCGAGTTCGGCGGCGCTGAAGCCAAACTCCTCCGTCAAGCGGACGATGTAGCGATCGATGGGGTCGTTGGTCGCTGCCCATCGCTCGATCTCGCCGGGGGCGACATAGCTCTGGTTGTCATGCTCCGCGTGTCCCTTGCGACGATAGGTCAGCAGCTCGATCAGCGTGACGCCCCCGCCAGCGCGCGCCAGATCCACCGCCTCCTTGGTGACCCGGTAGACCTCGAGGATATCGTTGCCATCGGCGCGAATACCCGGAATCCCATACCCAATCGCCTTGTCCACAAACTGCGCGGCCGCCGTCTGGCGGCAGGTTGGGGTCGAATAGGCGTAGCCGTTGTTCTCGACAATGACGATCAGGGGACAGCGCTGGACGGCCGCGAAGTTGATCCCCTCATGGAAGGCCCCGGTGCTCGTCGCGCCATCCCCGACATAGACCAGGCCGACGCGATCCTCGCCGCGCATCCGGAAGGTCAGCGTTGCCCCCGCCATCACGGGAACCATGTCGCCAAGATGCGAGATCTGCCCGACGAAGTGGCGATCCTCGACATCTCCGAAATGGATGTTGAGTTCGCGCCCGCGCGTGGGTGAGTCCCCCTTGGCCATGTATTGTCGGAGGATTTCTATCGGCGTGGCCCCCTTCACCAGCATCGAGCCGAGATTCCGGATCAGCGGTGAGAGGACATCGCGTCGTTCGAGGGCGAAGGCGGAGCCGACGGCGCAGCCCTCCTGCCCGAGGGACCGGAAGAGCCCTCCGACCACCTTCGTCTGGCGGTAGAGGGCGACGAGACGCTCTTCGAGGGATCGCGTCAAGCGCATCCAGCGATACAGCTCCAGCAGCTGGTCGCGGGAGAGCCCGTGCG
>JAHECN010000149.1 GCA_024641735.1 Gemmatimonadota bacterium | reverse complement strand
GTGAAGATCGACGGCGCCGCGCTGGCCCTGACGTATGAAGACGGGCGTCTGGTGCGCGGGGTCACGCGGGGAGACGGGAGTGAAGGCGAGGAGATCACAGGGAATGTGCGTGCCATCCAGGACATCCCGCTGCAATTGCATGGCAGTGGTTGGCCCACGCGCATGGAGGTCCGCGGGGAGGTGTACATCCCGCACGCCGCCTTTGCTCGCGTGAATGCGGAGCGCGAGGCCGGCGGGCAGGACCTGCTGCAGAATCCGCGCAACGCCGCGGCGGGCGCGCTTCGGCAACTCGACCCCGCCGAGGCTCGGCGACGGCGACTCCGCTTCTTTGCGTACCAATTGCTGCCACTCGAGGGCGAGTGCGCCATCACGCGTCACTCCGAGGCGCTCCCGCAGCTGGAGGCGTGGGGATTCCCTGTCGCCGCGGAGTGGACGCGCTGCCGGGGTCTCGCCGAAGTCCAACGCACGCTGGCGGAGTGGAGCGATCGCATTCGGACACTTGCCTTCGACGCCGACGGGCTGGTGATCAAGGTCGACGAGTTCCGGTTGCAGGAGGAACTCGGCGTCATCGGCGGACGGGTGCCCCGGTGGGCGATCGCCCGGAAGTTTCCTGCGGAATCGGCGTTCACCCGGCTGCTCGACATCGAAGTGAACATCGGACGCACCGGCGCGCTGGCACCGACCGCGATTCTGGAGCCGGTGCGCGTCGGCGGCGCCACGGTGTCGCGTGCGACCCTGCACAATGAGGAGATCATCGCCCAGCGTGATCTGCGCATCGGCGACATCGTCGAGATCATTCGTTCTGGCGAAGTCATCCCGAAGGTGCTCGGGCCGGATCGCGACAAACGGACCGGCGCAGAAGTCCCCTGGGTGGCACCAAGCCATTGTCCCATCTGCCACACGGAGCTGGTACGCCCCGACGGCGAGGTCAACCGCTACTGCCCCAACGCCCGCTGCCCGGGCCGCGCCTATGAGGGATTGGTCCACTTCGTCTCGCGTGGCGCCATGGACATCACGGGCCTCGGCCCGGAGCGCCTGCGACAGCTTCTGGAAGCGGACATCGTCCACGACGCCGCGGATCTCTACACCATCACGCCGGACGCACTGCTCGCGCTCGAAGGATTCGCCGAGCAGTCGGCCCACGCCTTGATCGAGGCGATCGCAGCCTCCCGCGGCCAACCGCTCCGGGCACTCCTCGTGGCCCTCGGCATTCGCCACGTCGGGGTTGCGGCCGCGAAGAGTCTTGCCCGTGCCTTTGGATCGATGAGCACACTCCGCGCCGCGGACGTCACCGCGCTGGAGGCACTCGAAGGGATCGGTCCGACGATCGCCGGCTCGGTGGCAGAATTCTTCGCCGATGCGGACAGCGCCGCGATACTCGACCGATTGACCGCACTCGACGTCGCGCAAACAGAGCCGCAGACCGGTGGCGATGGACCGCGTCCGCTCGCCGGACTCCGGGTCGTGCTCACGGGGACACTTCCCTCGCTCTCGCGCACCGAAGCAGCGCATCGCATCGAAGCAGCGGGCGGAACCGTGACGTCCTCCGTCTCCAAGAAGACGGATCTGGTGGTCGCAGGGGCAGAAGCGGGAGAGAAGCGGACCAAGGCCGAGCAGCTCGGCATCGCCATCATTGACGAAGCCGAGCTCTTGCGGCGACTCGCCTCGGAGGCGTAGCTTCGCCCACCATGTCACTCTTCACGATTGCCCCGGAATCGCTCCACCGCCTGCGCCGACGGCTGCACGACAGTGCGCCTGCCGCCGCCGCGGATCTCCTGCAGGACGCAGGCTTCGCCTCGGGCGAGGCGCTGAGTGAACGGTGGCGGAATCGTGTCGCGGAGCGGACCGGGCTCGATGATGCCCGCACCCTCGACCTCCGGTGGTTCGGTCCCCTGCTCGATGAACTCTGTGTGGGACTCGGCTGGGGATCCCTGACGGCCACGCCACTTGGCGATCGCGCGCTGCTGCTGGAGGCCGGTGAGTGGGCCGAAGCCGAGCCGGGGAGTTCGGATCGTCCCTCGTGCCATTTTTCGTGCGGCTGCTTCGCGGCCTTCCTGACGGGACAGGCGGGTGCGCCGATCGGCGTCCTCGAAGTGGAGTGCCGCTCCCACGACGCAGAGGCGTGTCGCTTCTTGGCGGGCTCATCCGCGACGTTGGCGGCGGTGTATGACCTGCTCGCGGCCGGGCAATCCTGGCGCGAGGCGTTCAGCAGCGACGAGCTGCCGGACTGACTCAGCCCACGAGGTAGTCCCGCAGGTCCGGCCGTGTCACCAGTTCCCCGTCCTCCATCACTTCTCGATCCCACGGCAACACGATCGCCTTCTCCGTTGCGAAGGCATGGAAGTGCGTGGGCCAGCGTCCCGTCGTGAATGAGACGGCGGTGCGCACCTCCGCGGGATGCACCCCAGCAACGGCATGCAGCGCCAACTTCATCGTGTCACCACTGTCGCAAGTCTC
Organism: Gemmatimonadota bacterium; assembly: GCA_024641735.1. Lineage (GTDB taxonomy): Bacteria > Gemmatimonadota > Gemmatimonadetes > Gemmatimonadales > GWC2-71-9 > Palsa-1233. The sequence goes on along the minus strand of JAHECN010000149.1, from coordinate 3,542 downwards.
ATCCACCAACAGGACGCGGCGACCGCGCAGCGAGGCGGGCGGACCAACGACAAGCTCCGGTTCGGCGTCGTCCGTCGGGCGGGCGATCGTGATCGTCGCGTAGTCGCGTTGCAGGATGGTGGCGATGATGGCGGCCGGGATGACGCCCGCCTTGGCAATGCCGAGGATGACCTCGGGGTCATAGTCACGGGCCACCTTGAGGGCGAGGGCACGACAGAGTTCGCCAAAGAAGGGCCAATCGACCTCAAGGAGGTCGCGCGTGGGGGTGGGGCGCAGGCGAGGCATACGGTCCTCCTGGGGTCGGCGGGCACGAGACCGCTCCCGCCAAGCTAACACCGCGCCGACAGCCCCGACGAAGCGCGTTGCCCCTCCCGCCGGCGCGGCCTAACTTACGTGGATGCCTCCCATTGCCCCGCGGCGCCCTCGATGAGTAGCTGGTGGAAGAAGATCCTCTCTGGGGATGGGGAGTCGATCACGCCCCAGCGGCTCGACTACCTCAATGAGGGACTCGCACTGGAGCGGCACGGCGACTTTGACGGCGCCATCACCTCCTACCAGCTGGCCCTGCGCGACGAGCCGAACAACGTGAAGGTGCTGCAGTACATCGCCATCGCGCTCTCGCGGACCGGACGGCAGGAGGAAGCGATCCGCCATTACCGTCGTGCACTGGAGCTCACACCGGAGCTGGCCGGCGCGCACTATGGCCTGGCCTTTCTCCTGCGCCGCCGCGGTGACGAGGCTGGGGCAGCGGAGCACCTGCGGGCCTTCCTCTCCAAGCCTCCACGCGATCCCGAGATGTCGCGTTGGGTCGAGCACGCACGTCTGGCGCTCGAGGAACTCGGCGACGAGCGCGGAGGATTCGAAGAATGAGGCGATGGACGGGTGCGGTCCTGCTGGGTGTGGTGAGCGCGTGCAGTGCGTTGCCGACAGACGGCGACGGCGTCGTCGCGCTTGAAATTCGGACGCAGGTTCCTGTGCGCTTGGAGCAGGGCGTGCCGATGATGCTGCAGGCTCGGGCATTGAATCAGGCTGGCGATTCGATCCCAGCCGTCATCCGGTGGCGCACCAGTGACACGGCGTCGCTCTTCCTCGATTCCCTCACCGGGATCGTCGAAGGACGACTCGCTTCGGGCAGCGCGCAGGTGCAGGCCGCGGTTGGGACGCTCCGTTCGGACCCGCTGACGATTACGCTCCTGCCGCCCCCTCCCTCGAGCCTTCGAGTGCCCTGATGACACCGCGCACCCTGAATGACCTCTTCTTCGACGCGGCCGCTCGCCATGGGCAAGAGCCCGTGGCGATGCGGATCAAGCGGGAGGGGCGTTGGACTCCGACCAGTTGGCCCGCGCTGTATGCCAGCGTCCAGCATGGGCATGCGGCGCTCCGGGAGTTGGGACTGAAGGAGGGAGATCGCGTCGCGATCTTGTCAGAGAATCGCCCGGAGTGGGCGATGGTCGACTTCGCCTGCCTGGCGGCGCGCCTGAGCGACGTCCCGGTCTACCCGACCCTCCCGACCCACCACATCCAATACATCCTCGACAACTCCGGCGCCCGCGCCATCTTCGTCTCTACGCTGACGCAGCTTGAGAAGGTGCTGGAGGTGCGCGCTGCACTCCCGGCCTTGGAGCACATCGTGCTCTTCGACGATGTCGACGTCCCGGACGGTGTCACGCTGTTCAAGGATTTTCTCGCGCTTGGCGAGAGCGCCGTCGGCCGATATCCGGACTGGGAAGCCGAAGCGCGGCGCGCCACACCGGACGACCTCGCCACGCTGATCTACACTTCCGGCACGACCGGTCAGCCCAAGGGCGTGATGCTGACGCACGGGAACATCACGAGCAATGTCGTTTCCTGCTTGCAAATCCTGGACATCCGCTCCACCGACGAATGCCTCTCGTTTCTGCCGCTCTCGCACATCTTCGAGCGAATGGTCGGGCACTACACGCTGGTCTATGCCGGCGTGCTGATCAACTACGCCACCTCGAACGACACCGTCGCCGCAGAAATCGCGGAGGTGCGCCCGACCTTTCTGGCGTCCGTTCCGCGACTCTATGAGAAGATCTACGCCCGTGCCGTGGAGAGTGCGATGTCGGCGGGGGGCCTGAAGCGCGCGATCTTCGAGTGGGCCCGCGCCACGGGGGAGACGTATCTGAGCTACACACTCGCGCGGCGTCGGGTGCCGCTCGGATTGCGTTTCGGGATGGTCATCGCCGACAAGCTGGTCTTCGGCAAGGTGCGCGCCCGGATGGGAGGGCGGATCCGGGCGATGGTCTCGGGTGGAGCCCCGCTGAACCCGGAGATCTGCCGCTTCTTCATTGCGGCCCGGATGATCATTTACGAGGGCTACGGGCTCACCGAAACCTCTCCGGTCATCACTGTGAATACCGCGGTGATGCTGAAACCGGGAACCGTCGGCCGGCCGATCCCGGGCGTCGAAGTGAAGATCGCGGAGGATGGCGAGATCCTGACGCGCGGCCCACATGTGATGCGGGGCTACTTCAACAACCCGGAGGCCACGGCCGAGGCGATTGATCCGGAGGGATGGTTCCACACGGGCGACATCGGCGAGATCGACAGCGAAGGGTGCCTCCGCATCACCGACCGCAAGAAGGATCTCATCGTGACGGCGGGCGGGAAGAACATCGCGCCGCAGCCGATCGAAGGACTATTGAAGACCAACAAGTTCGTGAGCAACGCGGTGATGATCGGCGACAAGCGTCGTTTCCCGAGCATGCTCCTGGTCCCGAACTTTGACACGCTGGCGACCTGGCTGACCATCAAGGGTTTGCCAAAGCTTGCGCCGGAACAGCTGGTGATGATGCCGGAAGTGCAGGAGAAACTCGCCCGCGAGGCCCGCAAGAGCCTGCGCGATCTCGCGCAGTACGAAACGCCGAAGAAGTTCCTGCTGGTGGCGAAGGACTTCACGATCGAGGGCGGTGAATTGACGCCCAAGATGTCGATCCGGCGGAAGGTGGTCGAGGAGCGGTACAAGGAGCAGATCGAAGCGATGTACGCGGACGAGGAGTAACTACCCGCAGCGCACGACCCAGAGCGTACCCGCCTCGGCCAGCAGCTCACGGCGGGAGCTCGCCGACGGTTGCGGTCCCGCCCCGACCGCACGCAAGCCTGGCAACACACTCCCGACCGCCTGTTCCACCCACGACGCCGCGCCGCCGCTGATCGCCAGCCCGCGCAAGGCGTGCTGTTTGATCGGCCACGCGCCACTGCGAATCACCTGGATGCCGCCCTCTGGCAGCACGGCGGTTGGCGGGTTCACGGCCACGATGCCGACCCCAGGGAGCCGCGCCGCAATCTCCGGTGCAAGGGCGGCCATCGTGCCGGCCAGCGCGATCCAGCCCCCCTCCCCTTCGACACCGAGTAGCGCGAGCACGCCATCCGCATCACAGGGTGGGGCCTCCTCTGGGACCACTCCGCCACCGAAGTCCGGCACACTGTCGTCCCAGTGCGTCGTCCATTGGCACACGGGACAGCCGAGCTCACCGCGCACCACGCGACGCCCGCTCATCGCACCGGGAAGCAGGACG
>JAHECN010000026.1 GCA_024641735.1 Gemmatimonadota bacterium | reverse complement strand
ACGGCACCAATCGCCCCCGCGGCGGAATCCCTGCCTCCAACTCCAGAATCCCAACTGACGCCGGAATATCGAAGCGCCTCGCTCCCGCACCACCAGGATTCATCACGGTCACCACGACATCCACCAATTCCAGCTTGGGGATGTGCGTGTGCCCATGAATCAAGATGTCTGCCGTCGGAAAGGCGGCATGGAACTCCTCGCTCGGTACCCCGCGCCCAAACTGGTCGCCGTGGGTGACGACGATGTCAAAGCCGTCGAGTTCGATCTGTGCGACCCGTGGCAAACGCGCGCGCACATCGAAGCCATCGGTATTGCCAAACACCGCTGTGACCGGCGCGATCGCTTCGAGTTCGGTGAGCAGTTCGAGCGGTCCCAGGTCCCCCGCATGAAGGATGTGGTCGACGTCGGCGAAGGCCTCGAAGACTTCGGGGCGGAGCCAGCCGTGGGTATCGGAGATCACGCCGAGTCGCACGTTACCCCTCCCACCGGGGTGCGACGGCGATCTCAAGGCCGAGGTGATCGACCATCCGCTGGACCATGAAATCGACCAACTGCGCGATCTCGGTGGGGCGGTGATAGAACCCTGGTGCAGCCGGCATCACGGTCGCGCCCGCCTCGGTGACCGCCGTCATGTTGCGGAGGTGGATCAAGGAGAAGGGCGTCTCCCTCGGCACCAGCAACAGCGGGCGACGCTCTTTCAGCATGACATCGGCCGCGCGCTCCACGAGTGAGCGCGACGTGCCGGTCGCGATCGCCGACACCGTGCCCATCGAGCAAGGACAGATGACCATGCCTCGCGTGCGGTAGGAACCGGACGCAGGCTTGGCGCCGCGATCATTGTCGGGGTGCACCGTGATGCTGGACCAGTCGCCGCCGGTCGCGTCACGCAACGCGGCCTCATTCGCCACGCCGGATTCGGTCTCGAGTAAGCGCCAGCCGTGCGACGAGATGATCAGGTCGACGGGGATGCTGGCGCGCGCGAGCACGTCGAGGAGGCGCACGGCGTACGGGGCGCCGGAGGCGCCGGTGATGGCGAAGACGATTGGGAGTTCAGACATTCAGCGATCCTTCGTTGTTAAGGGATGATGGATGATGGATGATGGCCCAGAGTGGCAAGGGATGATGTGACACGACGATCCACCATCTATCATCCATCATCCTGTTGTGTCATCCATCATCCATCATCCATCATCCCACCAATCTATCAATCACGGCGAACGCCAACACCGTCACACTCATCACCCCGTTCATCGTAAAGAACGCCGCGTCGAGTCGGCTCAGATCTCCCGGCTTCACCAGTTGATGCTCCCAGGCCAGGATCCCTGCCGCAAGCGCCACGCCGATGAAATACCAGGTGCCGAATCCGGCACCCCAGCCGAAGAGGGCGAGCGCCGGTATGGTGATGCCGTGCAGCAGTTTGGCGAAAAGGATGGCGCGGGTCTGGCCAAGTCGTACCACCGCGCTGCACAGTCCTTGATCACGATCGAAGCCTTCATCGGGAAGTGCGTAGAAGACGTCGAAGCCCGCGACCCACGTCATCACGCCGGCCGTGATCACCAACAAGAGCCACCACGGTTCACTCCATGCACCGGTGACTGCCAGCCAGCCGCCGACCGGGGCGATCGCCAACGACATACCGAGCCAGAGGTGTGGCCACGACGTGAAGCGCTTGGCGTATGAGTAGCCCAGCACCCAGAGGAGCGCGACCGGCGAGAGCATCAGGCAGAGTGGATTGAGCTGCCAACTGGCAATCACGAAGACGGTGGCGGCGACCCCTACCGCCAACTTGGCGCGTGCCACACTGATCACGCCGGCCGGCAACTCACGTGCAGCGGTACGCGGATTGGCTGCGTCGTAGTGCCTGTCCACAATGCGATTGAATCCCATCGCCGCGAAGCGCGCCGCCGAGAAAGCCAGCGCCACCCAACCCACCGTGCCAACGGTGATCGGCGTCACGCGGCTCGCCGCGAGCACTCCCAACATTGCAAACGGCAGCGCAAAGAGGGTGTGCGGCAGCTTCACGAACGACGCCCACCGTGAAAGCGCAGATCCGCCCGCGAATGTCTGACCCTCGCGTGAAACAGGGGAACGGGGAACAGGAAACGGGACAGCGGCCCCGTTGTCGAGGTCGGGGTGCGAGTCTCCCCTCGCCCTCCCGTTCCCTGTTCCCTGTTCCCTCACTTGATCCCCAGCCCCGCCCACATCGCATCCACGCTCGCCTTCGTCTCGGCGTCCATCACGATCTTCTCCGGCCACTCGCGGGTGAAGCCTTCCTCCGGCCATTTCCGCGTGGCATCGATCCCCATCTTGCTGCCGAACGAGAAATGCTGCGAGGCGTGATCGAGGACATCCACCGGACCACGCGCGAACTCGACGTCACGCTTCGGATCGATGTTGTTGAGTGCGACCCACCAGACTTCGTCGGGGTCTTGCACGTTGACGTCCTTGTCCACGATCACCAGCACCTTCGACAGGGACATCAGTCCGGTACCCCACATCGCATGCATCACCTTGTAGGCCTGCCCAGGATACTGCTTGTCGATACTCGCGAAAACGAGGTTGTGAAAGATTCCGGCCGCCGGCATGTGATAGTCGACGATCTCCGGAAGCGTCAGCTTCAAGAGCGGCAGGAAGATCCGCTCGGTCGCGTGGCCGAGCCAGTAATCCTCCATCGGCGGACGGCCAACTAGCGTCGCGGCATACAACGGCTTCTTCTTCGTCGTCACCGCCGTAACGTGCATTCTCGGATAGAGATCCGCGAGCGAATAGAATCCCGTGTGATCGCCGAACGGGCCCTCCATGACCAACGCTTCACTCGGGTCGATGTATCCCTCAATCACGATCTCCGCATCCGCGGGCACATCGAGGTCGCAAGTGAGCGCCTTGGTGAGTTCCACCGGTTCCCTGCGGAGAAACCCCGCGAAGAGGAACTCATCGATGGCGGGCGGCAGCGGCGCCGAGCCCGAATAGACCGAAGCCGGATCCCCACCCAACGCGATCACCACCGGCATCGTCTCGCCGCGTTCCGCCATCTCCCGCCAATGCGCCGCGCCGCTCTTGTGGCGCTGCCAATGCATCGCCAAATCACGCTTTCCCTGCACCTGCACCCGATACATCCCGACGTTGCGGTTGCCCGTGGAAGGATCCTTGGTGATCACCATCGGCAGCGTGAGATAGCGACCGCCGTCGTCCGGCCAGGTCTGCAGGAACGGGAGCCGGTCCAAGTCGATGTCGTCACCTCGATGGACCACTTCCTGGCAGGCGGCCTTTCCCGACCGCGTCCTGGGCGGATACTTCGCCATCTCCGCCAGCTTCGGCAGCATCGACAACTTCCCCATCAATCCCTCGGGGACCTTCAGCTGCACCATCTCGGCGATGCGATCGCCCACCGCATCCAGCGTGTCCACGCCGAGGGCGAGACACATCCGCTTGCGTGAGCCATAGAGATTGATCGCCACGGGCACCGAGCTCTCGCTCCCGTCCGGGAGGATGGGCCGCTCGAACAGGAGCGCTGGGCCACCATTCGGCATCTTCATCGTCCGATCGGCGATCTCCGCGATCTCCAAATGCGTCTTCACCGGCCGCGTGATGCGGACCAATTCTCCCATCCGCTCGATGGCCGTGACGAACTCCGGCAAACTGTTCAACGTCATGCGTGCTCCCGTATTCCGACGTGGATGGCGACGATCCCGCCCCACCGTGTTTCCCAAGTGACCGACGAGAAGCCGGAGGCCCGCATCCGGTCCGCGAGCGCGGACGGCTCGGGGAAGGCGAGCACCGACGCTGGTAGCCAGTCGTAAGCGTTCGTATGTTTCGACACGAGGCGGCCGACCCGCGGCAGCACGTGCCGGAAGTAGGCCAGATAGAGTCCACGCAATGGCTGCCACTGGGGCGTGGAGAATTCAAGAATGACGAATGTCGCGCCCGGCTTCAGCACGCGAGCCGCTTCCCGGAGCCCTGCATCGAGGTCCATCAGATTGCGTACCCCGAATCCCACTGTCGCCCCATCAAAGGTCCCGTCCGCAAACGGGAGATGGAGTGCGTCGGCGGCGGCGGGCGTCACGCGGACGGACTTCCCCTTCCCCCGTTCCAGCATGGCCGGCACGAAGTCGGCCGCGACCACGCCGCCCGTGAACGCGGATCGGTTCCCCAGCTCAGCCGCGAGGTCCTGGGTTCCGGCACAGAGGTCGAGGTACACGCCCGCCGGCGCCCGCTCCCAGCCGAGCCGGTCGACGGCGGTCCGGCGCCAACGCCGGTCGGCGTTGAGGGAGAGGACATGATTCAGCAGATCGTAGCGCGGCGCGATCTCGGTGAACACACCACGCACGTATTCGCGCTTGGCGTCTCCTCCCGTGGTCGGTAGTGCGGTGTCGGCAAGGGGCATAACCGGGAAAGTTACCGGGGGTCCGAAGGCCGCGCATCTCTTCGGCTGGAAGCGGGTGTCGCGCTGATGGCCGCGCACGCGCCGATGGACTGGGCCGCACTCTCCGACCAGGAGGTCGTGCTCCACGCCGTGGCAGGCCGGGAGGCCGCCTATCGGGAGCTGATCCGGCGGTACCAGCGACCGATCTTCGCACTGCTCTTCCGGATGGTGCGGAATCGTGAACTGGCCGAGGATCTGGCGCAGGAGACCTTCATCAAGGTCCTCAACGCGATCGATTCCTATCGCCCGGAATTCAAGTTCTCCAGCTGGATCTTCAAGATCGCCAACAACACGGCGATCGATCACCTGCGGCGCCGCTCCCTCGACACACTCTCGCTGGATGGTTCGCCCCACGCCGAAACGGCCGACGCCGTCGAAGCGACCACCCTGCAGATCAGCGACGGCGCGGAATCAGCCCTGGAAGAGGTCGCCTCCCGCGAGCTCGGCGAGCAGATCGAAGCCGCGATCGCCGAACTCCGCCCGGAGTACCGGGCCTGCATCCTCCTCCGCCACGTGGAGGGGCGCCCGTACGAAGAAATTTCCGAAATGCTTGACCTCCCCCTCGGCACCGTGAAGACCTATATCCACCGCGCTCGCAACGAGCTCCGCATTCTGTTGGCGCACACGCGCGACGATGAAACTCCCCCTCCTCAGGCGACGTAGATGACTACGATGACTCAGGCCTCGACGACCCACCTCACCGCAGACGAATTGGATGCGCTCCTCCAGGGGATCGCGACCATGCGCGCGCAGTCTCACACTGCAACGTGCCGACTCTGTGCTGAGATGGTCCGACTCGATCGACAGGTGATCGCCGCCCTCGGCGCGTTCCCCCCGGTCACACTTCCGATGCGCGGCGATTTCGAGGATCGGGTGATGGCCCGCGTCGACCTCAGGTCCGCCCCCGTCGTGCAGCCAGTCGCAACGACCCCACGGGCGGTCGCGGCACGTCGACGCTTCCTCGGACTCACGCTGACGGCGGGAACGGCGGTAGCTGCCGGATTCGCATGGGCCGCCCTCGACCCGGATCGTGCCAATGGCCTGTCCGGCGCGGCGCTCGGCGGGATGGCGGACACGCTTTGGCTCTCGCTCCAGACAATGGTCGCCAACACGGCTGAACAGCCCTGGTTCACCGCGGTGCGCGGCGCACTCAGCACACCGGCGCAGGCGCTGCCCTTCGTGATCGTGGGTGCTGGCGCCTATGCGGCAGCCTTGGCCGGATTGGGCCGTCTCCTCGCTGAGCCCGCGACCGATGCGGGCTGGTAACCGACTCCGGACGCTCCTCACCACTGCCCTCCTCCTCCCGACCGTGCCGCTCCATGCGGCGGGTCCTGGCGGAGCGCTGGGAGAGCTGTCCTTCCGCGCACGCACCCTGCTGCCAACATTGCTGCTGCTCGATCCCGTCGTGACGCCCCAGGCGGTCGCCCCGAGTGACCAGGAGGGTGTCGTGGTGAATCCCGCAAATCTGGAGCACCCGGCACAGCTGGAGCGTGAACTCCGGGCGGCCCTGCGTGACCCCCTCTCCGAGACTCGGCTCACGGTGACTGGCGGGACCGCACGGCTCGGGAGCTATTCGGTCGGATCGGCGGAACAGATCACCGGACACATCGTGGTCTTGAAGGGAAACGCAGAAATTCACGGACGGGTCGACGGCAACGTGGTGACGCTCGACGGGAATGTGATTCTGCATCCGGGTGGGATGGTGACCGGCGACGTGCTCGCGATCGGCGGCCGCGTCCGGCAGATCGGCGGCAACATCGCTGGCAGCCAGATGGAGCTCGAAGCCGCACCCACACCACACGCCGAGCTTTCTGTCCCGGTGCTTGTGGCTCGCCGTGGCGCTGGGCTCCTCGGTATCGGATTGACGCTGCTGATCCTCGGCTTCGGACTGGTCACCTTCGGGCGACCCAACCTCGAAATCGTCTCTGACACGGTCTCCCACTCCTTCGGCCGTGCATTCCTGGCAGGGCTGCTCGGGCAGGTCCTGATCTTACCAACGTTCGGCATGATGGTCGTCGGATTGGTGCTGACAATCGCCGGGACCGTGCTGGTCCCATTCGCGGCCGCAGTCTTCATCCTTCTGGCCATCATCGCGCTGATCGGCGGATTGCTCGCCGTGGCGCATGCCATGGGTGAGACGATCACCCGGCGCCGCATGGCCCATGGTCTGCGCGTTTCCCCGAATGCGTATCGCTACGTGATGACCGGCCTTGGGTCGTTGGCCACCATCTGGTTGGCATGGGTCGCGTTCGGTTGGGTGCCACTTGCTGGCAGCCTGATCTTCGCTGGCGCGATGCTACTCACATGGGGCATTGCCACCGTCGGGTTCGGCGCCTCGTTGCTCTCGCGCGGTGGTGTCCGCGAGCATTTTGCTGGGCGGATTCTGCCCCCCGAAATGATGACGGACGAATACCTCTGGGCCACGCCACAACTTGGCGTACCTGCCGTGAAGCGCCCGCCGAAGGATCCGACCGCGTGAATCGCACGACACGGTGGAGCCTCCTCGTTGTGAGTCTCGGCGCTGTCTCGTCAGTCCCGATGCTGGCAGGACAAACCATGCGCACGATCGCCACGTCACGGCCCTCGGCGGGTGAGCGCATGCTGCAAGTCACGGCCGAGTTCGGTGCCGGCGAATTTGTGATCAAGCCCGGACGTGCAGGGGAACTCTATCGGATGGTACTGCGCTACGATGCCGAGCGAAATGTCCCCGTGCATCAATATGACGCGCGTTCGGGGATCCTCCGGCTCGGCGTCGAGTCGTCTGGTGGCGCTGGCATCAAGGTGACCACGAAGGCGCAGATGTCCCAGCGGGCCGAGCTCTTCTTTGCGCCTGAAATCCCTCTCGCGCTCTCAGCCAATCTCGGCGCGAGTGATGCGACGCTCGAACTTGGCGGCCTGACGCTGCGATCGCTGTCGGTTGGCGGCGGGGCGAGCCGCACGACCGTGAACTTCTCGAAGCCAACGCGCGGGGAGTGCACTTCCGCGTCCTTCATGATTGGCGCCGCCGAACTGGAGGTTCGTGGCCTCGCCAACGCGGGGTGTCGTGAATTGCGCGTTGAGGGTGGCGTCGGCCGCGTGATGCTCTCGTTCGATGGCACGTGGCGTCAGGACACCAAGGCGCAGGTCTCGCTCGCCATGGGAGGCTTGACCCTCCGGATTCCGAAGGGCACCGGCGTCCAGTTGGTCACCTCGCGCTTTCTGGCCGCGTTCGAGGCCGAAGGATTCACGCGCGAAGGCGACACGATGACGACGCCAGGATTTGCAACGGCAACGCAGAAGCTGGTAGTGGAACTGAAGGCGTCGGTGACGGGCGTGAAGGTGGAGTGGACGCCTTAAAGGAGAGAGGAGAAAGGAGAAAAGAGACAAAATCTCTTCTCTCTTTTCTCCTCTCTCCTTTCTCTTTTCTCCTCTCGCTATTCCAAAATCGGCAACACCACTCCAAGCCGTCCCGCCCTCTCGTGCACCTTGTCCGCGATCTCTCGCAGCATCACGGCAGCAGCTGACGTCGGTGCATCCACCATGATCGGACGGCCGGCGTCGGCGGCCTCGACCAGGCCTGGCTGCAACGGAACCTCGCCGAGGAGCGGCGCGCCGATCTCTTCGGCGAGCCGTTCGCCGCCACCACGACCAAAGAGATCGTGTCGCATCCCAGTGACGGGATCGAGGAAGCCGCTCATGTTCTCGACGACGCCGAGGATCGGCACATTCACCTTCTCGAACATCTTGGCACCGCGGAGCGCGTCCCCGACGGCGACTTCCTGTGGCGTCGTCACGATGACGGCACCACTCACCAGCACCTGCTGGACGAGGGAGAGCTGGGCATCGCCCGTGCCCGGCGGCATGTCGACGATCAAATAGTCGAGCTCGCCCCAGTTCACGTCGTGCAGGAATTGGTGGATGATCTTGGTGATGATCGGCCCGCGCCAGATCGCCGGTGCGTCACGGTCAATCAGGAAGCCGATCGACATCAACTTGGTGCCGTACGCGTCGAGCGGAATGATGCGTCCATTCTCGACCATCGGCTTGTCATAGACGCCAATCATCCGCGGCAAGTTCGGGCCATAGAAGTCCGCGTCCATGATCCCGACCCGGAGCCCGCGTTCGACCAACGCGACCGCCATGTTCACCGCGACCGTCGACTTCCCCACCCCGCCCTTGCCGGACGAGATCGCGATCACCTTGGCGATGCCGGGGACCTCCATTGGGGTCGGGGCCGGCACGGCGGCCTGCGCGCTCTGTGGCTGGGGAGGTTGATGCGTGGTCGGCGCTGGGCCGGCCGGATCGACCACTTTGACCTTGGGCTGCGGGAATTCCGCTGCGGTAAGCGCCTGCCGTGCGAACCGGACGAGCGTCGCGGGATCGTCGCGGCGCAGCAGGAAGACGAAGCTCGCTTCCCGCGTGGTCGCATCGACCACGAGATCGGTGATCATCCCCGATGCCGCCAATCCTTTGCCAGTGCGCGGATTGATGACCCCATCGAGGATCGCGAGGACCGTGTCGTGCAGTGTCGTGCTCATAAAATATTCCTTCGTCAGACCGACTCGACCAGCAGGACCTCAGGGACCGACTGGCGGAGACGCGTCTCGATGCCGTGCTTGAGCGTGATGGTGGCCGCTGCACAGCCTTGGCAGGTGCCTCCCATGCGGAGCAACAAATGTCCGCTGGCGTGGTCGAAGTCCACGACTTCAACCGAACCGCGGTGTGACGCGATGTACGGGCGAATCCCTTCCAAGGCTACTTCGATCCTGGAAAGAATCTCGTCGGTCGTCGCGGTCGAGGGCGTCTGTACGTCGGCTGTCATGCTGGAAGCTACTCCGGCTGTCACGGGCTACAACCCCGTGCGTGGAATGGCTCGCAAGTACGCGCGCGCATCGGTGAGGATCGTCGTCTGAACCTCCCCCAACGAGCCAACGATCGCCACGCCGGCCGCCTTGGTGTGCCCGCCGCCGCCATACCGTCTCGCCAGCGCGGCCACATCGACCCCTCCGACACTGCGGAAGGAAACCTTGGTTCTCCCGCCGGATACCTCGCGGAAGAGGAGCGCCAATCGGACCCCGCGCACCGAGCGAGCATGCTCGACAATCCCATCGAGATCGTCCGGATCGACGTCATGCCGCTCCAGCGCCCCCGGGGGGACGGTGACCCACGCGAGCCCCACATCATCTTCGACAACCAGCGTCTGGAGCACCTCGACCAGAAGCCGCGGCCTGCCAACGGGGGCAGAGGCATACACCTGCACGTAGACCTGCTCGGTATCGACGCCGCGCTCGAGGAGATCCGCAGCGCACCGTAGGGTTGCCGGCCGCGTGTTCGAGAACCGAAACCCACCCGTGTCGGTCACCAGGGCGACATACATGGCACGTGCCGCTGCCGGCGTGATCGTCCACCCGAGCTCTGTCGCCAACCGATGGATCAGCTCACCCGTCGCGGCCGCTGTCGCGTCGACGTAGCGCGGGCCTGCGGGAAGCACCCCGGCCCCGGTATGGTGATCGATACACCCCACCGGCACGCCGGCGTCTCGGACCGTCTCGCCGAGCATGCCGAGGCGAGAGAGATCCGCGATGTCGAGGACGAGAATCGCATCGGCTCGGCGAAGTTCCTTGACGGCCTGATGGGAGCGATCGACCCCGGGGAGGTCGGCAAAGAGGAAGGCGAATCGCTCCGGGGTCGGCGTCGGATTGGTGATGATCGCCTCAACCCCGAGCCCACGCAGCAGGTGGACCATGGCCACCTCACTGCCGAGGCCGTCCCCGTCCGGATTCACGTGCGTCGTCAGGCAGATCCGCTGCCCGGGACGCCACAGCGCCGCCACCTCGAGGGCGGCGGCGCTGGGCGTATTTGGAGTCACAGAAGTCATGCCACCAAACTAATCGTTCCCGCCTTCCTGCGCGGCCAGCTTGGAGTGCTTCCGACTGTACCCGAAGTAGATCACCATGCCGATCGCCAACCAGATGGCAAGCCGCTCCCATGCCACGATCGGAAGGGCCGACATCAGGTAGAGCGAGGAGAGGACCCCCATCGGTGCCGTGAACCAGACGAAAGGCGTCTTGAACGGGCGATGGAGGTCCGGCTGCCGAATCCGTAGTACCAAGACTCCGGCGGAGACGATCGCAAAGGCCAGGAGTGTCCCGATCGACACCAGGTGGGCCGCCTCAGAGACCGTCAGGAATCCGGCCGGGATAGTCACCCCGATGCCGACGACAATCGTCGTGATCCATGGGGTCCGGAACTTCGGGTGGAGCGTGTTGACCCAGGCCGGCAGCAAGCCATCCTTCGACATCGAGTAGAAGACCCGAGTCTGCCCCATCATCTGCACCAGAATCACGGAGGTCAGACCGGCGATGGCTCCGACCTTGATGATATTGCCGAACCAACCGAGCCCAGCCACATCGGCGACCTTCGCAATCGGATCAGGGACGTTCAGTTCCGTGTACGGCACGACGCCCGTCGCGATCGCCGAGACGATCATGTAGAGGATGGTACAGATCAACAGCGAGCCGATGATTCCGATCGGCATGTCCCGCTGCGGATTCTTCGCCTCTTGTGCCGCGGTACTCACGGCGTCGAATCCGATGTAGGCGAAGAAGACCACACCCGCACCCGCCACGATCCCGCTGGCTCCGAACGCTTCTCGAGCACCAGTGTTCGCGGGAATGAACGGGTGCCAATTGGCCGGGTTGATCTTGCCGACCGTGAGCACGATGATCGCCAGGACGACCGCGACCTTGATGACGACGATCACGTTGTTGACGTTCGCGGACTCCTTGATCCCAACCACGAGCAGGGTCGTGATCAGCAGTGTGATGACCATGGCTGGCGCGTTGAAGAGCGCCGTCACCGTGCTGCCATCGGCGAGGGTCACGATCGCACCGGCTGGCGCCGTCAGTTCCGGCGGCAATGCGATACCAATGCCGTTGAACAACGAGACCAAGTACCCGGACCACCCGATCGCGACCGTGGTGGCCGCCAACGCGTACTCAAGGACGAGATCCCACCCGATGATCCAGGCAAAGAGCTCGCCGAGCGTGGCATAGCCATACGTGTATGCCGATCCGGCGACGGGCACGACCGACGCGAACTCCGAGTAGCAGAGTGCCGCGAAGATCGCCGCCGTCCCGGCCAGTGCGAAGGAGAGGACAACGGCCGGTCCTGCATTGTTGGCCGCCACCGTCCCCGTCAACACGAAAATGCCGGTACCGATGATCGCGCCGATGCCGAGCATGATCAAGTTGACGGGACCGAGCACCCGCTTGAGGCCACTGTCACCAGCGGCCTCCGCTTGGAGACCCGCGATCGACTTGCGTCGGAACAGACTCACGGAATGGACCCCGGCGGCGGAAGTTTTTCGTCCTCAGGAGTGGACAGCAGCTTGCGGAATGCCCACAGCATCAACCCGAGGACGCAGATCCATGCCGTCGCCATGAAGAGAAAGGCATTCAAGCCAAGTGTGTTCGGTGGGAGCGTCGCCACCGTTGCGAGCGTATCCATCAGGCGTCCCTCCCGGAGGCAGCCTTGCGGGCCCATGCAGTTCGAATCATCCAGAGTTGGAAGAGGAGGATGGCCACCATCACTCCACGGGAAGCCCATTTCACTGGCACATTCTCCGCGGGGACTCCTGTCATCATCAGGGTCGGGATGGCATCCTGCACCGTCCACCAGATCATCATGATCAACAGGAACGCCGGCGTCACATAGGTGATGATCGGTTTGTAGAACGCCGGAATCCGCATCGATGCTCCCTCATGGAGCTCCTTCCAGGCATTATCTGGCCCGAAGATCCAGACGAAGATGATCGTCTCGACCAAGGCGAGAATCACGAGACCGAAGGTACCGGCCCAGTAGTCCCACTCATCGAGGAAGCCGCGCGTGTTGTAGACGATATGGAGAATCCCCAACAACAACGCGATCGCCGCAAGCGTCCACGCGGTGCGCTTCCGTTTCCAGCCGAAATTCTCTTCGACGAACGCGAGCGCAGGCGTCGCCATCGAGACCGACGACGTGATTCCGGCGAAGAAGAGCAGCCCGAACCACATCACGCCGGCGGCGCCCGCGACCAGCGGGCCACCAGGCAAACTGTTGAAGACCAGCGGCATCGAGATGAAGCCGAGGTCGAATGAGCCTCCCTTCGCCACGGCGACCGCGCCGGCCACACCGAAGAACGTCACGACGGCTGGAATTGCGAGCGAGCCGCCGAGCACGACTTCTGCCGTCTCGTTGGTCGCGGCGGTCGCGATGCCGGAGAGGACGAGGTCGTCCTTCTTGGTCAGGTAGGACGCATAAGCCTGGAGCGAACCCATCCCGACCGAGAGCGTGAAGAAGATTTGACCCGTCGCTGCCAACCACACCTTCGGGGAGGCGAGCGCCGACCAGTCCGGGGTGTACATGAAGCGCAGGCCGTCCATCGGGCCCTGCGTCGTCGTGACACCCAGGTGGGTCGTCGTCACCGGGTCGAGGGTCAACACGCGGATGACGAGCACCACGGCAAAGAAGAAGAGGATCGGCATGCCGATCTTGGCAAGCTTTTCAATCCCCGCCGTGAGCCCCTTGCTGACCACCCAGAAGTTCACCGCGATGGTGGCAAAGAAGAACCCGAATGGCACCCAGAAGCCGTGGATGCTCCCGTTCTCCAAATCGACGTACGATTGGAAGAAGGAGGACATACCGGTCTGGTCCAGCCCCTGCGTCTGTCCGGTGAGCGAGAAGAAGGTCCACGCCAACGTCCATGACTCGATGTAGCAGTAGTAGATCAGCACGATCACCGGCATGAAGAGCCCGAGCACGCCGAGATACTTGGCGACCGGGTTCTTCCAGAGGGCATCAAACATGCCCGGGGTGCTCCCCTGACCGCGCACGCCCCCGTAGCGCCCCACGCCCCATTCGATCCACATCAGCGGAATGCCGACGAGGAGAAAGGCGATGAAGTACGGGATCATGAAGGTGCCGCCGCCGTTGTCGACGGCTTGGCGTGGGAAGCGGAGGAAGTTGCCGAGGCCAACCGCGTTGCCGGCCATGGCGAGGATCAGTCCGATGCGAGAGCCCCATTGTTCGCGCGGGGGGCTGGCTGTGTCAGCCAAGGGTGCCTCTGGGGTGGGTTGTGGGGAGCGGACTGCGGAGGAACGATGCCTAATCTACGTGCAGTACCCGAATCTTGTTGGGGCAACGGCAAAGCGGGTCAGGAACCTCCCCTGACCCGCCCATGCGATTCTGTCTGATCCTGGCCTCGCCTACTTGTAGGTCGCCAGCTCGCCCCGGCGGTACATCCCCCAATAGACCGCGAGATCCGCCTTGACCTTGCCACTGAGGAGCAGGACGCCCACGAGGTTCGGGAAGGCCATGCCGAGGATCATCAAGTCACCGAAGTCCAGGACGTTCTGTGCCGAAATGATCGAGCCAAGGAAGGTGAAGGTCACGAAGAGGACCTGGAACGAACGGCTGTTCCCGTCCCCGAAGAGATAGGCCCAGCAGCGCTCCCCGTAGTACGACCAGGAGATCATCGTGCTGAAGGCGAAGAGAATCACGCAGACACCGAGTACGTACGGGAACCATGCCAAGTGCTGGCCGAAGGCACGGGACGTGAGCGCCGCGCCCTGGTTCGCCGCGATGATGGCGGCGTTGTCCGGATTGGCGTACGACTCCGTGATCACGATCACCAGCGCGGTCATCGTGCAGACGACCACCGTGTCAATGAACGGCTCGAGCAAGGCGACGATGCCTTCGCGGACGGCGTACGGCGTCCGCGCCGCCGAGTGGGCAATCGCGGCGGAACCGGCGCCGGCCTCGTTCGAGAAGGCCGCGCGGCGGAAGCCCATGACCAGCACGCCGATGAAGCCGCCGTACCCCGCCGCCGGTGTGAACGCGCCCGAGATGATCTCCCCGAAGGCGGCAGGGATGTGGTGATAGTTGTCGAACAGGATGTAGAGCGCTGCGAGCACGTAGATGCCGACCATGGTCGGCACAATCCGCTCGGCGACTTCCGCGATGCGCTTGATCCCGCCGATGATCACCACGCCCACCAAGGCGGCCATGACCAGTCCATAGGCCCAGGGATAGGTGACCAACCACGGCATCGACTCCTGCACCGCGTTCATCGACTGGTTGACCTGGAAGGTGTTGCCGCCACCCAGGGACCCGCCGATGCAAAGGATCGCGAAGCAGACCGCGAGGCCCTTGCCGAGCCTGGGCATCCCCATCTCGCCGAGTCCCTTGGAGAGGTAGAACATCGCGCCGCCCATCACACGACCATCAGGGCGCACCTCACGGTACTTCTGGCCGAGTGTGCACTCCGTAAACTTGGCGCTCATTCCGATGAGTCCGGCGATGATCATCCAGAAGGTCGCGCCAGGGCCACCCACCGAGACCGCGATCGCGACGCCGGCGATGTTGCCGAGACCGACCGTGGCCGAGAGCGCGGCAGAGAGCGCCTGAAAGTGCGAGACCTCGCCGGCATCTTCGGGATTGCTGAACTTGCCGCGCGTCACATCGATCGCGTGCCGGAACGCACGAATATTGATGAAGCCCATCTTCACGGTCAGGAAGAAGGAGCCCATCACCAGCCAGAGGACCACCAACGGCAGCACGTGGTTGGTTGCGGCCGCGTTGTCCCAGAAGATGACGTCCGCGAAGAAGAAGGCGCTGATGACTCCGTTCACCACCCCGACGGCACGGTCCACCGTATCCATGAAGCCACCACCGGCGGCGGCTTCCTGGGCGACGAGGGTCGGCGCGGCGCCGAGGATGAGGATGACGAGCGCCGCGAGCGGGCGCGCCAGCGAGAGGCGGCGGATAGCCTGGATCATGAGAAGTCCTGTCAGAGTGGAACGGACCTGCGCGGGCAAACAGGGTGGGTGGAGGCCGAGGGCCTCCACCCCGAGATGGATCAGACGCTGTAGTTGGGTGCTTCGCGGGTAATGGTCACGTCGTGCGGGTGCGACTCGCGCAACCCGGCGGATGTCACTTGCACAAATTCTGTTTCGGTCTGGAGTCCGGCGATGTCGGCGACGCCACAGTATCCCATCCCGCTGCGGATCCCGCCGACCATCTGGAAGAGCACATCGGCAACCGGCCCCTTGTATGGCACGCGCCCCTCGATGCCTTCCGGCACCAATTTGGAAGGTGACGACTCACCATCCTGGAAGTACCGATCGGCCGAGCCGTCCTGCATCGCCGCGAGTGACCCCATCCCGCGAATCAACTTGAAGCGACGCCCCTCCGCCAAAATGCTCTCCCCGGGGCTCTCTTCCGTCCCGGCGAGCATCGAGCCCATCATCACACTCGAGGCGCCGGACGCAAGGGCCTTCACGACGTCACCGGAATACTTGATGCCACCATCCGCGATCACCGGCACATCCCCGGCACCGCGCACCGCGTCGACGATCGCTGTGACCTGCGGCACCCCAACGCCCGTCACGACGCGTGTCGTACAGATCGACCCTGGGCCGATCCCGACCTTGACGGCATCGACACCACGCTCGACCAAGGCACGTGCCCCTGCCTCGGTCGCAATGTTCCCGGCGACCAGCTGCACGTCGGGGAAGGCCTCACGCAACGATGCCACGGTCGACAGCACGCCTTCCGAGTGTCCATGCGCCGAATCGACCACGACGACATCGACACCTGCGTCGATCAGCGCGCGCGCCCGGAGGAGTGCTTCGCTGCCTGCACCGACCGCGGCGGCGACACGCAGGCGCCCATGCAAATCCTTGTTGGCGTCCGGATGCTCGCGGCGCTTGAAGATGTCCTTGACCGTGATCAACCCCTTGAGGACGCCCTCGGCATCAACCACAGGGAGTTTCTCGATCCGGTGCTTGGCCAGGATCGCTTCAGCCTCGTCCAGCGTGGTCCCGATCGGCGCCGTGACCAACCCTTCCCGGGTCATCGCTTCCGCGATCGGTCGGTCGAGCTCCCGCTCGAATTGCAGGTCGCGATTGGTGATGATCCCGATCAGACAGCCCGTGCCATCCACGATTGGCACGCCGGAGATCCGGAACCGACGCATCAGGGTGTGCGCCTCACGAATCGGACGTTCCGGGCCGAGGGTGATCGGGTTGAGGATCATCCCGCTTTCACTGCGCTTGACCCGGTCGACCTCGGCGGCCTGCCGATCGATCGACATGTTCTTGTGAATCACCCCGATGCCACCGGCACGCGCCATCGCCATGGCCATTTCGGCCTCGGTGACGGTATCCATGGCGGCTGCCACCAGCGGAATGTTGAGGGAGATCGTGCGGGTGAAGCGGGAGGCTGTCGAGACCTGACGCGGATGGACCTGCGAATACCGCGGGACGAGCAGGATGTCGTCAAACGTCAGGGCATAGCCTTGGCGGAGGCGACTCACGGGGCAACCGCCCGGAATCGCACTGAGATCGTGGGGGACATCCGTAAACGTACCGTCACCTCACGCCCCGGATCAACCCGTCGCGTCCGGTGCCGGGGGATCGCTGGGCGCGGCGGCGGCGTCAGATGGCGCCGAAGCGGGCGACTTCGGCGAGGGTGCCGAGGCGCTTTTGGCCAGTTCTCCTGCGGTCCGGCTGGCCTCATCGACCACCGCCGAGGCGGCGGACGCGACCCCTCGCATGACCTTGGACGCGCCATCGAAGAAGCCCACCGTGCCCGAAATCGCCTCGAGGGGGAGCTTCCCCGCCCGCATGGTGTCCTGCACCGTGTCAGTGATACGCGCGAAGATATTGGTGGGCGAAGAGCGCTCGGCGTACTTGCTCTCGAGAAACTCCACATAGTCGAGGACCTGAATCCCACGCTCATCGCTCAACGTCTCGAGCCGGCGGAGGATGCGATCCCGAAGTTGTTCATTCACGTGGGCTCCCTGACTCAGTCGAGTCGACGGACAAACGTGAGCACCGGCGTCGGGAGGAAACGGCTCCGACCGGCTCGGATGGTGGCACGCACCATGACCTTGGCCAGCGGTTCCATAGAGCGGAACTTGGCGGCCTCCTCCTTACTGACGACGAGATAGACGAATCCGGTTTCAGGCATCGGGCCACGCGCGAGCACATAGGGCTGGCCGGGGGGAAGCTCCGGCCGAAGCTCATCGGCCAGTTGCACCGCCAGGACCTGCAGGCTCCACTCCACCGTCTCTCCGACAAAACGGTCCGGGTTGGCGCGAATCTCGGCCGCGCTGGGGCCTCCGGTCCGACCGGCAGCGCCGAGGGAGCCCTCGCGGACCCACGCCTCCACCCGGACCTTGGCCCAGCCGTCACGGCGCTCAAGGACGGTCGCTGCCAGGGGGACCTCCAACGTGGCGATCGGCGCGCCTGCAGGCTGCGCCACCAGCGTCGCGCCTCCGGCGACTGCGATCCCTGCCGCAGCCGAATCAGTCCGCGCTGCGCTGGGAACGGCAGGCGCCCCTGCCGTGGCTGCCTTGCGCTCCTCTGCCAAGGCTCCGGCTTGGACCCAGGCGACACGTTCGACCTGGGTCCACTCCCCCTTGGTCGAGAGCTTCTTGAAGAGGGCCCCGACACGGGCTGTTCCCAGTGTCGTCCCACCACCCGGCGCGCTGCGCAGCGAGGTGCCCGCTGAAATGGCCACCGCGAGATCAAAACCATCGCGCCGGTCCGGTCGGAGCGCCGACGAGATGATCCACCCCTCGAAACGCACTTCAACCCACCCTGGCTGCTTGGTGCCGAGCGAGAGCGGGGTACCGCGGACCAGACGACCAAGCACCGTACCACTCGGTTCCTTTTGGAACTCGGCATCCGACGTCAGGGTCGCGCTGGTGCGCGCCTGTGCGGCGAGCGGCGCCGGGAACGGCGCTGCCGCGGCCCACAGCAGCATCACATAGGCTGGTAGGCGGATTCTGGGAGAGGTAGATTGCGGCGCGCCGATCACAGATTGAGAGTGTAGACGTCGCGGGGGAGCATGTCAAACGTTGCCAAGCAGATAGCACCGGTCGTCTTGGTCGTCCTGGATGGTTGGGGATGGCGGACCGAGACCGAGGGAAATGCCATTGCCCTCGCCCAGACACCGACGTGGGATCGTCTGGTGGCCGGCGTCCCACGTGCGCTCCTCGACGCCAGCGGGCTCCCGGTGGGGCTGCCGGAAGGGCAGATGGGCAACAGCGAGGTCGGCCATCTGAACCTCGGTGCTGGGCGTGTCGTGCCGCAGGACCTGGTCCGCATCAACGACGCCATTGCGCGCGACGAATTCCGCTCCCTCCCCGCGCTCGCCGAGCTCTGCAGTCGGTTGCGGAGCAACGGCAAGACCCTCCATCTCGTCGGGCTGCTCGGCTCGGGCGGCGTGCATGCGATCGACGGACACCTCCGCGCCACGATCGCGGCTGCCGTTCACCATGGCGTCTCGCGAATCGCGATCCACGGTTTCCTGGACGGCCGCGATTCGGCGCCGACCTCGGGCGCCGAGGTGCTCACCAAGCTGCAGAGCGACATCGCCGAAGTCGGTGGAGATCGGACGTTGGTCGGGTCGCTCGTGGGCCGCTACTACGCGATGGATCGGGATCGCCGGTGGGAACGCCTCCGGCTGGCCTATGACCTCCTCGTGCACGGCATTGGCCGCGCCTCATCGGATCCGGTGGCGGCCGTGCGCGGCGCCTACGATCGCGGCGAGACCGATGAGTTCATCACGCCGCTGGTCATGACGGAAGGAGGAACCCCAGTCGCGCCACTGCTGGATGGCGACGGCGTCTTCTTCGTGAATTATCGCTCGGATCGGATGCGCCAAATTGTGGCAGCGCTCTGTGTCCCGGGATTCGACGGATTCGACGTGTCGGATCGACCGGAGCTGCACGCGGCGACAATGACCCAGTACGACCAGACCTTCGACATCCCCTCGGCCTTTCCGCCATTTTCGATGGCACGTATTCTGGCGGAAACCTTGAGCGACGTCGGGCGGAGCCAGTTTCGCACCGCAGAGACAGAGAAGTACCCGCACGTGACGTATTTCTTCAATGGCGGGAAAGAAACGCCTTGGCCCGGGGAGGAGCGCGAGCTGGTCCCATCCCAGAAGGTGGCCACGTACGATCTCGCCCCGGAGATGAGTGCGGCTGGCATCACCGACGTGCTGTGTCGTGCAATGGCCCGAGGAGAACACGAGTTCTTCCTGGCGAATTTTGCCAACGCGGACATGGTTGGGCATACCGGCGTGATGCCGGCGGTCATTCGTGCGATTGAAACTGTGGACGCCTCGCTGGCGACGTTGTTGGCAGCGGCCGAACGCGCCGGAGCCCGCGTACTCATCACGGCCGATCACGGCAACGCCGAAATGATGATCGACCCGGTGACCGGTGGCCCGCACACGGCCCACACGACCAACTTGGTACCATTCCTGACGGTGGGGCATGACCAGCCCCTCCGTGCGCGCGGGGCGCTCTGCGACGTCGCCCCGACTATTCTGGAGCTTCTCGCCTTGGATCAACCCGTCGAGATGACCGGTCGGTCCCTTCTTCGTGTTTGAGGTGTAGCTTGAATTTCATGCCGTCCTGCGTCCGCCATTTCCTGCGCTCCACTGCCCTGATCGTCTGCCTCCTCGGCATGACGGGGCCGCTTCAGGCGCAAGTGGGACACCTTCCGCAGCTCTCGCCCTATCGTGAGATCCGCAATGGTCGCTTCCTCGAGGGGATTGGCGGGCAGTTGTTCGGCTCCGGTGGACCGATCAACGTCGGACCGCGCGATGGCTCGCTCTACGGCGCCCGGATTGTCTTCCGCGGACAACATAGCATTCAGCTTGGCCTCGGCGGTTGGACGAGTCAGACGAAGCGGTTCATCGTGGATGCCGACGCCGCACCGGCGAACCGTACCCGGGGCCCGATCGATCAGCGCCTCACCGGTGGCGAATTCTCTCTGCAACTGAACCTGACCGGCGGAAAGAGTTATCGCGGCCTGGCCCCATTCTTCGGCGTGAGCCTCGGGATGGTCGTGGGCGAAGCCTCCCCGCCGGCCGACAGCTCGGGGTACAAGTTCGGCACCAAGTTCTATTTCGCCCCCGCCATCGGGACGCGTTACTTTCTCGGTCAGCGACTCTACGTGAAGGCCGAAGCTCGCGCCTTCTTCTGGAGCCTGAAGTATCCAGTCTCGTACTCGGATGAGCCGACCGCACTCCCCGGCACGGTCGACAATCCAAACGCCGTCAATCCGACCGGGAAGCGCGGCGAATACGTTCCGGTTCCGGCGCTGCTCTTCGGTCTCGGCATCAAGTTCTGATCTCGTGACGATGCGGTGTTCCCTGACGCGAGTCGTCGCGTTCCACGCGACGCACCGCTACCACAAGCCGACGTGGAGCGACGCGGACAACCGTGCGCGCTTTGGGTGGACGAGTGAGGCACCAGGACATGGTCACCTCTATCGCGTCGAGGTCACGGTGACGGGCCCGCTCGACGCCGAGACCCAGATGGTGGTCGATCTCCCAACGCTTGACCAAATTCTGACGGAAGCGGTCACGGAGCGTCTGGCGGGCCGCCATATTGCGGAAGCCGTGCCGGAGTTCGCCCCAGGCCTGCAACTGCCAACGTGCGAAGCGCTCGCTGGCTGGTGTTTCCGGCAGATCGCCGATCGTCTCCCCGATGGAGTGACCCTCGCACGGGTCCGCGTCGCGGAAGACGCCACGCTCTGGGCCGATTGCGACGGCCTGTCCTGATCGATCCGCAGTACCCGTTGCCTTTCGGAGGCCTTGATGCATCGCTCCGCTCACCGTGTTCCACTCGCCGTCCTCAGTGCGCTGCTGCTGGTCGCACCGCAACGTTCCGTGGCGCAGGCAACGCACGATCAGAGTCGCCTCGTGGTCGGCATCGCGGGCGGCTATGTCGGCGGCAGTGATCTCTGGAGCGTGGCGGGCCAGCCGATCCTCACCAATACGAGTGCGACCGACCTCTTTCGCCTGACGCGTCGCCTCCGCTCCAACGTGACGGTGGTCGGACAGGCCACGTGGTACCCTGCCGCCAACTACGGCTTCACCGCCGAGATGGCGTACATCGGGTTGGGCACGGCGGACAGTTGTTCGCTGCAGGCGGCGAGTGGCGACCCACTCAATCGCAAGGCATGTGCGGCAATCAATGGCAACAATCGGCCTGCCTCCGCAGTCTCCGTCGGCACGGGGATGGTCTTCCGCCCGGCAAGTCGCGCCTTCTTTCAGCCCTATGCGCGCGGGGTGGCCGGCATCGCGTTGGCGCCGCGCTCGACCGTCGGCATGATTGGCACGATCGGCGTGAACGCGGACACGGCCTTCACTGTCTACCCGAAGGATGAGGGGAGCGATGCCAAGTTGACCGGCACCCTCGCGATCGGCATCGCGACGCATGCCAACCCGGGATATCAGTTTCGGGTGGAGTTCCGCAACAGCTGGGTGCGTCTGCCCATCGTGACCGGAACGTCCGCGTATCAGGGCCTGCTTCCCCCCACGCGCACCACCTGGAAGTCGCTCCCGTCGCTCGTGTTCGCGATGGACATCGTTCTCGAGAAACAGCGCGGGCGCCGGTACTGAGGCCAACGTGAGCGACACTCCGGTCGTGGTCGACGAAGCGATTCGTCGATTGCTCGCAGATCTCCACCCCCTCCGCACCGCACCAACGCCGCTGACTGACGCGCTCGGCCGCGTCCTCGGCGAAGACCTGCACGCGCCATTCCCGCTCCCCCAATGGACCAACGCCGCAATGGACGGCTACGCCGTACGCGGTGAGGAGATCCGCGGCGCGAGTCCCGTGCAACCCATCACCCTCACTGTGATTGGAGAAATCGCGGCGGGGGCGGTGGCGACCCATCGGATCGGATCGGGGGAGGCAATGCGGATTTTTACGGGTGGTCGTGTTCCCGAAGGCGCAGACAGCGTCATCCGCCAAGAGGACAGCGACCGCGGCGCCGAACGGGTTACGATCACCAGCGAGCGGGATGTTGGTCGCAATGTGCGGATGGTCGGCAGCGACGTGGAGGCGGGGGCCTTGGTCCTCACGCGCGCCACGCGGATCGGGCCGGGCGAGATTTCGCTACTGAGCGCCCTCACCCTGACCGACCCGCCGCTGCATCGCCAACCCCGTGTGGCCATCCTGAGCAGCGGTGACGAGGTCGCTCGACCGGGTGAGATCGATGCCGTTCGCGCGGGTGCACGCCTGGCCGACAGCAATTCACCCACCCTCGCGGCACTGGTGACCCTCGCCGGCGGTGTGCCGATCATCCTCGGTCCAATCCGGGATGACCCCGTGGCGTTGGCGGCCGCGGTCCGAGGGACAGGCGAAGTCGACCTGATTCTCACGGTGGGCGGCGTTAGCGTCGGGGACCACGATCACGTGCCTGCCGTCATGGATTCGCTCGGGGCGGAGGTCCTCTTCCGGCGGGTCCGGCTTCGCCCAGGGGGTCCGACCACCGCCGCTCGGCTCCCGGATGGCAGGCTCTGGATCGGACTGCCGGGTAACCCGGTGTCCGCCATGGTCACCTTCACCCTCTTTGCCCATCCGGTCATCCGGCATCTGGCCGGCGAGGTACCGCCCGTCCCCCGACCGTGCATGGCGCGCTTGGGCACAGCGGTGGCGCGCCACGCCACGCTGGAACTCTTCGTCCGCGTGAGCGCGCAGCCGCTATCCCCGGATGGGGTCCTGGTCGTCGAACCAACCGGTGGCGTGGGGTCCGCCAGAATGACCACGATGCGTGGCGCCAGGTACTTGGTGCGGATTCCACCGGGTCCAGGACGCGCCGAGGCTGGGACCCTCCTCGAGGCGACCCCATTCCCCTGAGTGGGAGCTGCCCGAGTTGATCCGGGATGTCCCTGCCACTAGCCTTCACCGCAGAAAGGGAGTAGCCCAACCGCCAACATTCAGGCGGTCGGCGGCATCGTCAAGACTGCGTGCTTCGGCCGCACGGTGCCACGGGAGAGCCAAACAGGCTGTCTAGGCGAGACTTTCGTTACCACCCGGCGACCCCGGGGGCGACGAAGGCTCGCCTTCGTCGTTTCACAGCGAGAGAAGCATGATCAACAACGCAAAGACATTCATCCTGCTGGCTGGATTGATGTCCATCATGATGGTGGGAGGCCAGATCGTCGGTGGCGCCTCGGGCTTGATGCTCGGGGGCTTTATCGGTGTAATCATGGCATTCGTCTCCTTCTGGTTCTCGGATTCGATGGTGCTCCGGGGGTACCGCGCGAAGGTCGTCACCGCGCAGGATGCACCGGACCTGTTCGCGCTGGTCGATGAACTCCGTCAACGGGCTGGCTTGCCGATGCCACGGGTCGCCATCATGCCGTCGGAACAGCCCAATGCGTTCGCCACGGGACGGTCCGAGGCAAAGGCCGTGGTGGCCGTGACGGCTGGCATG
>JAHECN010000148.1 GCA_024641735.1 Gemmatimonadota bacterium | reverse complement strand
GGCCGGCAGTTTGCCTATGACTGGAGCCGGAGTCGCTCGCCGAGCATGGTGTCGTGGCCGCTCTCGTTGTCCTATCTGGGGTTCTTCCCGTTGGTGGTCATCGCGCCCGCAGCGCTCTGGTGGCGGGGCCACATCGTTCGCGCACGCCAGACGATATTCGGAATCTCGCTGGCGTTCTTTACCTGCTATTTGATCTTCCTGCTCTTCCCGGTCGCCGGCCCGACCTACCTCTGGGGCTGGCCGACGGATGGCGCGCACGCGGGCCTCCCGTCGCGTCTGGTCCGTGACTTGATCGACGGCGGGGACTCTTGGGGCTCCGCCTTCCCCTCGAGTCACGTGGCGGCTTCCATGGCGGCGGCAATCCTCGCCTTCCGCAACTGGAAACTGCTCGGCTGGATTCTCTTTCCCTTCGCGGTCGGCATCCTCATTGGTGTGGTCTACTTCCAGGTCCACTACGCCGTCGACGCCATCGCGGGCCTCTGCATTGCGGGCTTCGCCACGGCGATCGCGGTGCGCCTCATTCCGGCGCCACCCTCTCGCGCGTGAGCCGCATGCTGCGCCTCGCCGCCGTCCTGGCGGGCCTGGGCGTTCTTGCCTTCCTGACCATCACTGTTGGGCTCGACACGCTGGTCGATGGCGTTCGCGCAGTCGGGTGGTTGGCGATCCCCATCGTCGGTCTCCATGCGATCGTCTACGCGTTGAATGCCATCGCGTGGTGGCTGACCTTGTCGCCGGAGCCAGGCGCCCCGCCCTTCCGCTCGATCTTCAAGATTTCCCTGGTTGGGTTCGCCATCAACTTCCTCACGCCCGTCGTGAACGCCGGTGGTGAGCCCTATCGTATCGCGGCACTCACACCATGGATTGGCACGCGTCGCGCCGCCGGCAGTGTGCTCCAATACGCGATGCTGCACGCCTTGAGCTCGCTCCTGATGTGGCTCACGGCGATCGTGGCGGCGCTCACGCTCACCTCGGTCGATGGCGCCCTTCGCGTCGGCCTGATCGCTGCGGGCGTCGTGATCGGCGCGGCGCTGGTCGTGGTGCAACTCGGGCATCGGCACGGCTTCGTCGCGCGGTCAACGGCATGGCTGGCACGACGGCCACTCGGACGCGCCTCAACCTGGCTCGCCGCACGCGCCGAGGGATTTGCGGCGATGGACTCCCAACTCGCCACCATGCACACCGATCACCCCGCACGGCTCGCCCTCGCGGTCGGGGTGGACTACCTGTCACGATGGGTCGCGATGGGCGAGTTGTTGCTCGTGGCGCACGGCCTCGGCATCTCGATCAGTGTCCTCTCGGCGGTGATGATCTCCGGGCTCTCCGCCCTCGCTGTCAACGTCTTCTTCCTGTTGCCCTGGGAGATGGGATCACGGGAAGGGTCGCTCTTTCTCCTCTTTGGCTTGGCGGGCGTTCCCGCATCGGTGGGCATGATTGCGGCAGTCCTGACGCGATTGCGCGAGATTGTCTGGTGTGGCATCGGGCTCCTGCTCGCGGGCCGCGCCAACATTCCGCGGCGCACACCCGCCCCCTGACACGCAGCGAGGCCCCGGACGGCAGACCGTCCGGGGCCTCACTGCGTTCGGCGCGGGCCGTTACTTCGGCGCCGCGATCGTCACGTAACTCCAGAGTCGCGCCACTTCCTTGGCATCAACGTACTTCCCGATCTCCTTCTGGAATTGTGCCTCGTTCTTCCATGGGCGGTACTCGTTGAACTCCCGCACCATGCGACGACCCGCCCCAGGAATGGTCAGAATGTCCTCGTCCGTTCCGGTATTGAGATCCACGGGGACAAAGACGTACTGCTCAAGACGCGCCACTTCGGCCGCATCGATGTACTTCCCCATCTCCTTCCGAAAGACCGCCAGCGAGGCGAAGGGGCGGTACTCCTTGAACTCCTTCAGCATCCGCGGCCCCATCCCGGGGATCAAATTGATCTCGGCGTCCGTGGTCGCATTGAGATTGACCTGACGGAACAACTTCGGGTAGAGCGCCTTGCGCTGGGCCACCGTGAGTGACTTCCCGAGCAACGCATCGAGCGCCGTCATGGTGAGGTAGGGGCGTCCGGCAACCACCGCTTGCGCCAAGGTCGCGTTCATTCCGGGCAACGCGGCGATCTCCGCTTCGGGCGCAAGATTCGGATCGAGTGCACCAAGGTTCTTGCCGACCTGTGCCGTCGCCGAAGAGGCGACCAACAGCGTGACGGCGAGCAGGAGCAACCGTGCAGGGCGAGGGGGAGTCAACATCATCAGTTCTCCGAAGTGTGGGCACCGCTGCGCACCGGATTGGTGAGCTGTGGGTGTCGGTAGCACCAGATCAGGCCAATCAGGCCCAACTGAAGCATGGCGCCGGGAGCCAGCAGCGGCAGCGCGCCGGTGACGACTTCCCGAAAGAGTTCCCATCCATGCATCTCGGGGGTGGTTTCGAGCTCCCACTCCACGTTGGCACGATAGTGAAAGAATATTCCGAGCGCCGCGCTCAGACAGCTGAGGAGGGCGACACTACCAATTGCCCAGACCGACTGAGCAGTCCGCCGAACCAGATACCACGCGACAAGGAGCAACATGGCTCCCGCAAGCGCGAGCGGCACCAGCTGCCACCGGTCGTCATCGTGACCGAGCAGGAGGAGTTCCACCAGGATGCCGATCTCTCCGATCACCAGCACCCAGAGGAGCAACGTCCTCCAAGGGACCGCAGCCGACGGAACCGACTCGGGCGCGGCCACATATTCGCCGGATCGGCGCCCATAGAAGATTCTACGCCGCGGAAGGTCGTCAGGTTGCTTGGCACCCTCCGTCATCATGCGCCGATGGACCGCACAAACCGGTAGTTCCGCCCCGCACTGGCCAAGGGGTCGGGGCCACCTTCCTGCTCAACGAAACAGGGCTTGCGGTCGATCTCGGGAATCGCCTGCACGAACGCGGGCAAATCGATGATGCCCTGCCCCAGTTCGGTGTCGCGACTCCGGTCCGCCACGACGTCCTTCAGATGGAAACTCCAATACCGTACCGTGTGGCGCCGCAGGTAGGCCATCGGATCACCACCGCCCATCGTCATGTTCCCGCAGTCGAGCTGGAGCCGGACGACGGAGGGGTCGGTACGCTCCAGGAAGAGATCGTAGGGGACGACGCCGTCGATCATGCGCTGATGTCCCGGCTCGTTATGAAACGCGAGCCAGATGCCCGCCTGACGAGCCTCCGCGCCCGCCACATTGAACGTGTCAGCCCATTCCCGCCAAGACTCGAGCGGACGTGCGGCGTCAATCGGCAAGGAGGGAACGATCAGGTACTGGTGCCCAATCAGCGCCGCGTCGTCGAGACTCTTCGACCAGTTGGAGCGCAGCGTCTCTGGCGCAAGGTGGGCCGATGGCGCCTTGAGACCTTCACGATCCAGTGAGGCGCGCACCTGCGCGGGTGTTCGCCCAAAGTTGCCGAACGACCAGAGCAGTTCCACGTCGTCGTACCCGATGGCGCGCACGGCGGCGAGCGTCGCCTCGGGGTCGCGACGCATCGCATCGCGGACGGAGTAGAGCTCCAGTCCAACGCGCTGGAGGGAGGCAGCGCTTGCCCGACGCGGGAAGGCCGCGGCGGCAAACGCCAGAGAGGCGGAGTGGACAAAGTGGCGACGATGCATCCCGGAAGTTACGTGACCACCCGGGTCCGCGGAACCGTGGCGCGTTTCGCGGGGGGCAGGTAGCTTCTTGCCCTTCCCCCACCCGAGCGTCGCGTGACCCCTTCGTTGAAACTGGACATGATCCAATCGGTCGCGATGGCCGCGGTACTGCTCTTCGTGGGATATGGGGTCCGGCGGCGGATTCGCGTCCTCGATCGCTTCAACATCCCCGCGCCGGTGGTCGGTGGCTTCCTCTTCGCTGGGATCGCCTTGGCCCTGCGGCAGAACGGCATCCTCGCCTTCGAATTCGACACCACGCTCCAGACCCCGCTCATGGTGGCGTTCTTCACGTCGATCGGTCTGGGTGCCTCCATGGCGCTCCTTCGGAAGGGCGGGCCACAGGTGGCCCTGTTCTGGGGGTTGGCATCGCTGCTCGCGGTGATTCAGTCGGGGGTCGGTGCAGGGCTGGCCAAGCTCCTCGGGCTCGACCCACTGCTCGGGCTCCTGGCCGGTTCGGTCACCATGACGGGTGGGCACGGGACTGGTGCCGCATTCGGGAAGCTGTTCGAGGAGCAATACCACCTTGCCGGCGCGGTCCCCCTCGCCATGGCGGCGGCGACCTTCGGCCTGGTCGGGGGCGGCGTGATCGGCGGACCGGTTGGCACCCGACTCCTGACCCGGTTCAATCTCCGTGGTCCCCAGCCGAGCGCTGCGGACCAGGACGCGATGCGGGAGGCGGAGGCGATTTCGCCAGAGTCCGCGCTGGAATCTGAACCGATTGGTGAGGCACCGACGGCGCTGGGTCTGCTCCGCGTCCTGGCGATGATCCTGGTCTGCATGGCCCTGGGCGGCGTGTTGTCGCAGTGGCTGGGGCAGTTCGTGACGCTTCCCGGCTACATCGGGGCGATGCTGGTCGCGGCGGTGGTGCGAAACGGCGGGGACGCCACGGGATGGCTGACCATCGAGATGCGCACGGTGGAGGATATCGGAACCATCGCGCTGTCGCTCTTTTTGACGATGGCGTTGATGTCGCTGCGACTTTGGGAACTCCTCGCGCTCGCCGTGCCGTTGCTGACCATCCTGATGGTGCAAGTCGCCATCATGGCCGCGTTCGCGTACTTCGTCACGTTCCGGGTGATGGGGCGCGACTATGAGGCGGCGGTGATGGCGGGTGGGCACTGCGGCTTCGGGCTCGGCGCCACCCCAAACGCAGTCGCCAACATGGAGTCGCTCGTGGAGCGCTTCGGGGCGGCGCCGCGTGCCTACTTGGTCTTGCCGATGGTCGGCGCGTTCTTCATCGACTTCAGCAATGCCATGATCATCACGGGCTACGTGAACTGGATTCGCTGATCAGGCCTGCTGGATCATGTCGCGCACCAGCTCGGTGGTGAGGCGGAAATCGATCTTCCCACTCCCCATCGTTGGCAGCTCCGCGATCACGACGAACTGCTTGGGCAGGGCGATGTTCGGCAACTCCGCCGACATCGCCTTGACGACCGAGGCTTCATCGATCGGCCGCGTCACCGCCGCGACGATGCGAGCACCACGCACACCATCCGGAATCTCGACGACACAACACGCGACATCGTCTGGCAGGCAGCGCTCCAGAGCGTTCTCGACGCGGATCAGCGAGACCATCTCGCCGCCGATCTTCATGAATCGTTTCAATCGCCCCACGTGCCAGAGAAACCCATCGGCATCCTGGTACCCCAT
Source organism: Gemmatimonadota bacterium (assembly GCA_024641735.1). GTDB lineage: Bacteria > Gemmatimonadota > Gemmatimonadetes > Gemmatimonadales > GWC2-71-9 > Palsa-1233. The sequence goes on along the minus strand of JAHECN010000148.1, from coordinate 803 downwards.
GTCGCCGGTGTCGTACCAGCCATGTCGCATCCCGAGACTGGTGGCCGCAAAATCGTCGTAATACCCCTGCATCACGCTCTCGCCTTTCACGAGAATCTTGCCAATCTCCCCGAGGGCGCATTCCTTGCCGGTGTCGTAGTGCTCCACACGGACCTGCACGTTGCCGAGGGGCTTCCCGACACTCCCAGGCCTGTTCGCCCCCGGGAAGTTCACGCTGATGACTGGGCTGGTCTCGGTACAGCCATACCCTTCGAGAAGCTGAATCCCGTGCTTCTCGAGGAATTCCTGTCGCAACGAGTCCGGCGTCTTGTCGGCACCCGTCAGCATGATCCGGCAGGTGGCAAAGTCTCCTGGCTGTGACTTCCGCAGATAGCCCCACATGAAGATCGGCGTCCCCACCACAAAGGTGACCGTCTCTTCCCGAATGATGTCACAGATTGTCTTGAATTCCAGGGGATTGGCGTAGCTGACGATCGTCATGCCATGCCGCAACGGGAGCCAGAGATTGGTGGTGAAGCCGAAGACGTGGAAGAGCGGAAGGTTGGCGAGGAAGATGTCGTCAGGGCTCAGCGCGATCGCAGCGGAAATGCCATCCAGATTGGCGGCCAGATTGCGATGCGTCAGCAGCACGGCCTTGGGGTCGCGCTCACTGCCACTCGTGAAGAGTACGACAGCCGGATCATCCATCGTGCCCTCGTGCACGCCCCGGCGGAGCAGCGCGAGCGGGAGCTTGGCGCGGAACCCGGCCGCGACCTTGTCCAGCATCGCGATACTCGCCATCAGATCTTCGATGAACACCATCC
>JAHECN010000147.1 GCA_024641735.1 Gemmatimonadota bacterium | reverse complement strand
CCTGGCACGGTGAGATAGACATCGGCGGTCGCCAGACAGGCTTCCGCGCCACCATGTACGCCCACACCGACATGTGCGGCGGCGATCGCCGCGGCATCGTTGACGCCGTCACCAACCATCACGACCGGACCATGTGCCACTCGGCACGCCTCGACGTGCCGCAGCTTCCCCTCAGGCGTGGCGCCCCCAATCGTCGCGTCCGGCGCAAAGCCGAGCGAGGTGCCGACCGCGGCCGCGACCGCCGGATCATCGCCCGAGAGGAGGGTGGTCTGCCAGCCACGCTGCCGCAGTGCATCGAGTGCGATCCGCGTGTCGGAGCGAATGCGATCCCCGAACCCCGCACGCGCGACCACCGCACCATTGACTGCCACCCAGACCGGGGTCAGCGTCGGATCGCCAGTCAGGAACGCCGCGTCGGCCTCGCCAATCTGCGCGCGGACAAAGCGCGGAGACCCGACCACCACGCTCCTTCCCTGAACCACGCCGACGATACCGCCGCCAACATGATGCTGTACCGATGCTGCCTCAGGGACGGCGGACATCGGCCACGCGCGTCGAAAGCCGTCAGCCACAGGATGCGTGGACCCCGCCTCGAGTGCGAGCACGAGGGAACGCACGGTGTCGTCTCCCTCCCAGAAGAGCAGCGCCGCGCTCCCTTCGGTCAAGGTGCCGGTCTTGTCGAGCACCAGACGACCCGGACGCGCGAGCAACTCCAGTGCATCGCCACCCTTGATGTAGATGCCAGCTTGCGCGGCACGTCCCACCGCAACCGTGACCGCGAGTGGGGTCGCGAGGGCCAGCGCACAGGGGCAGGTCACGATCAACAACGCGATAGCGTTGTCCCACGCCGCGGCAGTATCGCGACCGACCCAGAGCGCAAAGGTGACCACGGCCAACACCAGGACGGTCGCCACGAAGTACCCCGCCAGCCGATCTGCGAACGCCACCACCGGCGCCCGACGCGCACTGCTCGCTTCCACTTGGGCCAGGAGCTGTGCCAACCGGCTGCTGCTTCCGGCCTCGACGACCCGCATCGTGACGGGTGCCGCGACGTTCAGCGTGCCGGCGTGCACGACGTCGCCACAGATTGCGGCCACGGGTCGTGACTCACCCGTGAGCAGCGCCGCATTGATGCTGGTTTCTCCCACTGTGATGGTGCCGTCGGCAGGAAAGGTCTCTCCGGCACGGACCCGCACGAGCATCTCCGGGAGGAGTGCCGCCGTGGGAAGCACGCGCTCGGTGCCGTCCCCGTCGATGACGCGCGCCGAGTTGGGTGCCAGCGAGAAGAGCAACTCCGCGGCATCCGCGGCGGCGCGCTGACCGCGTAGCTGGAGGAAGCGCCCGACCAGCAGCAGGAAGATGAGTACGGTGACGCCGTCGAAGTAGATCGGCCCCGAGTCGGTCACGGTATTGATTGCACCCCGGACCAACCCCGCAGCGAGCGCGATGGCGATCGGCAAATCCATATGCAGTCGGCGCGTGCGCAAGGCGGCGATGGCACCGGTGAAGAAGATGCGCCCGGGAAAGAGGAGCGCCGGAATCGTCAGGGCAAGCGAGACCCAGCGGAAGAGTCGACCATACTCCGACTCCATCCCACTGAGGTCTCCGGCGTAGAGGGCCAGCGCGGGCAGCATGACGTTGCCGGCCAACGCCCCCGCCACCCCGATCCGCCCCAGCATCGCGCGATCTTCCTGCCGCCGCATCGTGTCGCGCGTGACGCCGCGGAACGGGTGCGGCGTGTAGCCCAATTGATCGAGGACCCGCGCAATCTCGGCGAGCGAGCGCTGGGACGGATCCCATTCCACGCGGGCCATCGATCGGCGAACGTCCAGCTCCGCGCGCACGACGCCGTCCAGCAAGAGTGGCACACGCTCGACCAGCCAGACACACGACGCGCAATGCACCCCTTCGAGATAGAGCTCGGTGACGCGTCTCCCCGGCACGGGCTCCTGAACATACAGCTCGGCGAACGCGGGATGATCAAACTCCTCGAACGTCCGCCCGCTGCTCTGGACCGCCTGCCGACGCTGTTCCGAGAGGGTGTAGTACTGCTCCAGCCCCCCGGCCCGGACGATTCGGTGCGCGGTGTCACATCCACTGCAGCAGAAGGACGGCCCGCCATCCTCGGCGAGCAGCGCGGGCGGGACTGCGAGCCCACAGTGCGTACAGGACACGCCGAGGTGGGAGGGGCTCATCGCGGCCTCACGGCGCGTGCCCGTGCGGCGCGGTCGCGTTCCCCGCAGCCACTGGCACGACGGGCAGCCAGCGATGCAACGAGCGTCCGATGGGGAGGATGTCGAGGTGCGCAGCCAGCGAGAGCGCCCCAAGCAGGAAGATCGTTGCGGCACTCACCATCGGCAGTCGGTCACGGAAGCGGCCACTGAGGCGCTGCAATCCTGCACCGACCGCCAGCATCATCGGCAATGTCCCAACCCAAAACACCGCCATCAGCGAGGCGCCGCCCCACGCGGAACCGGTGCCGGCCGCGGTCACCACAAAGGCATAGAGCCACCCGCACGGGAGCAGCGTGGTGAGCAATCCGACGGCGGTTGCACGCACGATCGGTGGCTTGCCACGAAAGCGATGCAGCACCGAGCCCATGGCATTCTGCCATCCCTCGGGTGGACGCAACACTCCGATCCGTCCGCCTGCGGCCACGATCACGGCGTGCAGGCCCCAGACGATGAGCAGGATGGCGGCGATGATCGCCGCCGCGTTCGAGACGCCCGCCAACGTACCGGCGCGCGACAGGCCGGCGCCCAGCATCCCGCTGACCGCACCAAGCAGGAGATACGACACGAGACGCCCGAGGTTGTAGGCGCCATGCGCCCAGCGCGTCCTCTGCCAGGAGGCGCCTGCCGGCGCGTAGAGGCAGGTAAAGGCCCCGCACATCGCGGCGCAGTGCACGCTGCCGAGCAACGAGGCGACGAGCACTGCAACCGCGAAGGTCATGGCATGGGATCGCCCGGGCGTGCAGCGACCAGCGTGGCATGGCCATCGTCGGAGAGCTGCATCCGGATCACCGCGGAGAACTGTTCCGACCCGCGGCCCACCGCGACACGCATCTCCCAGAGCCCGGACCGCGACAAGTCCAACGTCGTCGCGTATTCCTCGCCCTCCGGATCGAAGGAGAGCGGCGCATGCTGCACCTCAGCGGCGTAGGCCACGGGAAACGCATCCACCCGCACGCTTGCCCCGGTGACCGCTGCACCGAGGCTGTCGTGCACGGTCACAGCAAAGCGACTCGGCGACCCAGGACGAACCGGGGTGATCTGCGTGACGAGGGACCATCCCAGCGCCGCGCTACGCTCGGCCGAGACCATGGTGGAATCCCACGCGACGGCCTTGCGGTAGTAGTCGGGCTCGACGGCAAAGTGCTCGTCACTCCCTGCGACGCGCATCAGGACCAGGCCGAGGACCACGTTGCCGAGCAGCACCGTGGCGATGGCCGTCGGCCAGATGCGATCCTTCCGGAGCAGCGCCATCAGGGACTCTCGGGGGAGGGTGCCACGGGCCCCAGCAAATTGAAGGGTGTCTCCGACGCGAACCCGTTTGCCGTCGTAATGCGAATGGTCACCGGCCGGAGCCCCGCCGAGAAGGCTGATGGCGGCAAGAGCACGAAGATCGACGTCGTCCGCAGGGCGTCCCGATCCACCCGCAGCGGATTCTCGGGTGCGATCACGGTGCCCGCCTCTGCGCCGACGACGACGATCTGATACTCCTCGGTCTGGCTGCCACGATTGCCGATCCGGATCCGCACCTGATTGGCGACTCGACCATCGGCCTCAACCCGGAACGGCTCCGCCTGACTGCGGAGCACCGTGATGTCTGCTGAGGCGCGTGTCCGGAGCGTCACCACAAAGGCCCCGAGAAAGAGCACGAGCGCGAGCGGATAGATCACCACGCGTGGTCGCAACCGGTGCTGCGGCTTTCCGGCCAGTGCGTCCCCGGACGAGTACCGAATCAAGCCGCGAGGGCGCTCGACCTTGTCCATGATGGTGTCACAGGCATCCATGCACTGCGTGCAGTGCACGCATTCCATCTGGAGGCCATTCCGAATGTCGATGCCGGTCGGACAGGTGGTGACGCAGGCGCCGCAATCGATGCAATCCCCCGCCCCGTCTGCCTGCTCGCGACTACGCGTGCGTGGCTCGCCACGATTGTAGTCATACGCCACCACCAGCGACTGTTGATCCAGCAGCACCGACTGCCACCGCCCGTAGGGGCAGGCGATGAGGCAGGTCTGCTCACGGAACCAGGTGAAGTCCGTGAAGATCAGCGCGGTCGTGACGGCCATCACCAGGAACGGCGTGGGGTGTTGCGCCGGTGAGAGTTGCACCCAGCGTTCCAGCGTCTCGACGCCGACGAAGTAGGCGAGGAAGGTATGCGCCAAGAGGAGCGAGATCGCGAGATAGACGAGGTACTTCGCGAGACGTCGCGGATGGAAATGCTGCCCCTTTCGGTCCATCACCAACGAGCCGCTCCGCCCGCCCTCGAAGAGTCGTTCGATCGGTCGATAGAGGAACTCAAGATAGACCGTCTGCGGACAGGCCCAGCCGCACCAGACGCGCCCGAAGAGCGCGGAAAAGAGGAAGATCGCGATGATCACCGATGCGAGCAGCAGCATCAGGAGCAACGTGTCGGTCGGCAGAAAGGTGGTACCGAGAATGGTGAACTGCCGCCGTGGCACGTCCAGCAGGATGGCGGGCTTCCCGCCGATCTGGACGTGCGGCAACCCGATGAAGAAGATCATCAACAGGTACGCCACGACGCGCCGCCGTGCCCACCACGGGCCCGGCGACGGCTTGGGGCGGATCCAGTTGCGAGATCCGTCCTCGTTCAGCGTTGGCAAGACGCGGCCGCGGGCGGCCGGGGCACTCACCGTAACACCACCTCTCCTTCAGCGGCCTTTGGCGCGGCAGGCGTGGTGCCGTGGAGCGACCAGACATAGGCCGCCACATCGTCCACTTCGGCTGGGGTCAGAATCTGACCCCACGCCGGCATCCCCTTCGCCAGAACACCCTCGACAATCGTCTTGTGTACCTCTTCGATCCGCCCACCATGCAACCAGGCATCATCGGTGAGGTTCGGCCCAATCAGTCCGCCACCATCCGCCGCGTGACAGGAGGCACAATACTTCGTGAAGTCCTCCTTGCCGGCGGCCACACGCGCGGGATCGTTGGCCAGGGCCAGCAGGGCCTCTGGGGAGAGTGTCGGTGCCTCGGGCGGACGAGCAGCGGCAGCCGCAGCCATCGATGCCTCGTACTGCGCAATCCGCCCCTCACCACTCCCCATGCCGCCGATGTTGAGGTAGTACAAACCGGCGTAGACAATCGTGGCCCAGAACATCGTGACCCACCACCGTGGCATCGGATTGTCGTATTCCTGGATGCCGTCGTAACTGTGCTCGATGAGCCGATCCTGATCACTCATGGGTCACCCCTGCGGAACGCGACGGTGGCACGCTGCCATCGTCAAACGGAAGTTGGGCATCCTGTTGCCACCGCGTGCGTGCCGTCGGCCGGAACACCCACCAGATGATCGCGACGAAGGCCGCGAGGAAGAGAACCAAGGCGACTTCGGCATAGATGGAGAGGCCGGCGTTGCCCATGATGTCGGACAGTTTCATGGCGCCCGCCCGGCAGCGGGGAGCGCGATGTCACGCCCGAGTCGCTGCAAATAGGCGACCACGGCCACCACTTCCTTGTCGGCGAGCCCCGCGGGTCCACCCGATGCCTCGACATCCGCCGCAATTTCCTGGGCCTGTGCCTTCGCCATCGGAATCGCGTTGTTGATCGCGTCACCGTATGGCACACCGAGCATCGCCATGACATCCACCCGCTTGGGAATCACATCCCAGCGGATCGTGGAGGTCGCGAAGTGCGCGTACGTCGGCATGATCGATCCCGCGGCGATCTCGCGCGGATTCGCAAAGTGTCGCACATGCCAGAGGTTCGGGTACTTGCCACCCTCGCGGGCGAGGTCCGGTCCGATCCGCCGCGATCCCCAGAGGAAGGGATGCTCGTAGACCGACTCACCCGGCTTCGAGTACTCGCCATACCGCTCGGTCTCGTAGCGGAGCGGGCGAATCTGCTGCGAGTGACAATTGACGCATCCCTCGCGGA